>JSZA02000337.1 GCA_000785145.2 Candidatus Thiomargarita nelsonii
GCTGACTCAAAGCCACCTGAAAGCACAGTTAGAGCCTGAATGTGTTGTGGTGTGTTTGGATGAAGTGGATTTGGCTGACCAGCCCACTGAGAATCCTTTGGTTTGTAGACTAGCGGAGGATTTGGCTTATGTGATTTATACGTCGGGTTCGACGGGGAAACCTAAAGGGGTGATGAATACTCATACTGGAATAGTGAATCGTTTGTTGTGGATGCAGGAGACTTATCAGCTTACCGTTCAGGATCGTATCTTACAAAAAACGCCTTTCAGCTTTGATGTTTCTGTGTGGGAATTTTTCTGGCCATTACTGAATGGGGCCAGTTTAATTGTCGCTAAACCTGAAGGGCACAAAGACCCCGCTTATTTGGCTTCGGTGATTGCCAAATATAAAGTGACTGTGTTGCATTTTGTGCCTTCCATGCTACAGGCATTCATAAGCCATGCCGACGTGAATAATTGCCATAGCCTGAAACGAGTTATTTGTAGTGGTGAAGCATTAGGTTTTGAACTCGTCCAGCAATTTTTTGCCAACTTTGCCGACTTGAACATTGAATTACACAATCTTTACGGACCCACAGAAGCAGCAGTGGATGTAAGTCATTGGTCATGTCAAAGTGAAGAAACATACTCCTTGATTCCAATTGGAATACCCGTTGCCAATACGCAGCTCTATGTTTTAGATGTAAACCATCAGATTATGCCAATTAACGTACTAGGAGAATTATGTATTGCTGGAATTCAAGTTGGCCGAGGCTACCTCAACCGCCCCGAGCTCACCGCCGAAAAATTCCTCGAAATCGAACTATTCGGCAAAACCGAGCGCATCTACAAAACCGGCGACTTAGCCAGATGGCTCCCTGATGGCAACCTAGAATATCTAGGACGTATCGACCACCAAATCAAACTACGGGGTTTCCGCATAGAATTAGGTGAAATTGAAACCATCATCAATCAACACCCAGCCGTTAAAGAAGCCGTCGTGACACTGTATGAGACCGATGACAACAAACGGCTCGTGGCTTACATCACCACCGATTCCGAATCAAATGACATAGTAGCTTCCTTGAAAGACAGACTTCAAGCCCGCTTGCCTGACTATATGGTTCCCAGTCATTTTAGCGTGTTGGATAAACTGCCACTGACACCCAATGGCAAAATTGACCGTAAAGCCTTGCCCGCACCAGAAATTGAACTCAAAACGGGCACCCAGCCCAAAACACCGACCGAAGACTTATTAGCTGGATTAATGGCTCACGTACTCAAACGCCAAACCATCAATCGAGATGACAACTTCTTTGAACTGGGAGGACATTCCCTACTCGCAACTCAACTCATCGCTCGTATCAGAGATAGCTTTCAAATTGAACTCTCAGTGCGGACCATTTTTGAGCATCCACAATTATCAACTTTAGCAACGGCCATTGAAGCGGCCACTCGCATGGTTAGCTTGCCAGCCATTGAAGTGCAGTCCTCGGATTCTCCTAAAATCTTATCCTTTGCCCAGCAACGTTTATGGTTTTTAAACCAGTTTGAAGAGAATAACAGCGCCACCTATAACATGCCAGTCGCCTTGCAATTGTCGGGTCAATTAGATAGTGCCGCTTTGCAACAGAGCTTGCATTGGATGCAGGAACGTCATACCAGCCTACGCACTTATTTTCCCATGAAGGCGGGTCAAGCAACTGTACAGATTCAAGCGATTGATCAAATTGAAACTTTACCCATTCACGATTTGCGGCTTCTGACCGATGAAGAACTTCGTTCTGAAATCCAAAGTCGGGCCAATAGCCATGCCGTCGCCCCATTTGATTTAGCGCAAGGGCCTTTATTTAAAGCCCAGCTATTACAACTGAATGAAGAACAGTCGGTATTACTGCTGAATATGCACCACATCATCAGCGATGGTTGGTCAATGGGCGTATTCATTCGTGATTGGAAACAGGCCTACACAGCTTTTGCCCAAAGCGAGCAACCGAGTTTGCCCCCGCTTCTCATACAATACAGCGACTATGCCGCTTGGCAGCATCAGTGGTTGCAAGGCCAAGTTTTACAACAACAAGTGGAATACTGGCACCAACAACTCACGGGTAGCCCGGAATTGTTAGAATTACCGACCGACAAACCGCGTCCAGCACAGCAAAGTTACCAAGGCGCTTTTTATGCCCAACACTTATCACCGGCACTCAGTCAGAAAATCACCACTCTGAGCCGACAGGCAGGAGTGAGTGACTTCATGACTCTGCTGGCAAGCTTTAATATTCTGCTCTCACGCTACAGTCGCCAAAATGATATCTGTGTCGGTAGTCCGATTGCCAACCGTACTCTGAGCCAAACTGAAGAATTAATTGGTTTTTTCGTCAATACCTTAGTGCTGCGTAACCAACTCAAACCACAACAAAGCTTTACTGACTTATTACTAGAAACTCGTCAAAGCTGTTTAGAAGCTTACGCCCATCAAGACATTCCGTTTGAAATGCTGGTTGAACAACTGCAACCAACCCGTAGCCTGAGTCATCATCCTCTGTTTCAAGTCATGTTTGTCTTGCAAAATAATGAATCGGCAGAACTGGAACTGCCGGGTTTGGACATCACGGTACTGAACGCTGAGTACCCGATTGCCAAATTTGATCTGACCCTGAGCATGGAAGAACAGGATGGGCAATTCCACTGTGTCTGGGAATATGCCACCGATTTATTTGAGGCCAAAACCATTGAACGGATGGCGGGACATTTTGAAGTTCTGCTGACTGCCATTGTTGACAATCCCGAACAATCTATCAGTCACTTGCCAATGCTAACCGAAGCTGAGCAACAACAATTGCAGACATGGAATGACACGACAACGGATTATCCAAAAGACCAAACCATTATTGATTTATTTGAACAACAAGTAGAAAAAACGCCTGATAATATCGCCGTCGTTTTTGAAGAACAACAACTAAGCTATAGCGAACTCAACCGTCAAGCC
>JSZA02000321.1 GCA_000785145.2 Candidatus Thiomargarita nelsonii
TTCATCGGGATCGATTTGGGCGTATTTTTGAGTCGCATCATCTAGCTTAAAAGGATTTGGGAATGCGCCCATATCGCCGACTTGTAGTAAGCCTGATAATTTGATGCCAGACTCGTTTTCCCACAGAAATGCCAGTGTGTACATGAGGGCAATTCGGCCATGAATGTCGCCAAAGACGGCAAAATGATGTTGCTGATTACCAGATTTCATAATCTTATATTAATTTTTTTTTAAAATAACTGATTTTATCAGATGCTTAACATAAGGCAAGAATAAATCGAAGCAATGCTAATGCACGACGAAGAAAAATTTATCGACTTCGTTGTAAAGCATGTGCAACAAGAATGCCCGGATGATGTTCGTGGCATTGATCCGGTATCATAATTGGATTACCATCATGTTAACAATTCGTGAAGAACAAATGTCCGCTTTGAGCCAAGCGATGCTCAAACAATTTGAAGACCATCTGGTTATTCATCTGAGCAATAATTTTCCGGATGAAACCAGAGAAATATCTGAAGTGGAATTACGTGCTCTTATCCAAGAAGGTATTGAACAAGCGGAGCAATACCAGATAACACTTGAAGATGATGTTCGACGTTATCTTGAATTTATGGTTATGTATGGTCATAAATTTGAGACGAATCCTGACACTGCTTGGGCTAGCGGAATCCTTCACGCTAAAGAATTGGATGGCACCGCTAAAATGGATTTAATTGATGAGCGTGAACTCGAAATGGTAAGGGGTTTGGTATGAGCGGACGACTAAAAAGACCTTTGAACAAAGCGGCGGTTAAAAAGGCTGAGTTGAAGGCTAAACCGCTGAGTGCTACTGATCCTAAGCAGGCTGCGCTGCGTCAGGAGTGGATGGATTTGTATGTCAAGCATGGTGGGAAGGTTGAGAATGCCAAGGGAAAAGCCAAAAAATGCGGAGAAACTACAACTGTTTGTAGTTCATCAAAAACTTGTTCCCTAACAAAAGAACAACTCAAGAAGGCTATGCCATACGCTAGTGATGCTAACATAAATAAATATTTGGCTCAGATCAATAAGACTCTAAAAAAATATCAAATCAACACCGCGCAAAGAGTAGCCCATTTCTTAGCACAGATTACTCATGAAAGCGGGAGTTTACGGTATTCCGAGGAAATTGCTAGTGGTAAAGCATATGAAGGAAGGGTAGATTTAGGTAATACTCAACCGGGTGATGGTATCAAGTTTAAGGGACGTGGGCTGATACAACTGACTGGACGCGCAAACTATAAAAAATATGGTGATTCCATTGGTATTGATTTGACACAATCACCTTCAAAACTTGAAGAACCCGACTTGATTGTTGATGTAGCAGGATGGTATTGGGATAAGCATAACTTAAATGAGTTGGCAGATAAGGATGATCTTGTAAAAATAACACGCAAAATTAATGGCGGTTTAAATGGACTAGATGATCGTAAAAAACACTTAGAAAATGCACAAAAAGCAAAGCTTTGTGAAAAAAATCATGCCGCTGATGATAGTACAGAACAACCTGCTTCAAATGATTCACAAGATGAGTCTAGTATACCTAGAAAATACTATGGCAAAGAAGCTATAAAAGAAGTCGAAAAAATAGAAGGCCCTCTATCTAATAAAGAGAAACGTATAGTCATACTAGAAGGTTATGTTGATGGTGTCTATCTTGACACAAAGGGTATCCCAACTTCAGGTGTCGGACAGACTGGTAAATATATGAATATGTCTGCTAAAGACTCTATTGCTAAGCATGAGGATAAAACACGTAAGCTTATACCTTCTTATAAGAAATTACCTGAGTATTTACAAGCTGAATTACTACAAGCAACGTATAGAGGTGATTTAGGAGATAGCCCTAATTTTAGAAAGTTATTTAATGAAGGTAAATATGAAGAAGCAGCAACTGAGTTTTTAGATCATAAAGAGTATAAAGACGCTAACACAAAGCAACAGATTAAGGAAAGAATAAAAGCCGTTAGCGATGCTGTACTGAAGTACGCTGCTACCACTTCGTCAGGATAAACTATGTCAAATTACCGTCGTGTTCGTCAATGAGCCTACGCAACTGATTTTTTGACAGTTAATGTGCTAGCAAGCGTAGGGTGCATCCTTTGGCTTGATATTAATAGATATGTGTAGGGTGCGTGCGCCAAGCTTCGCAAAGCATTTATTACTGGGTGGAAGTCCTAGTCAGCGAGCGTAGGGTGCGTCCCACGCACCGATATTAATAGATATGTGTAGGGTGCGTCCCACGCACCATTAATCTCGCACCATTAATAATTTGATTTAAAATGGTGCCAATGACGGTGCGTAGGACGCACCCTACATCCCAAAAATAGGATTTTTAATTAAGCAATGAGCGATAAGTCTCACGTTTGACTTTTTTTAAAAATGGAAGGTTTTGGGGAGATGAAAAGGTAAAATTCGCTGAGTCTCCTGAAAGCGTTAATATGCCCCAAGCACCTTCTTTGAGTTCTCCATTTTTATTAAAGTCGAGATGCTCTAATCCCACCAGTAGTGAATTACCCGGTCCTTTACAAGGTTCAACTACTTGATGGTGATGTCCAAATAAGTGGACTTTTGGCCTAATCCGTTTTGCCAGTTCTGTTAGGTATATAGAGCCACTTTGTAAATCAGGACATTGCGGGCCAGCGTGAGTCATTAAAGTTTCAATTTTTTGGACCACTCATTAACAGTTATCTGGCCGAAAATGATGATGCCAAGACATTATTGCAATTTAGCAAAGGTGAGCAGGGGCTTGAGATAAAAAACCACTCCGTCTAAAAAGAAGATTATGTTGAACATTCGCCAAGAACAAGTTGAAGACATGCGCCAATCGCGGACGGAGCAACTCCGTCAAGCGCAGCTCCGTGCCTTT
>JSZA02000402.1 GCA_000785145.2 Candidatus Thiomargarita nelsonii
AAAGGATAAGTCAAAACCGTTAACTACAGGGATTAAATATTAGCAGGGATAAGTCAAAACACGATACTACAGGGAAAAGTCAAAATCTTCTGTTCGCAGAATAAAAATTGGCGGCTCGTATCGGTTTTGATTTATCCCTGCTAAAAACAAATCCCTGTAGTTAAAAACAAAAGGCTCACAAAAATAACAGTTCAAACAAAACATTAACGACAGGGATTGCATTTAAAAAAGGATAAGTCAAAACCGTTAACTACAGGGATTAAATATTAGCAGTGATTTGTCAAAACACGATACTACAGGGAAAAGTCAAAATCTTCTGTTCGCAGAATAAAAATTGGCGGCTCGTATCGGTTTTGATTTATCCCTGCTAAAAACAAATCCCTGTAGTTAATCTTTTGACTTATCCTTCGCGATCCTACTTACTATGTAGTTAAGGATTTTAACTTATCCCTGCTAATAAATAATCCCTGTCGTTAAAGATAAAAATAAAAGGCTCACCAAAATCACCGTTCAAACAAAACCGTTAACTACAGGGATTAAATATTAGCAGGGATAAGTCAAAACACGATACTACAGGGAGAAGTCAAAATCTTCTGTTCGCAGAATAAAAAATTGGCGGCTCGTATCGGTTTTGATTTATCCCTGCTAAAAACAAATCCCTGTAGTTAAAAACAAAAGGCTCACCAAAATCACAGTTCAAACAAAACATTAACGACAGGGATTGCATTTAAAAAAGGATAAGTCAAAACCGTTAACTACAGGGATTAAATATTAGCAGTGATTTGTCAAAACACGATACTACAGGGAAAAGTCAAAATCTTCTGTTCGCAGAATAAAAATTGGCGGCTCGTATCGGTTTTGATTTATCCCTGCTAAAAAAAAATCCCTGTAGTTAATCTTTTGACTTATCCTTCGCGATCCTACTTACTATGTAGTTAAGGATTTTAACTTATCCCTGCTAATAAATAATCCCTGTCGTTAAAGATAAAAATAAAAGGCTCACCAAAATCACCGTTCAAACAAAACCGTTAACTACAGGGATTAAATATTAGCAGGGATAAGTCAAAACACGATACTACAGGGAGAAGTCAAAATCTTCTGTTCGCAGAATAAAAAATTGGCGGCTCGTATCGGTTTTGATTTATCCCTGCTAAAAAAAAATCCCTGTAGTTAAAAACAAAAGGCTCACCAAAATCACAGTTCAAACAAAACATTAACGACAGGGATTGCATTTAAAAAAGGATAAGTCAAAACCGTTAACTACAGGGATTAAATATTAGCAGTGATTTGTCAAAACACGATACTACAGGGAAAAGTCAAAATCTTCTGTTCGCAGAATAAAAATTGGCGGCTCGTATCGGTTTTGATTTATCCCTGCTAAAAAAAAATCCCTGTAGTTAATCTTTTGACTTATCCTTCGCGATCCTACTTACTATGTAGTTAAGGATTTTAACTTATCCCTGCTAATAAATAATCCCTGTCGTTAAAGATAAAAATAAAAGGCTCACCAAAATCACCGTTCAAACAAAACCGTTAACTACAGGGATTAAATATTAGCAGGGATAAGTCAAAACACGATACTACAGGGAGAAGTCAAAATCTTCTGTTCGCAGAATAAAAAATTGGCGGCTCGTATCGGTTTTGATTTATCCCTGCTAAAAACAAATCCCTGTAGTTAAAAACAAAAGGCTCACCAAAATCACAGTTCAAACAAAACATTAACGACAGGGATTGCATTTAAAAAAGGATAAGTCAAAACCGTTAACTACAGGGATTAAATATTAGCAGTGATTTGTCAAAACACGATACTACAGGGAAAAGTCAAAATCTTCTGTTCGCAGAATAAAAATTGGCGGCTCGTATCGGTTTTGATTTATCCCTGCTAAAAAAAAATCCCTGTAGTTAATCTTTTGACTTATCCTTCGCGATCCTACTTACTATGTAGTTAAGGATTTTAACTTATCCCTGCTAATAAATAATCCCTGTCGTTAAAGATAAAAATAAAAGGCTCACCAAAATCACCGTTCAAACAAAACCGTTAACTACAGGGATTAAATATTAGCAGGGATAAGTCAAAACACGATACTACAGGGAGAAGTCAAAATCTTCTGTTCGCAGAATAAAAAATTGGCGGCTCGTATCGGTTTTGATTTATCCCTGCTAAAAACAAATCCCTGTAGTTAAAAACAAAAGGCTCACCAAAATCACAGTTCAAACAAAACATTAACGACAGGGATTGCATTTAAAAAAGGATAAGTCAAAACCGTTAACTACAGGGATTAAATATTAGCAGTGATTTGTCAAAACACGATACTACAGGGAAAAGTCAAAATCTTCTGTTCGCAGAATAAAAATTGGCGGCTCGTATCGGTTTTGATTTATCCCTGCTAAAAAAAAATCCCTGTAGTTAATCTTTTGACTTATCCTTCGCGATCCTACTTACTATGTAGTTAAGGATTTTAACTTATCCCTGCTAATAAATAATCCCTGTCGTTAAAGATAAAAATAAAAGGCTCACCAAAATCACCGTTCAAACAAAACCGTTAACTACAGGGATTAAATATTAGCAGGGATAAGTCAAAACACGATACTACAGGGAGAAGTCAAAATCTTCTGTTCGCAGAATAAAAAATTGGCGGCTCGTATCGGTTTTGATTTATCCCTGCTAAAAACAAATCCCTGTAGTTAAAAACAAAAGGCTCACCAAAATCACAGTTCAAACAAAACATTAACGACAGGGATTGCATTTAAAAAAGGATAAGTCAAAACCGTTAACTACAGGGATTAAATATTAGCAGTGATTTGTCAAAACACGATACTATAGGGAAAAGTCAAAATCTTCTGTTCGCAGAATAAAAATTGGCGGCTCGTATCGGTTTTGA
>JSZA02000323.1 GCA_000785145.2 Candidatus Thiomargarita nelsonii
TCATATTTGTTCCTCTTTTTGGACTCCTAACGGCTCCTCCGTCCAAAATACTTTGCACGGATGGCTTTCGATACTTATTCTACCACATTGATCAATGCCATTAAGTTAAGGGCAACCACAAGGGATTGCCCCTACGGAGGACCGCATTTTATGTTTCCGAGGCAAAAGTTTTCGCGCAGCGAAAACTTTTGCCTCGGAAGGCAATCCTTTATGGTTGCCCTTAACTTAATGGCATTGACCACATTGATAGGGGCGTTCATTTAAAGATATAAATAATAATTACAAATGTAGTTAAGTGTTTTGACTTTGATTTTTTGAAAGGAATATATTGGGCTTAGAAACTTCATTAATCAATCCGTTGACTCCCCGTAACGAAGTAAATCCATTGTACTTCTTCGTGTTGAGGCTCAGGAATCCACCTTCTGTTTGGACGAGCCGGTAAAACAAATCGCCACCGCTACGCGGTGTAATGATTCCGGGATACTCCTATCGGCCCGCCTCATTTATTTTGCCCAGCGGCTTCGTGGCTACGCAAGCTCCGCACACTACGCTCGCTGTGCAAAATAAATGAGGCTAGATTTTTTATAATGGTAAAACCGTCAAAAACAAAAGTCAAAACAAAAAGCGACAAGCGTAAAAGCGTAAAAAAGCCAAGTGCTACGGGGTACTTAATTTCAATAGACGAAAACCGAGGGCGTTGCTGCGGTAGTCCGGCGAGCCGTAGTCGCAGCTTCGCCGCCCGGCAGTTCGAGGCGGTGTTGCCCCAGCCGCCGCCGCGATCCACACGGTACGAGCCCGTAGAGGGGCCAGTCGGATCAGTATATATACGGTCACTATAGCTGCTATATATATCCTGCACCCACTCCCAGATATTTCCATGCATATCATACAATCCCCAAGGGTTTTGCTTTTTCTGTCCGACGATATGTGCATAGTCTCCTTCTCTATTATCCCTATACCAAGCATAATCACCCAATAAAGAGCTATCATCCCCAAATGAATATTCAGTCGTCGTGCCGGCTCTTGCGCTATACTCCCATTGCGCCTCCGTAGGCAACCTATAATGCGAGACCCCCTCTTTCTCATTCAACCACGAGATAAACTTCTGTGCATCGTCCCATGACACCGCTGTTACTGCTGCATTATCTCCTTGCTGGTTATAATCAGGATTAAAATAGCCGCCCTTTTCATCGACATATTTCTTATACTGCCCCACTGTCACCTGATAAATCCCCATATAAAAATCCTTGGTTATCTCTACGCTATGCACGGGTTTTTCCCAATCCTGCCCCTTTTCACTCCCCATCTGAAACTTGCCGGCCTTTATCAGCTTAAATTTCATGCCGATGGAGTTGGTAACTATATCTGGAGCTTCCTCGTTCCCACGCTCTGCGTGGGAATGCCTGCTTGGACGCTCCCGCGTCCGGCTTGGACGAGTTTTTATTTTATTGCAGGACGCAGGAGCGTCCAGACAGGCATTCCCACGCTCTGCGTGGGAACGAGTGCTATGCGTTGGGCTTATTTGCCTTTTATGATGCCGCCATCCCCATATCAGCAATATCACTATGACTCCCAGAACGATTGTCTGCCACACACTGACTATTTGCCACCTCAAACCGGTTGGTTCCTCATATAGAGGATCAGATGGTGGGGTGACTGGTGGAGCCGGGGGCAAAGGCTTAAAGAAAATTCTTTTCTCAAAGTCTGCTAATCTCCGTGATTCTGGACTCACTTGGCGTAATCCCTCCCAATACTGCTTAGCTTTCTCTATTTCCCCATTGTTCAAAGCCGCTTTTATCCAACTCACATATTTCGCCGCAATTTTATCTAAACCTGCCAAAGCCTTCGCATTATTCGGGTATTTTTTTAAGACATCGCTATAACAATCTAAAGCTGTACCGCCTTGACCACTTGTTAAACGATAGGCATCAAAATGTTGCTGGCAGGTACGCAACAATTGTGAGGCATTGGATTGTTGTAAACAGTCCTCAAAACAAAACTTAATCCCAGAACTTGAATACCAAGGCACTTGATGATGCTCCGTGAATTTGGCTACTCTGAACGCGGTTTCATTAAAGACTTCAGTGATGTTTTTATGCCAAAAGGCGCTCTCCTTGAGAACTTCTAACAATTTAGCGGTATAGATGCTATTCCTTGTGTTGGTGGCGCCATAAGAACTACGTCCTAAAGCCGTCGCGTATGCGAGAAATACACCACGACTATCCATATTCACAAAACCGCCCGAGCTGCTACCTTTTTCCTCATCTTCTTGATAGTTTTGCACAAAGCCCTTGGCAGAGCTACGACAAGCATCCAGGACCATCAGATTGGTCCCTTTTTTATTGTAACGGCGCATTCCCTTGACAATGTAATTGGACGAAACGGAAATTTCTTCTAGCGAAACTTGATCCGTCGGGGGCTCGTCTTTGGGCCATAATGGGACCAAATAATTGGTGTCATTGTCACGATCATCTTTACCACTAAAACCATGCCCCGAAAAGTAAAAGAGGGCAACGGCTGGACTATCTGATTTTCTCAAGAGCCGGTTAAATTCTTGAATCAGGTGTTTAAACTCCTTTTTCTTCACATCATACCCATCAATCACGGTAAAGCCCAATTGGTTTGTCAATAGAGCCTTCATGTCTTTGGCATCATTGACAGGATTGGTTAAATAACCCGTTTTGCCTCGCTCATTGTAGGTGCTGTTGCCGATGACTAGCGCATATCGGGGTTGTGCCTGAATTGTTAGGCTGTAAATCATTAATGTAATAATTAAAGCAAGGTAACGCATATTGTCTCCTTTTATTTAAGCTTTTTTTGTAGGGTGGGTAGAGCGGTTCGAAACCCACCAAACATTTGAAATTTATAACAAAGGTGGGTT
>JSZA02000401.1 GCA_000785145.2 Candidatus Thiomargarita nelsonii
ACTCTTAGAAGAAAGAACGAACCGACGCTATCGGCAAATTGAAAACTTCTCTGGACTTGGCGACAACAGCCAAATTGCAGATCGCTTTGCCAAATTCACGGTAGAAAATATTTTCCCCTCCGTCAAAATTGGCAAACAATTTGGAGATACTTATTTGAAACGGGCGGATGTCTCTATTTTTCATCAACGGCTCTATTCTGAATTTAAAGACACATCAGCCCAGTATTATAACCTTGGTATCCAAAGTAACTGGCACTTGACCAACTTCTATACCATAGATGCCACTTTATCATTGGGTTTCGCTCGCGCTTGGGATCAAGCAGGCGACTCTTATGATGAATTTTTTCTTTATATTAAACTGTTTCGGAATTGAACACGTTCTTTTGTAGGGTGGGCATTGTGAATTGTCTCGTTCCCTTAGCGAAGCGCACTCACTTATACAAGTTTTTTTGTAGGGTGGGTAGAGCTTCGCTGCACCCACCAAACCTTTGAATTTTATAACAATGGTGGGTTTCGCTCTCGCTCTACCCACCCTACACAATATCCTGAAATTTCAATTATTTAAAAAGTTATGTATAAGAGAGTGCGCTCTGCGTGGGAACGATAAAAGAGAGCATAAGCCTCATAAAGCTTATCATTCTCTATATAAACCAAAGCCTCATCAAAATAAGCCTCGATTTCATATTCAGACGTAATCTGTCCTGCCACAATAGGCGGGTTTTCAACCTCATCACTAGGAGACTCTCGCCAAAAAGGAGGTACCTCGCTGGGGTGCGTTTCAACCGTACTGGCTGACGTTTCTTTGAGTTTTTCAAGGACTGTCGTGACAAGTGAGTCAGAGACATCTCTTATTAAATAAAAGGCTGATACGACGGCTATGAGCCCCGCCAAAAAGCCTAAAATTTTATGTTTATTAAACATTTTCGTGAACAGGCTACCTCCTGTCATCACAAAAATGATCGCCAGAAAAAATAATTTAATGGTCATGATTTAAATACCTGTGTTAACGACATGCAAAAGCCATTTATACTCACTTATTTAGAATAACACAACAATTTCTTTATCTTAACAACAGGGATAAGTCAAAACAGTCAACTACAGGGATTCGTTTTTAACAGGGATAAGTCAAAATCTTAAGCAGAATAAAAATTGGCGGCTTGTATCGGTTTTGACTTATCCCTGCTAAAAAAAAATCCCTGTCGTTAATGTTTTGACTTAACGAGAAAAAACTTGTGTCTAACGATGAGCGCGAGGCAAAGGAACGAGAAAAGTCAATTTTGGCTTTAGAAATGCGGACGAATCTGGGGACAGTAATGAATCGTGGGCACTGGGTATTTATATCTTCGAGCCTTGATTATTGATGTGTTTACCGCGCTGATGATTTTGCCCTTGTTGGTTTATTGGTTGAAACCGGGGTATGTGTTTAAGGCTTGAGGTATTTTTTCTCGTTCCCACGCGAGGCAAAGGAATGCCTGCCTGGACGCTCCGCGTCGAAATTTAAAAAAGTGTACATCGCGCAAATGACGTGACATGTCACAGCATTACAGCGAGGTGTTATCATGGTTAAAAGCTAAACAAGCGGCGGTATTGAGGGTGCGTCCCAGGCACCTTTGAAATCTGGTGTATTGTGTTTATTCAATGATTTCATCGTATTTTATTTGTATCTTTTATGTTACTCATCTTTACAACGACAGGGATAAATCAAAACAATCTGTTTTGACTTATCCATAGTCAGCTTAGTTTGGACAATAAATTTGCTGATAAAAAACACTTGACTTTTTTTCTTCATGCTTTAAAATATGCAATTATTTGAACATTTGTTTGTCATGTAATCATTGAAAAATGTTATCTATTATGCTTTTACGTTTCGGTGTTTCCAATTACCGTTCCATTAGTGATTATCAAGAATTGTTATTAGCTGCATCTTCCCTCAAAGAACATCCGCTTCCTGTTATTTCGGTTAACGGATTAGATTCTAAAATACTGCCGGCTATTGCTATTTATGGGGCAAATGCTTCTGGAAAATCAAATGTTTTGCAAGCTTTCGCATTTATGCGGCTTATGGTTTTGAAGTCACACATCAATGGCTCTGCGACGGGTGGCATTGCCCGAATACCCTTCCAACTCGATCCAGAAGTTCTAAAACAACCCTCACATTTTGACTGTGATGTGTTGATTGACAAGGTTCGCTACCATTATGGTTTTGTGGTAGATGATGATCGAGTGCGAGAAGAATGGTTATATGCTTATCCCTCTAAGCATCGTCAAGTTTGGTTCCACCGCAAATACAATGAAAAGCCTACCTTCTATTTTGGCAAATTTTTAAAGGGCAAAAATAAAACCATTGAAGCCTTAACCCGCGATAACAGTCTATTTCTGTCTGCCGCCGCCCAAAATAACCATAAACAATTGTCTAAAATATACCGCTATTTTGAAAAAAACTATTTCTTGCGCCTCAATGCTGGGCATGGCTTTGGGCACTCGCAGATGAGTTATCTCGACAATGGCATGATAAAAACACGGATTATTGAGTTTCTCAAAGAAGCGGATACCGGCATTATTGAGGCACGAGTTGAAAAACTAGAGAGTGCCGTGACAGATAAGTCCATTATTGAAAATATCCAAACCGCCCTATATGATCTCAGTGAAATTAAAAATTCAAACGTCAATGACACGCTACATTTTGGACATCAAAGCGTTGGCTTCAATTCCACTTTTTTAAGGCTAGCTGATGAAAGTCGCGGCACTTTACAACTATTAATCTTACTAGCCCCCCTTTTTGAGGCCCTAGAAAGCGGTAAAGTCATTATTATTGATGAACTAGACACCAGTCTGC
>JSZA02000326.1 GCA_000785145.2 Candidatus Thiomargarita nelsonii
GAGGTGAAAGAATTGGAACATCTCAAGAGTTGGGTGATTGTGTTTGTGGGTGATAAGGCGGAGGTGGTTGAGGAGCTTTGAGAAACTTGCAAGAATTAATTTGCAATAGAAATCCAATCAGCGAATTAGAGCTATAAAATTTTAGACAAGCAGTGCCTAACTGTCAAGATCGTTCAGGATAAGTCTGGATTTCATCTAAAAAAATCCTATTTCTTTAATAAATAACAATCCTTTATGGTTGCCCTGCATTGACAGGTAGGGTTTTTAGAGATAAAATATTCACCTTTTGGTGGGCAACGTGCCCACCCTACCTAACTAGGAGAAAAACATGATGTTTCTAAAACCATTGGGCGCCATAATTTTACTGGCAACTAGCCCCGTTTTTGCAGAACCCCCCAATCCAGAACTTCTCCCGGCTACCGTTAATACAACCAGTGACTGGGATACCGGTTTCTGTGCCGATGTAATCGTCAATAATAATACGGATCATACCGTTGATTGGGTAACAGAATTTGAACCCGGTGGCACTATTAACAATTTATGGAGTGCCAGTTACGAGTTATTACCAAATGGAAAAATTCGAGCAGAAAGACTTGACTGGAATAATGAGGTTGCATCTGGACAATCCGTCACATTTGGATACTGTGCCGATAAGGATGGTGATGCCTCGGCATGTGTTGGCTCTGCTGACATTCAGCCGACTAAACGCCCCTTTCCACAACAAGTCAGCTATGCTGCGAATACCATTCGTCCGACTAACTTTACCCAAGTTCAACAAGATCAACACGTCCGTGATTTTTATGATTATTGGAAATCAAGTTACTTGCTATCTGCCGGTACCGATACCAATGGCAAATCATTGTGCCGTGTCGCTTTTGGCAAAAGCGGTTCCAAGCAAGATATTACGGTTTCCGAGGGACAAGGTTATGGCATGATGAGCACCGCCTTAATGGCTGGATATGATCCAAATGCCCAATCTCTTTTTAATAGTTTATGGTATTTCTCTCGTAAATATCCCAGCGGTATTGATAATCGCCTCATGAGTTGGAAAATAAAAAATGGCAAAATTGTTGGAGGTAATGATAGTGCTTTTGATGGAGATGTTGACATTGCTTATGGACTACTATTAGCAGATGCACAATGGGGCAGCAGTGGTGAAGTCAATTATCGTAACGAAGCCACTACAGTTATTCAAGGAATTTTGGATTCAACCATTGGACCAGATAGCCATTTACCCATGTTAGGTGACTGGGTACAAGCTAATGGTTCACCATATAATCAATATACCCCACGTTCCTCCGATTTTATGCCCGCCCATTTTCGTAGTTTTGGTCGTGCGACGAATAATCCAGTATGGGATACCGTCATTACCAACTCACAAGCTGTTATTGATACCCTTCAAACTAACTATTCCACTGGATTATTGCCAGATTTCATTATTAACTGTAACGATGTTAGCCAATGTGTACCGGCTAATTCCGGTTTCCTTGAGGGACCACATGATGGTCATTATTATTACAACGCCGGACGCGATCCTTGGCGTATTGGCTTAGATGCTTTGTTAAATGATGATGCTAAATCCCGTGATCAAGTCCAGAAAATGGTTACTTGGTTAGCCAGTGATAGTGGTGGTAATGCTGATGGCATTAAGGCAGGTTATCAACTCAATGGCACGCCCATTGGTAATTATTTCACCACTTTTTTTGCCGCGCCTTTTGGGGTTGCTACTATGCTGGACTCTAATCAACAAGCCTTCCTCAATGATATTTACGCTTTTGTTTATAATGAGCGAGAAGACTATTATGAGGATTCTGTTAATTTATTGAGTCTGTTGGTTATGACTGGTAATTTCTGGGAACCAGTAGCGTTGCAGACGAGCAGTTTAACGATTGAGGCACCTACTGGCGGCGGTAGTCTCATCATCAAGGCGAAACCCAGTAAGGGCTGGAAGTTCAAAGAATGGGCTGGTGATTGCAAGGGCACGAGGAAAAAAACGGTAGTGAAAATGAATAAAAACCAATATTGCACCGCCGTGTTTGAACCGAAACCATAAATCAATGGTAGGATTTGTAGGCGATAAATCGCCTACTACGAGCCAATCAACTTATTTTCAGTGTGGTGGGCACCTGACGCTGTTCAGTTTTCGTGCGCTGTAGCAAGCGTAGGGTCAATGCCATTAAGTTAAGAGATATTGTAGATATTGTAGGGTGGGTAGGGGCAATCCCTTGTGGTTGCCCGCGCAACATCGTTATGGGACGCCCAACCCACCTTTGTTATAAATTTACGCACGGATCTTCGTTTCAAATATCATTTTTAATAGGTTTTTGTGAAATCATTACCATCCCATCAGCATTATTGATTGCGTAAGGTTTTTTCATTACACTCTAAAAATTCGGCGGCTTTTTTCCAACTCCTTTGTTGTTTGTAAGCCCATTCTGCTAAACGTTGTTTAAACCAATTCACTCTGTCATTGTAATTGCCTTGCCCAAATTCGTCGCTGGATGGGTGAATGATTTGGATTTTTTGCCATTCATCTAAAGCGGCATTTAATGCCTTATCTCCTTCTTGGATTTCCTGCCACCACGCCATGGTTAAAAATGCTATGCGTTGCAAATCGCGCAAATTGCCATGCAGGGGATGAGTTTTAAATAATTGCTTTAATGCCTTATTGTAAGGTGGTAAGGCTGGTAGGGATTCATCCGTTCGTAATTCTTGCCAAACGACAGTCTATTTCTAAATCTTCTCGGCAATCTCGTAATGGGGGAATTTCTATAATTAAATGGCTCAATCTATCAAACAAATCG
>JSZA02000400.1 GCA_000785145.2 Candidatus Thiomargarita nelsonii
TTAAGCCGGTTAGTCGGGGGAGTTTGTTGGGGGGATAAGTCAAAGCCTTATTAATTTATAGAAATCCTATTTTTTCAAAAAATAGGATTTCTTTGATATACGTGCAAGGTGCGCCTTGCACTCCCAGATGTCCACATCACGCAAGCCTTAATTTTATTAGGCTCTGTCTTTTTAGTCCCATTTTGAAAATCGCCTCAAAAACACACAAGCCCCATTTTTAGTATATTGTTCGGTTTTGCTCTCGATTTGAAAATCGCCTTAAAAACACACAAGCCCCATTTTTAGTACATTGTTTGATTTTGCCCTGATTTTGAAAATCGCCTTAAAAAGGCACAAGCCCCATTTTTAGTAGTTTTTTCGATTTTGCCAATTTTTTTTAGATAAGTATAATTACTAAAATTAATACCGCTATAAATAAAAAAAATGTTTATTTTTCCATAATTTTTTTTTGCAAACCTTCAATTTTTGAACTATATTTAAAATATGGTTATTGGACTTTTGGGAGGAAAAAAATATGGGCAAAGAGTTTGTGCCTGTTTGTGGTGGGATGTGTAAAATAGTACAACAAGTACAAAGATTAGTTGGTTAATGGCATTGGGTTGCTAGTTGCCCTACACACAATTCAAGTAAGAGGTAAATAAAAAATGAATTTGAAATCAATTTTGACGCTTTTCATACTTATTATTATTCCATTTCCTCTGGTTGCAGCAAATCCAGTTATCATTGATTTTGATAATGTTCCCGTTACAAGCTGCGATGAATTGTGGGTGGAATCGGGAGTAACATTGAGTTTCGTTAACACAACTGACGAGGATTGTGGTGCTGGCTCCTGTTCTTGGGGTTTCTGGGATAATGAGGTTTGGCTTTATCCGGCTAGACTTAACCTCGATCTAGGCGGATTGTCAGGCACAGTAACAAGCGCAGAAATCGAGATCGAAGATTACTGCGGTGAGAATTGTACAAGGACATTCCTTTATAATAGAGATATCAAAATCGATGAAGACGGGAACACTGTCAGTTATGAACCTGAAACTTTGGTACTCAGCAATGAAGGAGAAAGTGTCGATCGAATGGCTGTTTCTAGTTGCGAGGGCAAGGTAACTAAAATTACCCTAAACCTTTCTGATGCCTTTAACTGCAAAAAAGTCAGTGAAATTTCAAAAACGGAGTGCAAGGCTCTAGTTGCTTTCTACGAAAGTACTGATGGTTATAATTGGACAGATAACACGGGGTGGAATGATACAAACACGCCTTGTGATTGGTATGGTGTCACTTGTAAAAATGGCTCTGTAAGTGGACTTGAATTGACAGACAATAATCTCAATGGCTCTATCTCGAAAAAGTTTTTCAAATTGAAGAAATTGAAATTTCTCGAACTATCGAACAACAATCTCGCTGGTTCAAGTTTGAATAAGTTTAGTAAGTTGAAAAACTTGCGAACTTTATGGCTGAACGATTGCAATTTGGGTGGAAAAATCCCCAGTGCTTTAATGAAGCTGAAGAAATTGGAGTCATTAGATTTAAATAATAATTGCTTGAAGACAAAAGTTTCTAATAATCTGAAAGAATGGCTTGATGATTTTGATGACAATTATGGTTGGGATGAGACTCAAAGTTGTTCAGACTGAGTACTAAGTTCTGAACCATGAATTTTGTATATCATGAAAACGTTACGGAGCAGGTTGCAAAGCTGCTCCGGCAAAAAGATAATTATCAACCCCAAACCTGCCATACCCATACTCCGTATAATATGTTTTTTATATAAATCATATATTTAACGGACTATATCTCATTAAAAATCACAAATCAACAAGTACAGGGATTAGAGCCTGTTTGAAATTTTTTTGAAGCAAAAAAATCTATAAAAAGCTTGTTTTTTATAAAATTATCTGAAGCAGATATAAGCTTTTTATTTGTAATTAAATTATTTAATTAAATCATTTTTTTGCTTCAAAAAGATTTCAAACAGGCTCTTAAACGCATTTTCTCACTTAATATCCAGCCCAACAGCTTAACGAATCGTTGCCACCAACTGCTGCTGCTATCGCTTCCATGACCTAATTGGGCAATCAGCAAGCCAATCCCCACCGACAAACACATCACCAAATAACCCGCCATGACACGCAATGCCTGATTTTTAGTATATTCTTCGATTTTGTCCTCCCAAAAGAAAATCGCCTTAAAAACACACAAGCCCCATTTTTAGTGTATTCTTCGATTTTGCCCTTCTAAAAGAAAATCGCCTTAAAAAAATTCACACTGTACGGTTAAAAATCTCCTACAGCCACGTAGCACCGTAAAAATGTACTTTTAATAAATGTACTTTTAATATGGTTTTTACCGCCTTGCGAGAGCTTAAAAATACGGGCGTTGCGAGCTAACCGTACAGCTCGAAAAAATTGAGGGGCTCTGATGACGCCGTTAATTGAGGGCGGTGATGTCGTGGAGCCTTTGCGTGAGCGGGTGTTAGGGCGTGTGGTGGCGGTTGATGTGTTTAAGCCGAATGTGCTTGAGCCGGTGGTTTCAAGGGGGACTTTGTTGGATGAGGATTGGGCTCCTCGGTTGGAGCAGGCGGGGATCGAGCGGGTGATGGTGCGTTCTGCTATCTATTAGTTGTGAGTCTCGTTATGGTATTTGTGCTAAGTGTTATGGGCGAGATTTGGGGCGTGGACATTTGGTGAATATTGGTGAAGCGGTGGGCGTGGTGGCGGCTCAGTCGATTGGAGAACCGGGCACGCAGTTGACGATGCGGACTTTTCATGTG
>JSZA02000341.1 GCA_000785145.2 Candidatus Thiomargarita nelsonii
CCGGTTGCATTTTAGAACGCGACACGCCCAAAATCGCCACTTCTGGCGCATTCACTATCGGCGTAAAAGCCGTGCTCGATTTCAACGCTGTCACCGCTATTCACTAAAATTTCAAGGATAGGGTAACTGATAACTGATAAGGATGTCAAAATGACAAAGAAATCCTATTTTTGCCAAAAATAGGATTTCTAGATTTAATATTTATGCAGGTAGGTTTTTTTTTGAGGACCAAGAATTTCTGCGGAGCAAAGGAGCGAGGATTAAAAAAAATTTAAAAAAAGGCTTGCATTTTTCTTTTTTCGTGTTTTAATTTAATTACATCTGGGCTGTTAATATCATAGCACAAGTTGCCACCTATAAACCTACAAATCACCACAGTGATAACTGATAACTGATAAGTAAAATATACAAATGATAACCTACATTAAAATCAACGGTTTCAAATCTTTCCACCATTTTGAAATGGAATTTACGCCTTTTACAGTGATTGCGGGAACAAATGCTTCAGGGAAAAGTAATTTGTTTGATGCATTGAAATTGTTGGGAGGTTTGGCAGAAACTGATAATATTAAAAAAGCGTTCAAAGAACAGCGAGGAGAGTTTATCGAACTATTTACCCAATATGATGAAAATCACTATGCTACTGAGATAGAGTTTGCCGTAGAGATGCTAGTCAATAGAAAAATCAAAGATTCTTGGGGCAACGAAGCCAAGCTCAAATATACAAGATTACGCTATGAACTCAAAATTAAACGTTTTACCAATTCTTTAGGCATAGAAGATTTGGCAGTGACTTATGAACATTTGGAAAATTTAAAACATCAAAAAGATAAATGGGCTAAGCTGTTACCTAAAGATATAATTGAAAATTGGCTACCAAATGTAAAGAAAGGAAAAAGGACTATTCCCTACATAAAAACTGACATAGAAAATAATATACCTACTGTACTTGTTCCTCAAGATGGCGTGCGAGGAGTTCATAAAAAACGTTTTCCACTCAATAACGCCACTAGAACCGTTTTAAGTAGTTTTGATACTATAGATTTTCCGCACGTTCTTGCTGCTAAAGAAGAAATGCGTAGTTGGAAATTTTTACAGCTTAATCCCGAAGACTTACGACAACCTACTCATAAAAATCTGGGGGATGATGTCATTTCTGAAAGCGGTAAAAATTTAGCAGCCGTTCTACATCGCATCAAACAAGAAGACATATATACTTTAAGAGAAATTTCACGGGAATTTCAAACCTTTTTGCCCAATTTTGTCGAAGTCGATGTGATAGATGACACTGAAAACAAACAATATCTGATCAAACTCAAAGACAAAGATAAAAAAGAATATACCTCAAGGGTACTTTCGGAAGGGACTTTGCGAATTTTGGCATTGTGTATTTTAGAATATGATAGAAAATATACTGGCTTGTTGTGTTTTGAAGAACCTGAAAATGGTATACACCCTTTTCGTATTGAGACAATGGCAAAATTACTCAAAGATTTAAGTGTCGATTTTGCAGATATTGAAATGCCTTTGCGTCAGGTGATAGTCAATACACATTCACCAGTATTAGTTGGTCATATTAATCATTGGGAACATGATAATAACGTAAGTATTTGGTATGCTGAAATTAGGGATAGAGTGACAGACATTAAGAATAGCCGCGTAAAATTAAGTGTTACAAGCATTTTACCCGTTATTAAAGAAAAATATGTGCAATTAATGCTTCAATTTTCTGAACAAGAAAAAAAACTCACCTTGTCAAAGGTGAAAAGGTATTTAGAAACAGCCTCTAATCAATCATAATTATGGCACAAATTTTTGCAGGATTATTCACCGAAGGTAATACTGATATTCGTTTTTTACAGAGTATCATTCAAAAGACATTAGAAGCGGTTGCCTTTGATTGTTCGGGGCAACTTGCCAACATAAAATTAATCCTTGTCAAGTAGAATTGGAAAAACAAAATGAAAATAAGTACTGTCAAATATTAGTTGCAGTAGTACCTATCCAAGAAACAGAAGCCTGGATGTTAGCAGATAAAGAATTACTAAAAAAAGAAATTAACACCAATGAAACAGATATTAAATTAGGCATTCACAGAGCACCAGAAAGCATTGCTAACCCAAAAGAGATAATAGAAAACGCTATTCGAGTCACCAGAAAAAATTTAACTAAAAAGAGAAGACGTAATTTGACCATTTCAGACTTATATTTACCCATTGGGCAAAGTATGGATTTAAAGAAATTAGAAAGTTTACCTTCTTATCAAGATTTTAAAGAGAATGTGAAAAAAGCTTTTAGAAAGCTAAATTTACTACACAAGTAAAACTACAATTATGCAAAACCATCGCTCGATTATCCAGATAAGTTTTTCATCCTGAATACGCTCATCGAGCCAACATAAGTTTTTTAAGGAGTCCAAGATTTATCTTGGACGTCTCGTCCAAAATGGACTTGTGTCTTTCCAACTTGAGCCTTCGATTTTTTTGATACCGACACCAGCTTAAAAATCCGATTTTTTTAAAAAATCGGATTTTTTTGATACTAACCTTAAAAAAACTTGTGTATAAGAGAGTGCGCGAGGCAAAGGAATGCCTGCCCGGACGCTCCTACAACAACAACCGCCGCACATCAGACAAAATAAAACTCAAATACTGAGTAAACCGCGCCCCCATCGCCCCATTTACCACTCG
>JSZA02000327.1 GCA_000785145.2 Candidatus Thiomargarita nelsonii
ATCCCAGTGAAATTGGACTTTGATTTGTCCATGTTCGTTGGTATAAATTTCTTCGCCTTTTGGTCCAACGACGATAGCCGTTTGGCTGCCTTCGACGACGGGCTTGGGGGTGACTCTGTCTGGGCGATAGGGTACGTCAAAAGGTATGCACTCAAAGCTGCTGGAAAAACTGGACCCGCCCTCTCCCGCCGTTTCTTCTAGTACTTGTGGTTGGCTCGCTGAGAGTTGATGTTGGGTGAGCAAGTATTTTTTATTAAAATCGTCACGGGGGTATTTTTTCATTGTAAAGAAAAATCCAGCCGCAAAATGTGTACAGGTTGTTGCGCCACTCCCTTCTTTTTTTACTGATTGATATTCTTCTAAGCGTACTTTGGCGAGTTGTTTTCCACGTCCAGGCTCCTCAAATTTACCCGGATAGTCATAGACTTCTAAGTCGGTATTTTTATCCGCCGTTTTGTCTCCCTTTAGATTTAAGGCGGGTTTCTTAAAATTATAGTCTTTTAATGTGACTTTGCCGGAGAGAATTTCTTCGGTATAGTTAAATGTATAAATATGTGCTTCATCAGCCACTTGTCCGGGGCGTGGCTCATGGAAAATTATTTGACTTTCTCCCTTGATCGCTTTGTGCGCTGATGGGCTGTCTCCCATCACTAATGTATGTTTATTCTCCTCATGTTCAAAAAAGTAAAAAATGCCCTCTTCTTCTAGGAGACGACTGATAAAATCAAACTCAGATTCCCGATATTGGACGCAGTATTCGCGTTTTGGGGGATCATTTTGCAGGACAAAGCGATATTCATCACCCGGCATGCCTAATTCTTTCAGTATTTTCTGCACAATGTCACGCACACTCATTTTTTGGAATATGCGGCAGTTGTGTCTGTGCATTAGGTACCATATTTTGGGCACGACGGTGGCGCTATAGGTGGTAAATGTCTTGCCACTAGCGCCTTGTTCAAGGCGGCTGATGATGCCATGAAGGTAGCGTGACTCTTCTTCTTCATATTGTTGTATCGTTAATGCGCCAGCTTGTCCAATAATTTGTTCAAAGTCTAGCGCGTCGTTTTCTGCGACTATTTCTAAGTCAATACTGAATAGTTGGGATATGCCTTCGGTTATTCCGAAACTGAGCACTCGCAATTCTTCGTCAGAGCCGCTGACTTTAAATAGGTAGCGTTCAAGATTGGCTGCTAATGTTTGCATGTTGGTTTTTACTGATTGTGTTGGGTGCCCAAACTAAAGTTTGGACTCCGAAATACTATATAGATATTTTTTTATCATGTATTAATGTTTTTAATGGTTAGACCATTTACGTCTACAGCTAGTACGCTGTAACATAAGTTATTGGGGTTGGAGTACAAAGCTTTAGCTTTGTACTGCCTGACAAAGCTAAAGCTTTGTACTCCAAAACGTCAAGAAGGCACCGAGCCACTATTAAAAACATAGTCTAAAAAATTGTTGATGTCAAAAAAAATTTAACCATTAACATTGTAGGCTCACAGAATATACAAAAAAAATATCAACACAACATTTGTGGAGCCATCGTGAAATTACCCAAAGGTAGGGTGCGTCCTACGCACCGTCATCGGCACCATTTTTAATAATTAAGGGTGCGTGGGACGCACCCTACGCTTCAATGCCATTAAGTTAAGGTCATGTAGGGTGGATTAAGCGATAGCGTATCCACCGATATTTACATATTAATCAGGTGGATACGCTCCGCTTAATCCACCCTACATGTATGGAAATTGGCTTAGATCCCTCCTAACGTCGGGACAAGCTTAATGGCATTGACCCTACGCTTGCTGTCCTCTTTTTGCCCAAATAAGGTTTGAGTTTTTATTTAGGTTTGACAAGCGTTTTTTAATTTGGTAGCCCCCACCCAACACAGTCTATATATAGTTAACCATAATGGCTACATTAAAACCTATTAATATTTTTGTCGATGTTGATGATACTTTTGTCCGTAGCTTTTGGCTCATCGCTACTTCCAATACCTGCAACGATTGAACATCTAAAAACTCTCAAAAAGCAAGGTGCTAATATTTATTGTTGGAGTTCTGGCGGTGCTGATTACGCTAAAAAAAGCGCGACAGAATTTGGAATAGCCGATATTTTTACGGCTTTTCCGGCCAGAAGTCATGATTGATGATCAAAATATCAATAATTGGAAAAGACTTATTCAAGTACACCCATTTTCATGTACCCAGCAAACACTAGAAGACTATCAAATGGAGCTTGAAGGACAATAAAATGATTACTTAATAATTGATTCTAATGGCTCCATGCTTTTCTGGCTCGTAACCATCAGGCCAAATAGTAGAAAATTTAAGTCTGAGTTGATTTTAAATCAATTAGTCAAGCACGACATTTTCATTACATAATACATCAATGGCTACATTTTGATAGCTAACATTTTCAATCGGATGTAAAAAAGGTTGTGCGTGAATGTGGCCATGAAAATTCGTTATATGTGTGTGCCCAAGTTCTTCGAGCAATTGTTTATCCAATTTATAAAAAATTTTGTTCATTCGGTAGTATTTTTCGTCAGGATTACCACGCGATTTGTCATTAGCATCACTATAGCCTAAAGGGAAATGGGTATATAGATAATTGTTGTCCCTTATAAAAAGCCCTATTTCATCAAAAAGTAAATTGTAAAGCGATTTAGCTTTGGCGTTTTT
>JSZA02000325.1 GCA_000785145.2 Candidatus Thiomargarita nelsonii
GGGGCGACTTCCCAATACTGTGAATGTGGAAAAACTGATTGTAGGCACCAGCTATGCACGCAACCCTTTATTGGTACGATTCATGGAAAATTTGGGATATATGGAGAAGCTGGGAAGAGGTTTGCCGATGGTTTATCGTGAGGCCAAAAATTTGAATAGATTTATTGATTTTATTGATGAGGGTGAGGAATTTAGGGTTATTTTGGGGTTGAATGCTTTTAAATCATAAAAAAATTAATAAGTTGTATATAAAAAGGTGCGTAGGACGCACCCTACTTGCTGAGCCATCACCGTTAAGGGCAACCATAAAGGATTGCCTTCCGAGGCAAAAGTTTTCGCTGCGCGAAAACTTTTGCCTCGGAAACATAAAATGCGGTCCTCCGTAGGGGCAATGCCCTAGTGGTTGCCCGACACGATATGGCATTGAGCCGCAGTTGGGGCCATTTTTTGAATTGGACATATTAATCGGTTATTGTGTTTTTATCATATAATACCTGTTTGAGACATAACGACGTTTTAATCGAATTATTCAGAATTGTTTTAACATCCACCAATAACTTACTATATTGCATGGCAACAACGCCGCTGGTAAAACGACCATTCTTGATGCCATTGCGGTAGGTTTAGGGACGGTGTTAAAAAGTTTTCCCTCAATTAGCAGTAAAGACTTTCGCAAAAGCGATCTCCGGCAAGAATGTCAATCGAGAGAAATTTTGAGTGCCCCTTATGTACGTGTGACGCTTGAAAGTACGGAGGTTTTTAGATCACATTATCAACCAAGTGCAAAACAAAGTGTTTATATTGTGGCGGAAGGCCGGAGCCGTTAGGAGTCCAAGATTTATCTTGGACGTCTCGATGAGCGCGGAGCTTGGGGAACGAGAAACGGGTATTATTGCTGATCTGGAACAACGTCACGCACTAACAAGAGCGGGCAAAATCCTCAGCACTAAAACCTTTAGCCAGTGCAATCGCTAAGGCATCGCCCATGACGAATCAATCCGTGCAGCGAGAGTGGCAACGGCTTGTCTATATAAACTGGCAGGAAACTTTAGAAGTTCTAAAACAGCATGGATGTCATTGGCGCACTCCTCATTATGAAAACTGTCGTCTCAAATACCTCACCCCTCCGCTATTTGACGTGCATTGGTGAACACGAGTTACTCCATCAACTATTTGAAAGAATATTCATTCCAAAAGCGGTTTATCAGGAACTGACTCACCAAAATACACCTGACATTAAATAGGCGTGAATAACAATAATTAATGTTACTCTGACCCCCAATTATTGACAATGCCACCAACGCCCCAGGGCAACCACTAGGGTGTTGCCCCTACAAAGATCCTGCGTAAACCGTCGGATTCTGTAGGGGCAATCCTTTATGGTTGCCCTTCGCTAAGGGAACGAAATAAATCGTCCAAAATAAATTTTGGACTCCTAAAACCGAAAATCTAACCTATTTAGGAGTCCAAGATTTATCTTGGATGATATTTAAGCCAGCCCCAATCCTTATGGGTTGTCTTATCAGCAAGTGACTTATATGGTTTACGCCGTTTAGGGCATTTCCAATGCTACAACAAGCCTATCCTCGCTATCAACAAGCGCAAAATGGCCCCACAACGCCTTTGCTGTTGAGCCATCCCTATTTCGCGTTGAACAACAGCAGCCTTACGTGCTTTCAGTTTACCGGTTTTAGGTTTTGCCCATGAAGGTTTAGACGAATATTTTGTATATAATCATGTGGATACGCGCAGCAATAGCCACCCTACATGTATGGTTTTTTTATCGTTCCCACGCGAGGCAAAGGAAACGCAGTAACGGAACGAAGTGGAGTGAGTGCCTGCTTGGACGCGAGGCAAACTGCAACAATGAGATTTAATCTAACGAGGCTTAACACTACCCAGTTCTAAATCAAAGGTAAAAGTGCCAACTTGTTGTTGCATTTTAACATCATAAACCGTTGTACCCCCAAACGCATCAGGCACTGAGATACAAGGAATATGCACTTTGCCATCTAGTGAATAAGTTGCCATGCAATCATCTGATGTAGGCTCCTCGGTTGGCGTACAATACGACGGTTCAGTTGGCGAACCACTCGTCGTTAAGGCGTAAATTTTACTTATATTTTGCATTATCAACGATGCATAAACCAAATCTTGTTTGAGTGTTAGCTTGCCATCAAAAACATCATTCATGTACACTTTGGCAACGTTGTTCACTACAGAGAATCTGATTTTGTTGATTCCATTTTTAGCAGCGCCACTTTGATTAAGACCTGTACTGTCTTCTCCAGCAGACAAACCGGAAAGTGTTGTGCCCCAACCACCATCCCATTGAAGCGTAATTTTATATTCATCAGAATTAATAAGAAAGAGCTTTGTATTACGGGTAGCCTTAGTCTCAATAAAAAGTTCAAAATCACCAGATAAACTCACTGGAAATTTGATGGTAGCTGTATCAATAGCATCTGTTTGTTGTGAAATATACTTGATACCAGTCTTTCCATCTTGTTGGACAACAATGTCTTCTCCATAAGATGGCACATCACCTTCTTGATAGGAGTCCAAATTGAGCAAATCAGTTTGTGCAATTGCCGTTGTTCCGCATAGTAAAAATACTGTGCTGATAAACCAACACTTAAATCGCCTCATTCCAATTACCTCAACACCCAATTAATTG
>JSZA02000329.1 GCA_000785145.2 Candidatus Thiomargarita nelsonii
AGACTTTTCCAGTAAACATCACTGACGATAGCCAGCAAGAAAATGACGAAAATTTCATCGTCAGCTTAGGCAATCTCACAGGTGGTGCCCAATTTGGTGAGCCAGATACGGCGGTGGTGACGATCACAGATAATGATTCAGCTTTTAGCTGCAATAAAGTCACAGGCATTTCAAAAAAGGAGTGCCAAGCCCTTGTCGCACTCTATGACAGCACAGATGGTGATAAGTGGGATGAAAAGAGCGGGTGGAAAATGACAAATACGCCTTGTAATTGGTACGGAGTCGCTTGTAAGAAAGGTTCTATAGAGAAAATAGAATTGTCTTCCAACAAACTCAAAGGCACTATCTCGGCAAAGTTTTTCAAATTGAAGAAATTGGAAATTCTCGATCTGTCTGACAACGAGATCGACGCATCAATCTTCAAGAAGGTGAAAAAATTTAAGAAGTTAATAACTCTGTTGCTGAACAACTGCAAACTGAGTGGAAAGCTCCCCAACTCCTTGATGAAGCTGAAAAAATTGACTGGTTTAGATTTGAACGACAATTGCTTGAAGACCAAGGTTTCCAAGAAATTGAAAAACTGGCTTAATGAACTCAATCCTGGGTGGGATGATACTCAAACGAATTGTCCACCTCTTTGATCAATGCCATTTAGTTAAGGGCAACCACTAGGGATTAAGGGCAACCACAAGGGATTGCCCCTACGTCATATGATGTAGGGGCAATCCTTTATGGTTGCCCCTTAACGAAGGTGGCATTGATCTGAGAGCCCTTACCAGAAGCTCAATGCCATTAAGTTAAGAAATATTGTAGGGTGGGTAGAGCAAAACCCACCACCATAACTACAGGGATTCATTTTTAGCAGGGATAAGTCAAAAGAATATTAAGAGCCCTCCGCACAAAGGTACCGGGATGACAAGAACAAAAATCCCGATGCCATATCATAGTACAACTAATTATAAAATAAACAAATTAAATGACTGGCTCAAAGCCCAAAATTACTAGCATTTTCGATTTGGCTTTGATTTTCAAAACGGCCTTAAAAAAGCACAAAGCCCAAATATATATTGGTTTTGACTATGCAATCCGTGTAGTTTTGTTGTGATAAATCCGATTTAAAAAAAAATAGGATTTAAAAATTTGGCAAAAAGCAAAAAATTGTCCGTCAAAGAGAAAAGATTTGTAATGCGGGATGTAATTAATAATTGCAACTTTTTTGAAAGGAGGCTGTCGTTATTGTTGAATTAGGCTAAACCTATTGTGAAAAACAGGCCACAAAAAAATTAACAGAATGATTTTATTTGTTTTTTTTATTTCACTACAAATAGTTGATGATAGTGGACAAGACGACATCATTATTGACTTTGGCTCGCACGGAGATCTTTAAGTCAATGCCACCTTCGTTAAGGGCAACCACAAGGGATTGCCCCTACCTTCAATGCCGTTTTTGTAGGGGCAATCCTTTATGGTTGCCCCTTAACGAAGGTGGCATTGATCTCTTTGATGGGAGTGCAACGGAGTCTAGCAAAAGTTTGCTGTACTCCGATTTGACGAACATCTCGTTTGGCGCGTATAAGGCAACTCGCAAATAATAATATGGCAAGGGCGGGCAACCACAAGGGATTGCCCCTACGAAGTGGTTGCCCGCCCCTACAACCCCATGATTACCGTAGGGGCAATCCTTTATGGTTGCCCTGACTGGTATATTATTATTTACGAGTTGCCTAACAAAAAAAACGCCGTTTGAAGAGTAATGAGAAATCCTATTTTTTTAAAAAATAGGATTTCTTTAACTCTTTGAGCGGCGTTTTTTTTCGTGGTTTTGCAAATTATCAGAGCCATATCTCCTCAACATTTGAGAGGGTTTATAAAAGTTTTAACGCAATAAATATTATATATAACTATATTAAAAAAGTAACAAAAGCCGGTATGCCCACCAAAAATATTAATATATTAACTTATTGATTTTTTTATTTTTTTTATTTTTTTGACGAGAGCCAAATCCAAATTGTATTGCATTTTTTTATGAGGGTGGTAAAATTTCGTGCGCGTCATTTTGGCGTTCCAATTTAAACCGAATTTTTGATGAACAAGTTTTTACAATAATTAGTTAGTAAGGGATTGCCCCTACATCATACCGTTGTAGGGGCAATCCTTTATGGTTGCCCTCGATACGAAGAGGGCAACCATAAAACTTGAACATCAAGAGTTCAGCGAAGGATTGGTAACAATCAAACAGGAGACTTAAAAATGAAATACCCATTAGCCCTGCGATATCTCTTTATGATAGCAGGCACTATATTTATTTTAGGCTCAGCATACGCCGAGCCACCGCCCACTTTATTCCATGCGAGTGACATCGTTCAAGACATATCCGACACAACAACAATCCGTCAACGCTTTGTTGATGTGGAGACTGGATTGCTTAGCACCAATGATCAGATTTTTTTAAATCTGTTTGAAGATGTATCCTTTGTAGCAACATTGGCTCGCGTCGAAAAACTTGGCGGGATAGCATGGACTGGTCACATAGACTCCGTTCAAGAGAGTGAAGTGACTTTAATCAGCCGTGGAAATCAGATGGCGGCTAACATTGTCCTACCCGGTGCTTTCTATCAAGTGCGTTATGCCGGAGAAGGCGTACATGTTATCAAAGAAATTGATCA
>JSZA02000328.1 GCA_000785145.2 Candidatus Thiomargarita nelsonii
TCTTGTCCCTCCGGTATTCCCATTGTCCAACTGATTAAAGTGGGTAAAATGGAAATTCGCAAGGCGAAAGTGAAGACCGCATCGTCTTAATACGCGACGCAGAGCGTCGCCACAGGCATTCCCACGCAGAGCGTGGGAACGAGAACAAACCTCACATAAGAGGATAACCAATATGAGTTCAATAAACCTAACGATTGACAACAAGTTGTTAGAAGCGGGCTTAAAAAAGACCCGTTTAAAATCTCCTAATGAATTAGTGGAAATGGCCTTGCGCGAATTACTACGCCGCAGTACAAAAGTACGCTTGGGCTTTAAACCAGCGTTACAAAAACTGTCGCAACTTGACAACATCACTTGGGAAAAAAATCAAGGTGACGGGCACCCAGTCAAACTGGATCAACCAATTATAACGTCGTCTCCTGACGTGATGGGTGGTACGCCAGTTTTTGCCGGCACCAGAGTACCAGTCCAAACTTTTCTTGATTACATCAAAGGTGGAGACTCCATTAATGATTTTTTAGAGGGATTTCCTACGGTGTCCAAAGAACAAGTTATTGCTTTTATAAAAGAAACTGAGGAAAAACTCATCAGCAAAATATTATGAAACTTCTTTTGGACGAATGTATTGACCGACGACTCGCTAGGGAATTAAAAGGAGAACATGTTATCAAAACTGTACCACAGATGGGATGGGCAACTATAAAAAACGGTAAACTTTTGGCCCTTGCTGAAACGGAATTCGATGTTTTTATTACCGTTGATCGCAATCTTTCTTTCCAGCAAAATCTGCCTAAATTTAACATTGCTGTTTTGGTTTTGCACGCAGGCTCAAATAGGTTAGCAGATTTGAAACCGCTTGTACCCCAAATACTTATCAAATTACCTAACATGTCCAAGGGCAAAGCAGAAAGTGTCTCTATTGACTGAGAACCATGGGGTTAGTCCAACCCAATCGTAAATGGCGCAATATCATGCTATGGATTGTGTAGAATGTGGTGCTTGTACTTTCTCTTGTCCCTCCGGTATTCCCATTGTCCAACTGATTAAAGTGGGTAAAATGGAAATTCGCAAGGCGAAAGTGAAGGCCGCATCGTCTTAATACGCGACGCAGAGCGTCGCCACAGGCATTCCCACGCAGAGCGTCAATGCCATTGAGTTAAGCCAAATTCCATACATGTAGGGTGGATTAAGCTGTGCGTATCCACCTGATTAATCTATAAATTAAGGTGGATACGCTCCGCTTAATCCACCCTACATGTATGGTTTTTTAGCTTAACTTAATGGCATTTTTGCTCCGCGTGGGAACGAGAACAAGATAAATCTTGGACTCCAAAATACCCTAAAACTTATTGGAGCAAGAACATGACAGATATAAAAAACAACAAACGCCGTTTTATAGTAGCAAGCCTTATCTTCTTTATAGTATGGCTACTATTGGTAGGCACACTAAATTGGAGTGAAATTTTTGTAGGACTTTTGGTGGCCACCTTTACGGCGTGGCTGTCTAGCAAACATTTAGCTTTTTTGGATAGCTTTAAAATAAATAAAGCAACGCCTGGACATGTCTTACGTTATTTAGGTGTATTTATAGTCGCCTTAATACGTGCTAACATTGACATGGCACGTCGAGTATTATCACCGCGTCTGCCTATCAATCCAGCTTTCGTTGAAGTGGAAACACAACTAAAATCGCCTTTAGGTCAACTGATACTGGCTAATAGTATCACCCTAACACCAGGCACCTTGACAGTAGATGTAGTGGGAGAACATTTACAAGTGCATTGGGTGGATAGTACACCTGGCGTGGATTTAAAACACGCTACCCATGCCATTGCCGAATCTTTTGAACGTCATTTACGGGAAATTATTGAATGAATCTTTTAGTCTTATGCTTAGAAATATTAGCCTTTATTCTGGTGGGTGGCGCATTAATCTTGGGTATGTGGCGCTTATTTAGGGGACCTAGCGTACCTGATCGCGTTGTGGCAGCCGATACGCTGGCGGTGATTACAACAGCCTCATTAGTCTGGCTCGCCAGTCAATTTGAAAATCCTATTTATTTGGATATTGCCTTAGTCTATGCAGCCTTGGCTTTTGTCGCGGTTGTGGCCATTGCGCGTGCTATTGAAGGATAGTTTTAGAGTTGGAGTACAAAGCTTTAGCTTTGTCAGACAGTACAAAGCTAAAGCTTTGTACTCCAACCCCAAGTACTAGGAATTCTCACTCAAAGTGTTGGAGTACAAAGCTTTAGCTTTGTCAGACAGTACAAAGCTAAAGCTTTGTACTCCAACCCCAAGTACTAGGAATTCTCACTCAAAGTGTTGGAGTACAAAGCTTTAGCTTTGTCAGACAGTACAAAGCTAAAGCTTTGTACTCCAACCCCAAGTACTAGGAATTCTCACTCAAAGTGTTGGAGTACAAAGCTTTAGCTTTGTCAGACAGTACAAAGCTAAAGCTTTGTACTCCAACCCCAAGTACTAGGAATTCTCACTCAAAGTGTTGGAGTACAAAGCTTTAGCTTTGTCAGACAGTACAAAGCTAAAGCTTTGTACTCCAACCCCAAGTACTAGGAATTCTCACTCAAAGTGTTGGAGTACAAAGCTTTAGCTTTGTCAGACAGTACAAAGCTAAAGCTTTGTACTCCAACCCCAAGTACTAGGAA
>JSZA02000336.1 GCA_000785145.2 Candidatus Thiomargarita nelsonii
ACATACCATTCAGCGGGTGTGAGTGAGCATATAGTTTATGTGACGCTTGCTGAGAAGTTAGAATATCTTGATAAGATGTATTTGACGTTGTTGCATTTGGCTACGGGTAATCCGGGGGCAACGACTAAGGCAGAGGCGGTGGAAAAGACTTGGTCTTGGTTTGCTAATCCTACAGGTGTTGATGATCTCAAAACTTGGGACAATAGGGCACTAAGCTATTACGGTTCTGGTATTAATGAGTGCTATGTGTATGTGGATGACTTTCTTAAAGCACAAAATGGTAGTGCTGGCTGTGGGACCTTTGCTAATCTCTTTATTGAGACTCTTTGGGTTAATGGGATTAGTTCTAGGTGTGTTAATGTTTCTCCTCCTTCAGAAAATGGGGAAGGCATCTTGATAAACAATTGGGAGCCTCCCCTTGATGAGAATCCAGAGGCACCGATTGAAGAACCATGGTACATTTGGGAATTTGAGTTTACTGGAGAAATGAGTATGTATCCCCAGCCTGAGGAGAACGAATCTGGTTATTTAGAGTATGGTGATTTAGAAAGTTCGGATGGCATAGCCGGGCAAAATGTGGTCACACCGATTGAAAAAGCTTTTACTAAGCATTTCATTGTGGAAATTTCTGATCCAGATGTCACAGCTAATCTTTCTTATTATGATCCTTCTTATGGTAAAACTTATGTAAATGAAGAAAAATTTGATATTGATCTGGTCTTAGGATACTTTTTTTCTGATGATGAGGATCGATTATGGGTTCGTCCTCGCGAAGAAGGTCCACAAGAGAAAAATATTCTCTTTAAGTCTTCGAGAGATCAATATCCTTTGTGTGGTACTGATCCCCTGTTATAATTCAATTCAGCTCTAAAATCATAAGCACTCTCTTTGGTTAGGGAGTGCTTTTATGAAGAGAGACTTTTAGGGTTAATTTTAGAGCAAGTATATACAGATGATTACTAAAAATTATATTCAAGTTTTAGAAGACTCTGAAGAATCTCGGTTGATTCAAGTCACCAATGAAAAACATATTCAAATTCATGCATTAGAGTTTATTTTTCAACCAGTCACTGAGAAAACAGAACCAAAGAAACTGATCACATTATATAATTCTCAGGATAAATTGTTTTGGTGGAACAGGAGCAACTTAACCAGAAATAAGCACCGTCTTTTCTCCAAAGCTAAAAAAAATGCTCATGCCTTGACTAAAATAGACAGCTTTTTGGCTAAGTGGTCTATTCAATTATCAAACCAGAAAATCATTTGCTTTACTTTTTTGGGTGTTTCTCTAGGTATCATAGAATCTCGTGATACTTGGGAAAGTTATGACGAAGCATTCCAAAGTGTGCGAACCAGATTGGAGACAGAACCGAAACAGTTCATTCCAATGGCAGGGGGGGTATCTTATAATGTCAGTGCCATACCAGAATTTCTTAAATCGGTTAAAAATAAAAAGTTGTATAATTATCAAAACCAGTATATTTACCGAACCATTAATATTGATAAATATATAACTGACGCTTATTTTTATCAGAAGTATGCCGATTATACTACCCCGATACAAGTCAAAATGGTTGCCGTGACAAGACATAATAATACTTGGCAGGTGGAACTAGAAGGTGCCAGTCAAAGAAACGCTACATTTCTTTTGGATGATAATTATGAGGTGCTTGAGGCTTGGGGAAAGGCTGTTGAGGGGCCCCGCATCTTTGAGCATTAGTTGGGTTGAGGTGCGAAATCCACATAAGCGAGAGTCGGGTGCGTCCTACGCACCTCAATCGGCACCTCAATCCACACACCAAACTTGATTGGCGTTCCCCACGCTCCCGACTGATTAAGCCTCACTCCTGTCGAAACAACAAATCCTGACAATGGATGAACACGTCCAAACTGACTTTGAAGCCATAGCCGAGCATATCAGCCATCTGCCCGCAGAAACGAAGTAACGGAACGTTCAATTATGCAACGACATACTGAAGCGATGGCGCGTTATCGCTCCGAAATGGACACATTATTAAACAATCTCGACGCGATAGATGCAGCAACAGATAATGAGCAACGCCGCAGGCATATTGATAAAGCTTTGAAACATCTCAAGCCATTACAAAATCAGGGCAAACACGCCCCCTTTGATCCAAACCAATTACCATTTAATATTCCAAAAGGCGAGGTGCGTCCACCTATCGAAGATGAAAAAGAATTGAAAAGGCGTTTTCCAGCTAAAGCGGTTAAAGTGGCAACCACAACTCTTTTGCCGGATATGCTAAAAGTCGCGCAAGCCCCCGATTCGACAGATTTAGAGCCAACAGAGGACGTACAAATCACCCCCCCAATAGAGGCATTGGCTTTAGAATTAGAACATAATCCCGTCAAAATCTATAATTGGGTGCATGACAACATTCAATTCATACCGACTTATGGCTCAATCCAAGGCAGCCAAATGACATTAGAGACAAAGAGCGGAAATGCCTTTGATACCGCCAGCTTACTCATTGCATTACTCCGAACATCGGGGATACATGCCCGTTATGCTTATGGCACCGTGCGAATTCCCATTAACCAAGCCAAGCAAGCGTAGCCTGGGTAAAAAATAAATATTGTATGTAGGGTGGGTAGGGGCAATCCCTTGTGGTTGCCCGCGC
>JSZA02000343.1 GCA_000785145.2 Candidatus Thiomargarita nelsonii
AGCAGTTACAGCACCGTACCCTGTTGAAGGGTTCCAGAAACATACCAGCGTGATAATTGAGTAAGGTCGGTCATTTATAGTCGAAAGACAAAAGGTTGTTAGGGCGTGCAATTTGTTATTGTTACACGTCGCCTGTCCAATACGCATCCGATTATAAGATATTATCTAAGTCCGCAGGTATAAACATATAAGGGAAACGAGGAAAAACGATGTCAGTACGTCACTTGCTGGATTGCAAGAGGAGATGGCGGAAGCCGCCTTAGCGACAGCATCGGGTAGGATAGAGTGGGAGGCCAACGCCAGTTGAAACGTCCTTGTGGGATACTGGATATGCTGATTCACTCTCGGTATTGTGTTAATAATGAATTCTTATTAAGCAATGGGTACGCTACCATAGGTACTAATAACGCGAGGTTCACACCTAAATTATGGAAACTCTTCAACAATCAATGTATGAAGGTGGTTCCCTTTCCCCATCACCGGAGAGGGCAACCTCTGAAAGTGAAATGGATAAAGTTCATACGGTTAACGGGATAAGGCATTGCCCCTCCTGTTTTAAAACGATAAGCTCACCGGACATGCGTTTATGGGATTGGGATGAAATCATCTGGGGCAAAGTGCGGCGATTAGTTTTTAACTTGCAGAAACGGATTTATAAGCTTACAAAAGCAGGAAAGTACAGAAAAGCACGTAGCTTAATGTATCTATTACAACATTCGCATTATGCGTCATTACTAGGAGTCCGTAAAGTAACAACGGAAAATAAAGGTAAAAAGACCCCTGGAGTTGATAAAGTTAAAGTAACTACGCCAAGACAGAAAATGAATTTGGTAGTTGATGTATTGGACACAATACAAAAGGGTTGGGATAAGTACGAAGCGAAGCCGGCTAAGAGAATTTACATACCGAAAGCAAACGGCAAAGAAAGGCCACTGGGTATCCCTACAGTATTGGATAGAGCAATGCAGGCAGTTACTAAGTCTGCTCTGGAACCATTTTATGAGGCAAAGTTTGAAGCAGCAAGTTATGGTTTTAGACCTGGAATGGGGTGTCACGATGCCATTGATAAAATAGTATCAGTACTATTTAGAAAGCAGAAATGGATACTAGACGCCGACATAAAAGGGTTCTTTGACAACATCGACCACAAGTTCATTGTAAAACAAACAGATGAATACTGGAGACCTATAGTCAAGAAGTGGCTTAAAGCGGGATATATGGAGGAAAATAAATACAACCCGACTAAGATGGGAACACCACAAGGAGGTATTATATCTCCTCTCTTGGCCAATATAGCCTTAGACCAAATGGAAACCGACCTAATTGAACACCTACGTGGGATAAAGGGTTGGAAAAAGAAAATCGGCACCACAAAAGTCAGCACAATAGTAGATAAGAAAACAAAAAAGGAATACAAGACGAGAATAAACTTACACATCTCTGTGGTAAGATATGCCGATGACTTCGTAGTAATCCATGAGGAAAAAGAGGTAATTGAGGAATCCGAGAGTTTCATCAAAGAATGGTTAGGACTAAGAGGTTTAACTTTATCCGAGGAAAAGACCAAGATTGTTCATTCAACGGAAGGTTTCGACTTTCTGGGGCATCACATTAGGCATTATGAGAACAGAATTAAAGGTACTTATAAAGCAAAACTGCTTAATGGAACACCCACTGAACAAAGAAAGGCAGTAGCGACGCATACACTACGAGTGGAACCAACCAAAGCAAAAATTAATGCTCACTACCAAGAAATAAGTGACATTATAGGAAAAATGAAGTCAGCAACTCCAAGAGAGTTAATCGGTATCCTGCAACCCAAAATATCAGGTTTTGCAAATTACTACAAAACGGTACACTCCAGTGAGGCGTTTGGGAGACTAGACGCGCTCATTTGGAAAAGGTTATATCAATGGGCCTTGAGGCGACACCCAAATAAAGGTAAGAAGTGGGTGGCGGATAAATACTTTTGTACTGTAAAAGATAGGAAATGGACTTTTGCGGAACTGAAAGGCAAAGGAAAGGACAGAGAGATAGTAAAATATCTCAAAGGTTACTCTAAGCATAAAGAAAGAACTGGGAGTTATGCAAAGGTCGGTTTTGATAGGTCATATTATGATGGAGATACCGCCTATTGGGCGGGACGACTATCCAATGGTTATGGGAACATCACTCCATCAAAAGCTAAATTGTTGAAAAGACAAGATGGATTATGTCCGGTATGTAAATGTGCATTAACGAATGAAGACTTACCTGAAGCTCATCACATAAAACCTCGCCAATTCGGCGGACTGTGCAAATATGAGAACCTGGTGTTAGTGCATATACATTGCCATGACAAAATCCATCGAGAACATGGGAAACAAAAACGGAAACTGTGTAAGGGTACAAGAGAGTATGATGAGCTAGTTAAGAAAGGCATTTTTGTGTCACCTGAAGTTGAGGCAAAATACCCCGATATAGCTAAGATGAGAAAGGGGCCTGAGACGAATAAAGGTAGCTCAAAGATACTTAGATTGGGAAATGACCCAGGAATAATAAATAGGGACAAGGACACAGTACCGTCAGAAACCCACAGCAATGAGGATAAGAAACAGAAAATTCCTCCTGTACGAAATCTGAAATGACCCAATAATAACAA
>JSZA02000330.1 GCA_000785145.2 Candidatus Thiomargarita nelsonii
GCAGAGAGTTCTTGGATTAAGTCTATGAATCCGGGTTCGTCCGTAGCTGGGATATTCCACACTTCTATATTAAGCGGCTCGATGGTTTTCTTGAGCGTTGCGTTTACACTTTCTCGGAGCATGGCTACTTCTGCACGATCCGCGCCTTCAGCTATTCCGATGATCAGTTCTTCAGATCGGTATTCGACGCCGTCGGGAATCTCTGTCAGCACTGGACGCTCGCTCGGTACCGTCGAAGAACCGCCCGTTTGAGTTACCGACAAATTGTAGGTTAGGCGACTTTCGCCAGTATTACTCAGTGTCAAGGTATGGGCTGAATTTTCTCCCTCGCGCAGAGTATCTTCAATGGAGCTAGGAGAAACATCCATTACTGGTGGCGGTCCGGATTGCACACGCAGCGTGGCAGGTACTGTGACTTCTGGATTCACGGGATCGTTGGAAGTAATGATAATGTCCGCAGCGTAATCACCCTCATCCGTCGCATTGTAGGTCACTTCCACCTGAACACTCTCGTGGGGTGGGACTTCAACCGTCGTTGGTGCAAGGCTTAACCATCCAGAACCAGCAACCCAGTCTAGCGCGTTACCAACTAGACGGATCAGATCACCACTCCAGCGATCATCATGCGGAAACACGTTGATTGCTACAATTGGCTTGTCAGAATTATAGGCGCCTATCAGATAACCAGAGTCATAGAGGCCCAACGGTTGTCCATTACCTTGAGGGGCAACAGACTCGTTATAGTAGTATGTTGAGAGGCTACTAACACCTTGGGTGATAGGATGGCTTTCAAATGAGATGGCATCGGTCCAACCGCCACTATAGTACTCAGGGGCCAATGGTGAATAAGCCGCTGTCATAATTCTGCCGTCTAGGGCCCAGCCCTCGTCTGCATCAAAGGTGCCTGCAAGGAGAATCACTCTACCGCCAGCATCAACATAGTCAGCTAAGTTGTTGCCTAGTGTGGTAGAATCCGCAAAATAGTAGTTGGATGCTAAAACAACTACATCGTACTGTAATAGGTAGTCCACATTCGGCGTAGAGCTTGTAGCATCAACGATGTCGAGTGTCCCTATGTTTGGAAGTCCCTGAAGGCCGCTTCTGAAAGACGGATCCTCGCCTCCCATTGTATTTACATACAATACCTCCAAGTTCTCAGCTAAAGGCGTAAACACGGGGTTTAACTCTCCAACTTCTTTGGCATTCTCTGATCCCGCATTTCGATCAGCTTTCATACTGCTATCTGATTGGGGTTGCCCGGGAATGAGTTGAGGGTTGCCGCCGCTACTGTGGGCATCAATGCTAAGGGTGGCTCTAAGAACACCATCACCGTCGTTATGCAGCGTCAGAGTTTGAGTGGTTGTCTCGTCTGGCGCTAGTGTGACATGTGGCATTTCGGTTGGATCAACACGCAAAACCGGTGGCGGAATCAGATCAAACGTCGCTGTGACTTGTCGAGCCTGATCCATTTCAACCGTGCATTCATTCTCAGTCGGAGTAGGACAATTAGTCCAGCTACCAAAGGTCGAACCCGATGCCGGTGTTGCTGTCAACAGCACTTCTGTGCCTGCCACAAAGTCTTCCACGCAGTCGCTGCCACAATCAATACCTGCCGGAGAACTCGTTACCGTGCCATCACCCGTTCCGCTCTTTGCGACGGAGAGACTGTAGCGCGTCCCCATTATCACATGCAGAACAACAGGCACCACTTGATGAGGATTGACTGGATCATTGGAATCTACGTTGATCTCGGCTGTGTAATCCCCCAATAGATATTCCGGCGCATTCAAGCGCACTGTCAGTTCCACTGAACCGCCCGGCGCAATCTCTCCTGAGAATTCACCTTCTACTGTAATCCAAGGCGTACCTGCCATCTTTAAGGCATTGTTAATGTTCAGACGACCGCCCGTTACGGTTATACCGTCCATAGAATCTACCGGATCAACACTCTCCATGAGCATTGACTTAAGTTCTAAGGCGCTCAAGTTTGGATTGTAGCCTTTTAGTAGGGCAGCTGCTCCTGATACATGTGGTGTTGCCATAGAGGTGCCGTTATACGAGTCATAGCCATCACCCGGCACGGTACTCAGAATGCTAACGCCCGGTGCTCCTAAGTCTACACTCGTCAGTCCATAACAGGAGAACCATGCTTTCGCATCATTGTGATCTGTGGCTGCTATTGCCATTACGTTGGGTACTTCGTAACTTGACGGGTAATGAGGATACACATCGTTGTTCAAGTCATCATTACCGGCTGCCGCCACAAATAGTACGTTGTTATCGTTGGCATAGCTAATAGCGTCCTCTAAGCCCTGAGAAAATCCACCGCCTCCCCAACTGTTGCTGAGAATTTGGGCACCGTTATCGACTGCATAAATAATCGAATCAATGGCATCATCCGTGCTACCCGATCCAGCATCGCTAAGGAATTTGACGGCCATTATGCGTACTGCGTGGGTAACTCCGGCTACGCCTGTGCTGTTGTTGCCTACTCCGCCAATGGTGCCGGAACAATGGGTTCCATGTGAATGACCGTCCATGGGATCGCCATCGCCATAAGCGAAATCGTATCCATAGACATCATCTATAAAGCCATTGCCATCATC
>JSZA02000331.1 GCA_000785145.2 Candidatus Thiomargarita nelsonii
TATGAATATCCTTCAGAGACAAAAGTTTTCGCATAAGTACCGCGAAAACTTTTGTCTCTGAACCCATCGGATTTGTTCGCAGCAAATATGACTTATTTGCTGAAGATACTGAAAAACGTATTATTGTAGAAATCCAGCATGTCAAAGAAGAGGATTTTTTTGACCGTTTTTTATACAACCATTTGATTAGCCAATGCCATTAAGTTAAGGGGCAACCATAAAGGATTGCCCCTACAAAAACAGCATATCACGTAGGGGCAATCCCTTGTGGTTGCCCTAAGATCCCTCCAAGATCCCTCCTAGCGTCGGGACAGGCTCGGGACAGGCTTAATGGCATTGATTTGATTAGCATGGTAGAACAAGTCGGTGGTTATCAAGCATGGTTGAGTTTTATTAAGGATTCACTGGACGGTGAAATGGATGAAGTGGATTATCCTGATACTTTGTGGCGAAAAATAATGGCTGCAATTCAGAAACGCACTATAAGTCCTGCCTTGTTGTCAGAAATTAAAGATGACGTTACGTGGGAAAAAGCGAAAATACGTTTTGTCGAGGAAGGGCGAAAAGAGGGGCGAGAAGAGGGACGAGAGATGTTGTTAAAACAACAACGTGAAACGGTATTACAAGCCCGAGAAATGGGCTTAGATGAGATGGCTATTGCTAAATTGACTGGACTTTCAGCGCAGGTTATAAAGGAAATAATGTAGAGATAAATCACGTTTTTGTAGGGACAATCTTTTATGGTTGCCCTTTTTTTCAAATCTAAAAAAAAAGGCTCAAAGCCCAATTTGACTAGCATTTTCGATTTTGCCTGAATTTTCTTTCATAGCAAGCACAAAGCCCAAATATCTATTGGTTTTGACTTTATCCAATGCAATCCGTGTCGTTTTGTTTATTTTAGATGATAACCATAAGATATAATCCACCACTGCTAAAAAAAATAGAGTATCAAACTATGAAAAAAGTCGCACCATTACGTTATGACGTCATATTCAAAAAAGCCTTTAGTGTGCCAGAGATATTCACTGCATTTGTCCGAGACTTGCTAGGCATTGATATTGAAATTGATGTCGTAGAAAAAGATAAAGCATACAGTCCATCAATTGGTAGCGTGGCGACCAAATTTGATCTTTATGCTGAGGACAAAAAAAATCGGGTGATTGTTTACATACAACATGTACGCTCTGCCGATCACTACCACCGCTTTTTGCATTATCATTGTATTGCTTTATTGGAACAGGTGGTTAATTCAGATGATTATCATCCCAAAGTCTTTATGCTTGTCGTATTAACTTCGGGTGATAGGCATAAAAAGGATATTAGTATCACAGATTTTGATCCAAAAGATTTGCAAGGAAAACCTTTTGGAGAGATTGATCATAAGATTGTGTATATTTGCCCCAAGTACTTGGATAAAAAAGTCACTCCTAAGCAATGCCATGAGTGGTTAGAGGCGATAAATGATAGCATGGATGAACAGGTTGACGAGTCACATTACACTTTGCCTGAAATCAAACGCATTTTCAATCTGATCGAGAAAGATAAGGTGACACCCGAAGAGCGGGCGCGGATGTTTGATGAACATAGTGAAGAAGAAATCAAGCAAGAAGGTTTTAAAGAAGGCTTGAAAGAGGCTAAGAAAATGGTCAAACAGGCTGAAGAAAAAGCCAAACAACAAGTGAAAGAATCCGCTGCTCGTCATTTGAAGGCTCTTAATGTTTTATCAGATGAACAAATAGCGAGTGCGACGGGTTTAAGTTTGGAAAGTGTCAAGGCTCTGTAACACAATGCAATCCGTGTCGTTTTGTTTTTTTTAAGAAATCCTATTTTTTTAAAAAATAGGATTTCTCGAATGAGCCAAAATATCGGCTCTACATTTAAACTTATCGGGTTTTACCGAGGTGTTGAACATTAGCTGTACTCACCACCAGATTTATCTTGGACTTGTCCGTCCAAAATAAATTTTGGACTCCTACTGTGTTTTGACTTATCCCTGCTAATATATAATCCCTGTAGTTAACGGTTTTGACTTATCCCAGCCGCTCATCAAATAAAAATAACCGTTTATCAATTGTTCAAAACGCCAGAGTAATTCTTTTATATATACTTGCGACATTAAATCATGTAGTGCGGATTCTCAAGAGGCGGTGGCTTATGCTAAAACTATTGCCAGTGGTGCTAACGCTAAATATAATGGCTCAACAAATCAATTAGATGCGAGTGATACGATTGCTTTTGATTGTAACTCGGATAGTGTGGATTTAAGGGTTGTGACAACAAATGTGAGTGGTCCTGATTTTAACAATCATCTTGTAAACGTTGATACATCAACCGTCGGTACTTTGGTGACAAATGTGCAAGCTATAACAGGTAATGTGACTATTGTCTCACCTTATGCAAGTGGCAATCATGTGCCGACTCAATGCCATTAAGTTAAGAAATATTGTAGGGTGGGTAGAGCGAGAGCGAAACCCACCATTGTTAAAAATTTCAAAGAGTTGGTGGGTTTCGAACCGCTCTACCCACCCTACAAAAAAAGCTTAACTTAATGGCATTGATGTGCCGACTGAGTAGCGTTTATTCTGCTGATTTTTTGGTGAG
>JSZA02000339.1 GCA_000785145.2 Candidatus Thiomargarita nelsonii
CCAGAACCTTTAACGTTTGGCTATTTGGATAAGGCGAAAAAGGAAAAGGCTTATTTGGTAACGGAATATATTGCAAGGGTTATGGATGCTGAGACTTGGCTCAGGAAAAAGGGGTGTTTGCGCCTAAATGAGGGCTTAAAAATCGGTCTGCAAATCGCAAAGGGCTTAGAATTAGCACATCAAAAGGGGATTTGACATTTAGATTTAAAACCATCCAATCTGTTGTTGAGAGAGGATGATTTAAAGGTGAAAATCATTGATTTCGGGCTTTCAAGATTTGTCAAAAATGTGAATAATGAAACGCATTCTGAGATGACGGTGTTAAGGAGAGATGCGGTTTTATCTTTAACGACAGGGATTATTTATTAGCAGGGATAAGTCAAAATCCTTAACTACAACTCACGTAGGTAAGCAGCAATGCCATTAAGTTAAGCCAAAAACCATACATGTAGGGTGGCTATTGCTGCGCGTATCCACCTGATTAATATATAAGTTTTGGTGGATACGCTGGAGCGATATCCACCCTACATAGTCTTAACTTAATGGCATTGAGGTAAGCAGGGATAAGTCAAAACATTAACTACAGGGATTTTTTTTTAGCAGGGATAAATCAAAAATATAGTACAACGGATTTACTCCACTTCAAGTTCTCTACGAGACTACTTCGTTTGGGGAATAAACGGATTTTTCATTGAGGGTTATCCGTTTATTCCCATAATCCGTTGTACTAAGGGGTGGTATGAAGATTTGATAAACACGTAACGAAGCCTTTTTGGCCGCGTTCAACGGCAGAGTTAAATAAAGATCACTAGGGAGCGTCGTCCGGGTTTGATATAGACTGGCGTTCTTTGTCCAATTTGCCTTTTTTATATGTACTTGAGGTAAACGGTAATTGTCTGCTTGTTTCAGGATTGTTTGTATATCCGCTGCTTGGACGGTTGCGGTAAATAAAATTCATAATGAATATTGATATGTCATATCAACAAACCACCCTAAGCCCTCCAGCGATTGAGAGGAGAATACGATATGATCCTAATCAAAAGTGTTTTCTACGTCCCAGTGATACTCTTAATTTTTCGCGGACGGATCATTTAGACTTTTCAGTCGCTGAGTTTATTCAGGGAACAGTAACTGCATATTCTATAGAGCCATTGCTTGAAAGCATAAATGACTTCATTAGGACTCACGGTACAGCCGTCAAACTCAACTCATCAATGTGGTCAAAATTACCAACGATTACCGACTATCTGGATTTGGATTCTCTTTATGATTTGGAAGAAACTGAAAACACTTTTTACCAAGCGACAACACAACAAGGATGGTAATTTTCCGCCTGCCACCCTTTCTCTGACTGAATGTTACGCAGAAATCGACACGAAAAATAGGTGGCAGGGAGATATTTATCCAAAAAACGCATTTTGGCCAGAATCACTCCCCACGCAAGATGTGCCTTATTGGATGTTGCTCAACCGTACTTGCCAGTTATATGAAGGAGAAGGAAGGCGCGTCAAATTACCTTATCTCAACTATATTGCTGTCTATCCCATCAATAAATTTGTTTCTGTTGGTAAAACATTGAAAAATCAGATTGATCATATTATCAAAAAACAGGAAAGCGTTATTTTCATGCCAGCTTATCCTGAAAAGGGGATAGACTTACCATTAGTGGGCAATTTTAATCTTGTCTATACATTTGCCCTTGATTCCACGCCTTCTGCCTCAAAAAAGATTCTTCAACTGTCTTCTCCCTTTTGTGAACATACTTTCCAGAAGTTTGCTCGTTTTTTTTATACGGTTGGTTTTGATGACTCCAATATAAAGTCTAAAGAATATATCACCCTGTTAGTCAAAGAACTGTGAGCCACGCTGCACCAATACACAGAATAATCACAGCCAGTGTCGCCAAGCTATAAAGCGAAGTTGACATATAAATATATAAAGGATAAGTTTCAGAGCGTCCGGGTGGGGGCGGCATATGAATATCTATGAAAAACAATGAAATGGATGTGAGCAATACCCATTATCATCCCTTCTAGCACAAAGTTACGCACAATTTGTCGCGGTAATGTGCCTAATGCTAACAGAGTTCCCGTTTCACGAGTACGCTCTACCACTGTCATTGATAAAGTATTCGTCACCGCAAAAAAAACGATTAATAATATCATTGCCCCTACCTAAAATACCAAAAATGCGGTTATATAAGTCTTTCACCTTGAAATAGAAATAGGCTTGTTCCCACCAAGGCTGCATCGCCAATTCTGGATATTGTTTTGCCAGTATTGCCTCTATCTTTGCTGTCTCTTCCGTTTCATAGAGGTAAACTGACAAAGTACTCACCTTATTTGTGACAAGCAATTCTTGAGCCGTGGGCAAGGCGACAAATAAAAGTCGTTTATCCCGTTCTGGTACGCCTATCGAAAAAGTGCCTTGCACATCTAAGGCATTCAGGACACCATCCGTTGTGGTTGTGAGCAGCGTGCGTTAATGAGCTGCCGATGTCTGCATTAAGCTGTTTAGCTAAACGATTCTTCTTCCCGATTAAAATACTTTGAGTGAGCAATCACAACATGCCCCGATTCGCGGGCACTCATTTCTCG
>JSZA02000334.1 GCA_000785145.2 Candidatus Thiomargarita nelsonii
TTTTATGTTTCCGAGGCAAAAGTTTTCGCGCAGCGAAAACTTTTGCCTCGGAAGGCAATCCTTTATGGTTGCCCGACACGATATGGCATTGAAGCGTAGGGTGCGTCCTGGGCACAAATAAAGCTCAATGTGGAGAAATTATACCTGACAAGACGGTGCGTAGGACGCACCCTACATGTAAACAGTATAATTGGATGGTCGGCTCTAAATCGTTCTATCTGATAACTGATAACTTAAAAAAAAGGGTAAAATGACTACAAAACTAACTAAACTAAAACTTGAGAACATTGGTGGTTTTAAGGAATTTGAGTTAAATTTCCATGAAAAGTTAACCGTTTTAATTGGCAAAAATGGTACAGGGAAAACCACGATATTAAAAAGCATTGCTTTATTATTTGATATGGCTTTAGATACGCTTCTTGAATTCGTCAAGAATCCTTCTTCGGATCGTATCTTATTGGCCAAAAGTAATGATTCTCATATAAGTATTGATTTATGTATTGATGCAAAAACTTTCTCATTAAAAGATGATAATATAGGCGCCGATTCTTTTTATAGTCTATTACAAGATTTACATAACTCTCAACAACATCTGCCTTTATTTATCTATTATCCTGCCTATAATGCACCGGTTGGGAATATAGAATTTTCTGATTTAAATTTAGAGAATAATATATTTGCTGCTTATATATCTGCTTGTCAAGAAGGCGTTTTTGATTTCAATCGTTTTTTTGCTTGGTTTAAGTGGCAAGAAAATATAAAAAGGGAAATTGGAAATAATAAGAAATATGAAATTGTTCGTCAAGCCATATATAAAGTGATAAGTGATGAACAAAATACTTTCGATAATTTACATCTGACATGGCAAAAGAACCCGAATGGGGATTTATGTATAGAGAAAAACGGTACATTATTAAATATTAATCAACTTTCTGCTGGAGAAAAAATGTTGATGATATTGGTTGCTGATTTAGCACGCCGATTAATAATCGCTAATCCAACCAGTGATAATCCTTTGCAAGGAGATGGTGTTGTATTAATTGATGAAATTGATTTACATCTTCATCCGAGTTGGCAAAGAGCGATTGTACCTCATTTGATGAAGATTTTCTCAAATTGTCAGTTTATTATTACTACGCATTCTCCTCAAATTATTAGTCATGTCAAACCTGAAAGTATATTTATTCTTAGAGAAAATAGTATCTCGCATCCAGAAGAATCTTATGGTAAAAATACTGATCGTATTTTAGAGGATTTGATGGACACAGATGCACGCCCTCCAAAAGAGAAGCAACGCTTACATGAACTGTTTGTATTAATTCAAGCTAAAAAATTAGCAGAGGCAAAAGATTTAATAGATGAATTGCAAACCGAGATTGGTATGGACTCTGAATTGGTGAAAGCAAAGGTTCTACTCAAACGGATGGAAATTATTGGTAAATGAAGTATATTAAAAAGGGCAGCGAACCTAAAGAATTGACAGAATGGAAAGGGCTTGCTAATGAGAATTGGCAACCTTCGTATAACGACTTACGAAATCCAGAAAAATCTCTTGTTAAGACGGCTTTAATGGAAGAACAAGGCTATATCTGTTGTTATTGTGAACAAGAACTCATTGCGACAGATAGTCATATTGAACATTTTCTTCCACAGGATAGCTATCCTGAAAAAGCCCTTGATTTTTCTAATCTGCTTTGTTCATGTCAAGACAAAATCAAAAAAGGAGAACCACGTCATTGCGGTAACTTGAAAGGTGATGATGAACTTTCAATCTCTCCATTAGATGAAGATTGTGAAAAATATTTTAAATATACTTATGACGGTTATATTGAACCCGTTGACGAAAAGGCACGAACAACAATTAAAAAACTGGGTTTAGATATAATTAAACTCAATGCACAGAGAAGAGATGCAATAGAACCATTCATAGATAGCTTATTGACAGAAGATGAATTAATGGAATTTGTATCTGCATATCTCAATAAAGTTGATGGAAGATACCAGCCTTTTTATACGACAATTAAATTTTTGTTTGGGTGACGTTCAAATAGCAAGCGTAGGTCAATGCCATTAAGTTAAGACAAACCGGAGCAGGTTGCCAAAACCTGCTCCGGTTAATTTTTATTTTAGTTTACAACGAACTGCGAGGTATGGGTCTCCTCGTAGGCCTGTCCCGACGTTAGGAGGGATCTTGGGGGGCGTTATCTTAATGGCATTGAAGCGTAGGGTGCGTCCTGGGCACCTTTTGTCAATGTGGATAAATTATACCTTACAAGACGGTGCGTAGGACGCACCCTACATTAATCCAGGCTCCGCGAACGGTTTGGTAATGCCTGTATGCCAAGAAATCCGATTGGAGCTTGTCGAAGGTGGTCAGCTGGTATGCGTGAACCTGTGAACAAAGGGAGGAATTTATGAAAATTTTCTTATCAATTATGAAACTGAACCTATTGTTGGGGCTGATAGGCGTGGTAATATTTTGGTTTTACCCGAATCAGAGCCGCACTGTGGCTGATACGGTGGTATGGAAAGTACAAAAATACCTGAAAAAAAAATCTATTAATGATGTATTAGCCACAGTAGGTATTGAG
>JSZA02000403.1 GCA_000785145.2 Candidatus Thiomargarita nelsonii
GAGATTGACGGGCAAAGGTTGCCAACTCTAGCTGAATTACGTCAACTAACAACGGCAAGATGATGAGTACAACATATGTATCGGTTGCGCTTAGACGGCGTGTCACTGAATTATCGCATGCCGGCGCACCATCTCCGCACAATTTAAAAGGTGCGTGGGACGCACCCTACACTTGCTAAAAATTAAAAAAATAATGAAATCAATGCTTTCGAGTTTAGCCCAGTCGTCCAAACCGAAGGTGGACTCCTAACATAGATGAGTCAGCAAACAATGACATTAGAACAGACGGGAATTGATTTACTGGCACGCCATTTAGGGACAAAAGGCATGAGACGAATTTTTCAACAATTGGAAACGGGTTGGGGAGATTACACCATCGAGCGGCATCAATGGTTAGGCAACAAAGATGTCAAAACACTGGCTGAGGAAATTATAGCGAAACGTATGTCTGAACTGTGATTTTTCTGATGTGATTTTTAGGCCATGATTTTTTATCTGGCTCATCATTTATCTCATAAATTTCACAGTTCAAAAATAAAAGTAGGGCTTGATAGCGGTAATGTTCTTGAAGGTTTTTATTCGGGGTGAAACACCGATGTGTACTCACCACAGTGACAAAAAAACTCGAACATTATGATAAATTGACTTCAATGATAAAAAAAACTGATTGATAACAAAAAATGATAAAATATCTCACAGTTGAAAATTACCGTTCAATAAAAACGGAAAATATTCTGGAATTTGATGCCAATAGTGATGCAGCTCACCCAGTCATTGGTTTTGCGGGAGCAAATGCGTCGGGTAAAACCACGCTACTGCAATCACTGACTTTTGTCTTATGGTTTATGCAGCATTCTTTCCTGAAAATTGATGAAAGTGCTGAAATTCCTTGTGAACCTTTTTATACGCTCCCATCATCGCCCAGCCGGTTCCATTTAATTTTTGCTCAGCGTTCACCGGGGGATGGCAAATTAGTGGATTATGAATATCAACTGTGCTTAACCAAAGAAAAAGTCATCACAGAAAAATTGAACTATTTTCCCGATGGAAAAGAGCTACTCGTTTATCATCGTCATAACAATAATATTCAGTTTGGAGAGCACCTCAGTTCTATCGATACCAAAGATTTAAGAGCCAATTGTTCTCTCATTTCGTTTGCCGCTCAATTTGCCTCCCAAACGGTGGCAATCGTCTGCAAACATTATACGGTTCAATCTAATTTAGATGCCTACGGATTGAAAACAGATAATTTTAATTCATCCCTCCTAGATAAATGGCTAGCCGATGAAGAAATAAGACATCATCTTCAAACTTGCTTAAAACTGGCGGATGTTGGCATAGAACAGATTGATTATAAATATAGAATAGGAGAAAAAACGCATTTTACCCATAAAATAGATGATGGCTTAGTCAATTTTATTTCTCGCGTCGAAAGTGCAGGGACATTACAATTTTTAGTTGTGTTATATCGTGTGTTACAGGCTTTAAAAGAGGGGGCAGTACTGATTTTTGATGAAATAGAATTGAAATTACATCAAAATTTAGTGGTTTATTTGTTGACATTATTCAAAAACAAAGCCGACAATCCGCACAATGCCCAACTGATTTTCTCGTTTCATAACAGTTATATCATGGAATTTCTAATCCCAGAACAACTCTGGTTTGCCGAAAAAAATGACCAAGGACAAACGGCATTATTTTCGGCAGCAGCATTTACAGATATTAAAGATTTGTATCAAAAGGATTTAGAAACCCTTTATCGCGTGGGCAGATTCGGTGCTAAACCGAGGAAAATTTAGAAATGGCTAGAAAAAAAACGGCTAAACGAAAAAGTATCAAACCAAAATATTGCTTTATTGTTGAAGGCTGTACAGAAGAAAACTATATCAAGCGTCTCAAAGAACTTTATCGTCATCACCAAGTAGACAAACCCCAAAATTGTAATGGCGGCAATGCGAAAGGTGTTTTGATGAAAGCGGAACGTTTTATCTCAAAATATGGCAATGAATATTTAGGCTATATTTTATGGTTTGATAACGACAAATATTTTCCTTCTCAAGATGCCAATTTAAAAAACCATCTTGAAGCGAAACCCAACGTAGAAATATGAGTGAACCCTGCGTTGAACACTGGCTGCTTGCCCACTTTCAATCCATCAATTTATCACAAAATAGGGCTTGTGATTTTTATGAACAATTGTTGAAAAAGTATATTCATGATTATGACAAAAATGACTGTGTATTGCTCAAAAAACACCTCAATAAAGAGAATATTGAAATTGCCATCACGCATTACCCCGAAATTGGGAAAATTCCTCTCAAATATTTCATAAATACGTGAACAACTAAAAGAATATTTCTCGTTCCTTTGCGGAGCAACGGAATGCCTGACTGGACGCGAGGCAAACTGCAAAGCGGTACCACTTTTATCGTACCCACTGCAAAGGAATGTATTCATGTTTGCGGAGCAAACATCAATACATTGCAACCTAACGATTCAAAAAAGGAGATGATAAATTATGTCTCAAACGGTAATGCTCCAATTGCCAGACAAGTTTTATGAACCGATCATGCGTATTGCACAAACGA
>JSZA02000333.1 GCA_000785145.2 Candidatus Thiomargarita nelsonii
CAATTTGTTTTTTTGGAGTACAAAGCTTTAGCTTTGTACTGTCTGACAAAGCTAAAGCTTTGTACTCCAACCCAAAAAAAACAAATTGACAGAGTACTAGTCAAGCCAATTTAACCGCGTTGCGACGTTTTAGTAGAAAGGGTGCTGAAACTAAAGTTTCGCAAATCGACATGAATAGTCTTGATAATGAGAGTCAGCGGAAAATTCGTCGTCAAGTTCTCAACACACGCGGCGAATTGTTATTTGCTCGTGCCTTAGTCTTATTTGAAGGAGAAACAGAAGAACAAGCACTACCCATTTTTGCTAATGCTTATTGGGGTAAACATCCTTATGAATTAGAAAACAACATACGCCCCCCTAATTGCCGAGACACTCATCAATTTGCCAGATGAAAATCGTCGTTTTCCACCCAAAATTAAGGAATTATTTGATATTATGGAGCAAACCCTCAACTTATTACCGCTACAAGAGGTAATCAATGAACCAACCTAAACTGTCACCAGAACAACAACGTGTCGTTCATCACCGTGATGGACCTTTATTATTGGTTGCCAGTGCCGGTACTGGCAAAACCCTTGTTTTAACTGAAAGAATCCGTTATTTATTGGAACATAAAACCGGTCATTACCACATTCTCGCATTGACATTTACCAATAAAGCGGCAGATGAAATGCGGGAGCGTTTAAAACTAGATGAAGATAATAATAGCGTATATATCGGAACATTACATAAATTCTGTATGCAAACTATTTGTGATCGAGGCTCTATCATTGGATTTGATAAAGAACCACAGATTTTTGAAAAAATTGAGGATCGTTTGGACATTTTACGTCAAGCCTTTGAATCTGATCCCAGATTGCAACAAATTTTTAAAGAGAACTGTCACCGGAATAATTTCCTAAATGAAGTTTTAGACGCAATTTCTCATCAAAAGAAAAAATTACGCACTCCACACTATGACACTGCTTTAGAAATGAGCGAAAAAAGCAAATTATTTGCTTATCTTTATGAAAGATATAATGAACTGCTTATCAATCAAAATGCTTTAGATTTTGACGATATTCTAGTGATAACTTACCGCATTTTTAATGATTTTCCCAAAATTACGGCATTTTACCGGCGTTTGTATCACTATATTTGCATAGATGAGGCACAAGACCTTAATTACGCCCAGTATCACCTTATTAAATCCTTAGTGCGACTCGTTTGGCCTAATTCTTTAGGGAAAACAAAGCCTTAATGTAAAATTTCTTATATGGTGTGAATGGATTCGCCTAGCTAGGCAGCAGCTAGAAAGCAGAGGCCGGTAGCAGCATCGCCAGTGCAAGGGCTCAAAGCTTCAAAAGAGCAAGCGTTATGGATAGTGAGCAATCACATTTGGATATATTTTTATGGTCGGTAATAATAAACTCCTTGGGGTTAAAAGGTATTTAGGTATGTAGGTATAAGCAGCCTATATGCGTTGTCCGATACACACCCGATTAATGAATATAACCTAAGTCCAAAGGTAAACATATAAGAGAAACGAGTAAAAACGATGTACATGTCACTTGCAGGAGTGCAAGAGGAGTGTGTAAACACTTAGCGACGGCATCGGGTAGGATAGAGTGGGAAGCCAAAGCCAGTAGAAATCGTCTATGAGGGAAACTGGATATGCTGATTCACTCTCGGAATAATTGTGTTATAAATTCAATCGAACAAATGTTAGGCAACTAACTGATAACAGATAAGGTTAACTTAAAATTATGAGCATTCTTTGGCAATACCCGAACCCTGAGTGGGTTCCCGTATCTCACTGTGACAAACCGAGATACGAAAGTATCGAATCTGTCATGGCAAGGTGGGATTGGGACAAGCTCTGCTTTCATTTGGGGCAAAGTGCGTCAACTTGTGTTCAATTTGCAAAAGCGAATTTATAAAGCGACGAAATCAGGTCGGTACAGAAAGGCAAAAAGCTTAATGTACCTATTGCAAAACTCGTATTATGCAACGTTACTAGCAGTGCGTACCGTAACAACGGAAAACTTCAGAGGTAAATGTTTTTGCGCGCGCGCAAAAACATTTACCTCTGAAGGAAAGCGCACAGCAGGAGTAGATAGAGTTAAAGCCAATACGCCTAAAAGAAAGATGGCTTTAGTAAAAGATGTGCTAGATACAATCCAACGTGGATGGGACAAATACAGACCAATGCCGGCTAAGCGTATCTACATCCCAAAAGCAAATGGGAAACTTAGACCTTTAGGCATACCCACCATTAAGGATAGGGCAATGCAAGCAGTCACTAAAATTGCACTTGAACCATTTTATGAGGCGAAGTTTGAATCTTGCCGTTACGGATTCAGACCAGCTATGGGATGCCATGATGCGATTGATAGAATCACGGCAACCTTATTATACAAACAAAAATGGGTTCTCGATGCAGACATAAAGGGCTGTTTTGATAACATTGACCACAAATTTTTAGCATCGCAAATTGATGCAGAGGCAAAAGTTTTCGCGCGCGAAAACTTTTGCCTCTGCAACATTGGAGACCAATAGTTAAAAGATGGCTAAAGGCTGGGTATATGGAGAAATCCGACT
>JSZA02000332.1 GCA_000785145.2 Candidatus Thiomargarita nelsonii
CAATGCCATTAAGTTAAGCATAAATACGTTTTTTTTGTAGGGTGGGTAGAGCGGAACGAAACCCACCAAATCGTTGAAATTTATAACAATGGTGGGTTGGGCGTCCCATAACGATGTTGCGCGGGCAACCACAAGGGATTGCCCCTACCCACCCTACAAAAAACCTTAACTTAATGGCATTGACGCAGAGCGTGGGAACGAGAGAGTACTGAAAAAAGGAGAATAAAATTTTGACACCTGACGAAAAAAAACAGCAAGTCGCTAAAGCGGCTTTAGAATACGTGGTTGAAGACAGCATCATCGGCATCGGTACCGGTAGCACCGCAAACCATTTTATTGACGCACTCGCCACGATCAAACACAAAATTGAAGGCACCGTTGCCAGTTCCAACGCTACCGCTGATCGGCTCAAATCTCACGGCATTCCCGTTTTTGAACTCAATAGCGTGGATGAAATTTCCGTTTACTTAGATGGTGCGGATGAAACCAACCAATATTTGCATTTAATTAAAGGTGGCGGTGGTGCGCTCACCCGTGAAAAGATTGTCGCGGCGGTGAGTAAACGCTTTATATGTATTGCCGATGATAGCAAATTAGTTGATATCCTCGGCAAATTTCCATTGCCGATTGAAGTCATCCCGATGGCACGGAGCTATGTTGCCCGAGAATTAGTCAAATTGGGCGGAAAACCGATATGGCGAGAAGGCTTTACCACGGACAACGGCAACGTCATTTTAGACGTACACAATTTAAAAATCAGCGAACCCGTTAAATTAGAAACCCAACTCAATGAAATCACAGGTGTTGTCACCAATGGATTATTTGCGTCACGTCCAGCGGATGTGTTGCTATTGGGTAGCGATAAGGGTGTTCGGATATTAGATTAAGTTCGGAGATTTTGGAGTCCAAAGCTTTAGCTTTGGACGTCCTCTAAACATTGAAATATGAAAGGAAAAATACGCATTATTGGCGGACAATGGCGTGGGCGCAAACTACAAGTACCCGAAAAACCCGGACTACGTCCAACACCGAATAGGGTACGTGAAACCTTATTTAACTGGTTAGCCATGGACTTACCCGGGAGCCGTTGCCTAGATTTATTTGCTGGCACAGGCGCATTAGGCATAGAAGCCGCCTCACGCGGTGCCAAACAAGTCCTATTAGTCGAAAAAGAACGCGACGTTGTACAAGGACTAAAACAACAAGTAGCGACATTTGCGCCCGACATAGAAATTCTATGCGCTGATGTCCTCCAATTTCTCAAGAGAACGCCTGAGACTTTTGACATTATTTTTTTGGCACCCCCTTATGGGCACGACTTACTCCGCCCAACTTGTCCCCTATTAGAAGAAGGTGGTTGGCTCTCGCCACACGCTCTGATCTATTTAGAAACGGAGCGCCGCTTTGGAGAGCCAAGCTTACCCGCCACTTGGCAAGTGATTCGTCGCCAGAAGGTAGGACAAGTGGCCGGTTTTTTAGTGGTGCGTGAATAATTTAAACAATGGGAGACTAAAAACATGATCAAATTTTCGTATGGCTTCAGTGATTTTTATCTACTAAAAACTGAAAACTATTTTTATGTGGATCGCACTTCACATATTTCATTAATTGAAGAGGCAGGATTACAACTACTCTTTCTGCGCCCCCGGCGATTTGGAAAAAGTCTGCTTTTGTCAATGCTGGAAAACTACTATGATGTCGCAAAAGCAGATGAGTTTGAAAAATTGTTTGGGGATTTAGCGATTGGACAAAATCCCACGCCCAAACATAATCAATACTTGATAATGAAATGGGATTTTTCCGTGGTGGAACCACAAGACGATGTGAAAGAGATGAGAAAGTCTTTGCACGATCATCTGAATAATCGGATTAAACGCTTTGCTAAGTCTTATCAAGATTATTTGCCCTACCCCATTGAAATTGATGAAAATAATGCTATTTCCTCCTTTGAATCAACCTTAACGGCGGTTCAAGCAACGGCGTATCGGCTTTATCTGTTAATTGATGAATACGACAATTTTGCCAATGAAGTCATGATGGGGCGTGGCGAAATCAGTCCCAACCGCTATAAAGCATTATTGTCCACTGAGGGTTCGCTCAAAGCGGTTTTCAAAACGATTAAATCAGCAAGTTCGGGAGATGGGCTGGAGCGAGTTTTTATCACAGGCGTTTCTCCCGTTCTGATGAGTGACATTACCAGTGCCTACAATGTGGCGAAAAACATTTATCTCAGACGAGAATTTAACGATTTATGTGGCTTTCGAGAATCAGAAATCAGATCAGTTTTGACAACTATTGTTGAAGAATGTCAACTTTCCCCACAAAATGGGCAAGATGCTTTAACCCTGATGCAACAGTTTTATGATGGCTATTCTTTTTGTGAATCTTGCGAATCTGATATCTATAATCCAACATTGGCACTCTATTTTTGGGAATATTTTCAAAACGATTGCCAATTTCCGCGCCTGATGTTGGATAACAACATGGCAATGGATCGGGGCAAACTGACTTATATTTCGAGAT
>JSZA02000372.1 GCA_000785145.2 Candidatus Thiomargarita nelsonii
TCAAATTCTTCATCAATTGCAACATTAAGGTGGTTTTGCCGGTTTGACGGGGAGCATGTAATATGAAATAGCGTTCAGCATCAATTAATTTCACTTGTCCAACTATATTTCTCATTGAGCTTGTTTTACTCCAATTTAATTACTACCGCCCTAATTTTGATTGAATAAAGATTATACAGTATCCAGCATCAATTTGGCACTGGTTCAGTCCGGCGTCATTCATTTCCTTTTGTGTGAGTGGCGATAAGTCTTGACGGTACTGTTTCCAAGAGTCGTGATGAGCCATTGCTTTTTTAGGCCGCCCAAACTAAATATTTTTACAGATACTCGTGCGACCGGTCAAGGTCTATTTTTTCAAAAAATCCAGCGCTTTAAAAACTTTTACCAGAAAATCATAGCTTTTAGCGTCATGTCTGTTAATTTTCTAATTGGCGGCGCGATAGACAACTGGTCGGGCGGAGGATTTGTTTGGCTTTTCCGTAGCTTTGTCAGACAACACAGCATTGGTAGGGGCACCATTTGATGATAAACTGGTCGAAGATTTTGGCTCTGTCTATGTCTTTAACCGCGCTGACTCAACCAGCGTCTTATCATTAAATTTCAGTGGAATCAATACCGTTTATCGGGTAGGCGAGACACTCAAAGTAGATTTAGTGACCACTGGGAATCAGGCCAATGCCTCCCCTTTGGATTTATGGGTAGCCATCCAATTGCCAGACAATACCTTACTCTTTATAACGCCTCAGCCAAACGAGCCATTTTGCGGTACGATATGGCATTGGGGTAGAGCTTCGCTATACATCGTTATGGGACGCCCAACCCACCATTGTTATAAATTTCAACTATTTGGTGGGTTTAGCTTCGCTGACCAGAGGAGCGCTCTCGCTCTACCCACCCTACATAATCTGCTTTTTTTTCAAGTACTTAAATACTTATGTCTAAGAGAGTCCGCTTCGCTAAGGGAACGAGAATATAGTAATTGACCGTTTATCGGTAAAATTATACCGTTCATCTCATTATGTGTAACAAGATGTCCAAGAGAAATATTAGACTCCTTACCAATATATTTATCTTCAAAGGAGTACAGAGGTATGTATTTAATAGACGATGGGGAATACAGGATTGTGACGACTGAGCCAGAAAGAGAAGGGCATAATATTATTAGAGCCCTTCTCAAGGAGATTATTGATCCGGAAAGAGTTGTTATGCGTGATACTGTCAGTTATTGTGGTATCTTGCTTGACAGCACTGAGCCAATTAAAAAAACTTTGTATTACCGATAAAATTCTTATGAAAGCAGAAGAAACAGATATTAAGTCAATCATCGAAGGAACCAAGCAATACAGTGTTCCTTTGTATCAACGTGCATACGTGTGGAAGAGACAATTGTAGGGTGGGTATCGCTCTCGCTCTACCCACCCTACAGAATATAGTTTTTTTTCAAGTACTTATATACTTGTGTCTAAGAGAGTGCGCTTCGCTAAGGGAACGAGAAAATCACTCTCGTCTTGATAAATAAACAACTGCTCTTTAATTTTTCGCAGTCAAACCGTATCACCATTAAAATCAAGAATGGCATTTGAAGATGATGTCTTCAGCAATGTCATGGTGGCTTTGATAAGATTAGCATGGGCATCGCTAAAATCAGCGAATTTGTCTTGAACAAAACACAAGGAAAGGCTAGGTGTAAAATGAAAGTAATCTTTTACAAAAGCTTTATCTTCTTGATCGGCATAATCAATGTAAATAATAAAGCCCGGTGCTTTTAAATAATCAGATTGAGACTCGAAGTCTTGAATGTGAGACAGAAGATTTGTAACCTCTGTCAATTTCAGTGAACTTTCGATCATTAATGTATATTCTAATGCCATGATATTTCCAATCCATTCGCTAAATAACCTTATTCAAAAAAATGAGAAAATTAAGTGTCGTCACCAGAAAAAATTGAGGTTTAATTGACTTTAAATCCGTTTTAAAATAATTCAAAGATTTGTCCATTTTTTATGATAATAAGTTGTTGGAGATTTAAGACTGGCTTTCTTATTTTCAAGATTTAGAACTACCCTGTACGTTTGTCCTCTTTTAACTTTCCTTGAAATTTCATTACGGATTTGTTCGACATCAGCCTTGTTATTTGGCGCATAATTATCAAATATCTCTCCATTGACACGATAATCAGGTTGTTTCCCTTTTCTAATACAGTAAGTGCCACTCAGATTTTAAATCGGCGGACAATTGCAAGGCAGTTTGCAACCCGTCCGAAACCTTTATTTTTGGAGATTGAAAAAGTTATCTACAATCCCCATTTTTTAGAGCAGCATTTATTCATGAGTGGGCATTTTTGCTCCGCGTATTCAGGATGAAAATAGTTATCAATTTTCTTATGAACAATCCAACCCATAACCAATCCCGTCACTTTATTTATAAAAAAGAACAACTCGTTGGCTATCTCTATTTTGAAAAGGGACAACATCAGTTTGCATATTCCAGCCACTATCTTTCTCAAAAA
>JSZA02000015.1 GCA_000785145.2 Candidatus Thiomargarita nelsonii
GCAGGTTCTTCGTTTGTAGGGGCAATCCCTTGTGGTTGCCCTTTTTCTCGTTTTTTCTCGTTCCCACGCTCTGCGTGGGAATGCCTGCTCGGACGCTCCGCGTCCTGCAATTTAGGAGTCAAAACATTAACGACAGGCAATACGTTATTAACAGGGATAAATAAAAATCGATACGACAGTCTAATTGGGGCTCGTATCGGTTTTGACAAATCACTGCTAATAAAAATTGGCTGTCGCCTTCGGTTTTGACTTATCCCTGTAGTTAATGTTTTGACAAATCACTGCTAAAAATAAATCCCTGTAGTTAATGTTTTGATTTTATGCCTTATAAACTGAAATTTCATCTAGTAGCCTTCAATATTGAATTGTACTACGCTTGGAAAAAAAAGTCTTTGAAGAAATTCAAGACATCACCATATCAGATAGTGACATTCTCTCATTCAAAGCAGATGCCATAGTCAGTCCGGCTAATAGCTTTGGTTATATGGATGGCGGACTCGATTTAAAATTCAGAGCGTCAAATCATTCAATCGAAGAAATTCAAAAACGATAAAAACAATTTTATGTCCAGGCTTAGGAACAGGAGAAGGACGAATGCCTTATGAACGATGTGCCTATCAGATATATAAAGCGTATAGACTGTGTATGTATGGAGAATAAAAATGAAAATTAACTCATTACAAATAAAAAACTTTCGTGGCATTAAGCAACTGGAACTAGCGTTTTCGCATCGTACCACCGTATTTGTGGGCATTAATGGCGTAGGAAAAACAGCCATATTAGATTGTTTAGCCATTTTGTTCGTCTCATCTCACTAAGCGGATGACTGACACAAATGAGCGCTCTTATAAAAAATCAGATATTTATAATGGCGCGAGCGAGACACACAATAAAATCACAGTATCAATAGACGGAGACGAAGCCTCATGGGCGACTCGAACAAGCCAAAATGGTAAACAGATTTCATCGGTTTTAGAACAGCGAGAGCAGGTAGATTCGATTGTAGAAAATGTGTACTCAAATTTGGCTCAAAATCCAAACTCCGCTATTCCTTTGGTTGTCTATTATCCCGTCAATAGGGCAGTATTCGAGGTGGATATTTCCTTGAATATCACAGAAAAGCCCGATTTTCACCAATTAACCGCTTTAGAACAGGCATTTTCTAGGACAAATACTGATTTTCAATCTTTTTTTGAATGGTTCCGCAATCGAGAAGATATTGAAAATGAACAGATACGAAATGAGACGGGATATCGTGATAGACAACTTGAAGCTGTGAGACAAGCGATTCAATCACTCATGCCCGGCTATACTGATTTACGTGTGCGGAGCGATCCCTTGCGTATGACATTAAGCAAACAACAACAAGAATTAATTATCAACCAATTATCTGATGGTGAAAAATGTTTATTGGCTTTAACCGGTGATTTAGTGAGACGTTTAGCCATTGCTAATCCAGCGTTGCCAAATCCACTCGAAGGTGAGGCTATTGTTTTGATTGATGAAATAGATTTACATTTGCATCCACAATGGCAACACGCGGTGATTCCAATGCTGGAAAAAACATTTCCTCATTGTCAATTCATTGTGTCTACGCATTCTCCACAAGTCATTAGTGAAGTTCAGCATTGTGTGTATTTTTTGCGTACAACAAAAGAGGGTATCGTTGCTGAAAGGGCCAAAAATGCTTATGGCAAAGATAGTAACTTTATTTTGGAAGTGTTTATGGAAACGGATGAGCGTCCAGAAAACATTAAAATGGACATTGAGACATTATCCGATTTGATTGATGCCGACAAGCTGAATGAGGCAAAGATATTACTCCAGCGTATTGCCAACGGATGTGGCAGAAAAACAAAAGAAGGCTGAGGAAACGATTAATCGTTGTAATCTCAATCATCCTATACTAAAGAAAATGCGTCAGGAAGTGTTAAGGCGTGTCGCACTACAAAGTTTAACGGATAATATAACTCAATTATCGGATAGCCCGACTCAAGAGGAGATATCTCAGCTTATACAGAGTTATTCACAACGAGATGCCAAAGGTAGATATATGCCTTTTTGTACGGCAATTGTCTATTTTCTTTCGACTTATTATTAAAAATTAAAATTAATTTGATTTTTGTAGCCCACCTTATCGGGGTTGGTGGGCAACAAAAACAACGATATGGTGTACGGAGCACCGACGAGTACAACGGATTTACGCAACGAAGTTCCGTTACTTCGTTTGCGGAATAAACGGATTTAAAACACTGATTTTCTAATAGTTAATCCATTGTACTCATGCTTGTATTTTATATTCAATAACTTATAAAAAATTATAGGTGGTAAGTTAGTAGCATGGATTGTAGGGTGCGTCCTACGCACCTTATGGTCACGTCTAATTGAGCTACACTGACAAAGAGGTGCGTAGGACGCACCCTACATTCGCTCTTATTTTAATAAATAATAATATTATTAATTAAACGTAGAGTACCTATTTTTTATCACAGTTCAAATGACTTACTTATATTGATCAGGTAGCAAAATTAACGGGATGCTGGCGCCTTATCACCTATCAGTTTGGCAAAACGAGTACAACGGATTTGCGGAATAAACGGATTTAAAACACTGATTTTCTAATAGTTAATCCATTGTACTCATGCTTGTATTTTATATTCAATAACTTATAAAAAATTATAGGTGGTAAGTTAGTAGCATGGATTGTAGGGTGCGTCCTACGCACCTTATGGTCACGTCTAATTGAGCTACACTGACAAAGAGGTGCGTAGGACGCACCCTACATTCGCTATTATTTGAAATTTTTTTTTGCCAAATTGAAAAAAGGCTTGCGTCAATCGCTCTAGTAGGATAAAATCCCCGCCGTCGTTCAGTTCTTGGCCGGCTGATGTGTGTGCGATAGAGTAATTTAACAGCTTATTTTCTCAAAAGAAGAGGGGAACTTTTATCTTGAGGAAGATTTTCATTTCAGGCATAAGCAACAGTGTATGGTGCCGAGTTGATTGTCCATATGGATGAATCAGGTCAACTGCTTGAGATTAGCGGAACCGTCTTGCCTCTGAGAACAAAGAGCCCATCTCCTTTCGACAATCGCCCGACTATAGGATTCAGTGCCAACCCAATTGAACAACAAGTGCTCAAAAAACGGGGTAAACGTCACGAATCTGGACTGTTTGACCTTAAGCCTGCTGTGTAAATTGACAGCGGGGAAGCGACACCAATTGCTAAAGAATATATGGGGAAACAGCATGAAGTGCCTTTAAGTGAAATCAAAAGCGGCATCCCAGAGTTAATGATCTTTAGCCCAGCTTTGATGGGAGAAGGTGACTCTGAAAATAGATTAGTGTGGCGGATCAATACCATGGGAGGAACCCCCCCAGTTTTTGGAGCGGATGTTTTTGTTGATGTGCAGACGGGGGAAGTTGTTTATACTGTCAGTCCGTTACCAGGACCACTTGTACGTGAGGAAGGAGACGCTCCTGTTGGGATCACAGATGTCGATTTGGCCTATGATTACTTGGGTGACACGTATGATTTCTATTTTAACACTCATGGAAGAGACAGTATTGATGGCGCGGGAATGACAATGAGAGCCACTGTTCGTCATTGCAGGAGCACATGTCCGATGCCAAATGCCCGTTGGACTGGCAGTCAAATGGAATTTGGAGACGGCTACGCTATTGATGATGTGACAGCACATGAGGTAACGCATGGTGGAACGTTGAATGGTCAAACAGTGAGTGCCTTGGGGATAAACAAAACAGCATTCATATATTAGCCTTGATTAACTCGTGTAATGCTTTGGTCGGAATCGCAGGAGTAACAGCTGTAGACTGTGTGCAAGTTAGAACGGCACTTCAAGCCGTCGAAATGGATCAGGTTCCATGCATTTTTCCGACTATTACGACAAGCGGGAGTAATGTAAACGTGAGTCTTAATATAGGAAACAACAATGTTGTCAATGCCGATTACTGGAACCCTTTATTACTTGAATAGCAGTTGGGTGTGGACTGTGAGCCCTGGACCAACGTATCAAGGTCCATTGACTAATTTATTGACTCCCATCACTATTTATAACGGAACATCACCCTTTCCTTCAGGTGCCATAGTGGATTTCTATTTTGGAGTTGATCTGTCAATGAATGGTGTTTGGGACGCACCTTACCGGTACGCCATGCGGACGGTTCAGATTCCCTGAGCGAGCGATAGCTGATACAACATAAGGGGCAACCATAAAGGATTGCCCCTACCCTACAAATTGTTGATGAGGTAAAACTATGTCAAAATATTTGCGTTCACTGCCTTCTGTTTTATTGTTCTCACTTTTGGTATCAAACGCTTTTTCCAGTGAGCAATGCGTTGCGCGTTTTGAACCATCCACAGGAATAGCTCACATCCCCTGTCTTAAAATTGGAGACCAAGAAATTTGGGTCAATCTGCGTTTAAGTTCTTCTCAGGATCTGCGTCTGGATAAGTTTGGAGATTTATAATCCAGTATCGCTATAAAGACAGCATTGTTTATTACGTTTCGTCGCCTTGTTGTGATCAGTTCAATCTCTTGTATGACTATGACGGGAATGAAATTTGCGCTCCTGATGGTGGCTTGACGGGAAACGGGGACGGGCGTTGTGGAGATTTCTTTGAACAGAGTACAGATAAAATTGTAGTCTGGCAGGATGCCCGGAGTTAGCATTAATTGGATGCTGGAGCACCTATCAGTTTGGCAAAACGAGTACAACGGATTGACGGAATAAGCGGATTTAAAACACTGATTTTATAATATTTAATCAATTTGTACTCATGGTTGTATTTTATATTCAATCACTTATAAAAACTGATAGGTGGTAAGTTAGTCGCATGGAATTTATGGTTTCCCGACACGGAGATATGCAGGCTCTAAAGGAAACTCATCTGGCAATGAATCGGAATTGGCACAAAATGTGGTGCCTAAAGCGTGTTTTGTGAAACATGAACTATAATTTTAACGACAGGGATTTCTCGTTCCGTTGCTCCGCAAAGGAATGCCTGCTCGGACGCGAGGCAAACTGCACGGATAAAATTCCATACATGTCGGGTGGATATCGCTGCGCGTATCCACCTGATTAATAAATCCTATTTTTTAAAAAAATAGGATTTTTAAACTGGTGCTGCTATCAAAAAAATAGAAGGCTCAAGTGGGAGTATCAGTTGATGCGCTGGTGAGGAAATTGTTTAAAAAATAGAGCCAGTAAAATTGACATAAACCAAACTATGAGAGAAAATCATAAAACCATAAAACATTTAACCTACGCCATTTTGGCTTAACCCTTAAAGGAAAAAAAAACTAATGAAATATTTTTTAAAGCACTCTATGACGGCAATATCATTAATGTTTGCCACAATAACCCAAGCACAAACCGCCAATCTCACTGAACGAGATATTTTTACGCCAACCATCGCTACGCACGGCATGGTAGCAACCGGTGAAGAAATTGCCGCACAAATTGGCGTAGAAATACTACAAAAAGGCGGAAATGCCGTAGATGCCGCCGTGACTATTGGATTTGTCAAAGCCGTTACTTATCCACAAGCGGGAAATCTCGGTGGCGGCGGATTCATGCTCATCTATTCTGCCAAAACGAAAAAAGTCATTGCCATTGACTACCGCGAAAAAGCACCAGCCAAAGCAACACGAGATATGTTCCTTGATGAACAAAAAAATGTTGACGCCAAATTAAGCCGATTTAGTTACCTATCGGCGGGCGTACCGGGTACGGTTGCGGGTATGGCAATGGCATTAGAAAAATACGGAACCCTCTCCCTGGCAGAAGCATTAGCACCAGCAATAGCCCTCGCTGAAAAAGGATTTATCATCACCCTCGCATTTAGCAATTCTATAAAAAAGAATGCCAAACGTCTCAAAAAACACCCAACAACTGCCGCGATATTTTTTAAGCTGGATGGTAGCTTTTATGAAGCGGGTGATCGCTTAGTGCAAAGCGATCTGGCCAATACCTTAAAGGCGATTGCCAAAAAAGGGATTAAAGCCTTTTATCAAGGAGAAATTGCACAATTGATTGTCAAAGACATGCAAGCGCATGGCGGGTTGATTACCAAAACCGATTTAGCCAATTATCAGCCTGGGCTGAGAAAACCAATACAGGGTACTTATCGAGGCTATGACATTTATTCCATGTCGCCACCGAGTTCAGGGGGAGTTCATATTGTTCAAATCCTGAACATATTGGAAAATTATGACATTGGATTATTGGGACATAATACAGCCGCGACTATCCATCTGATGGCTGAAGCTATGAAACGTGCTTATGCCGATAGATCAAAATATTTAGGAGATACTGATTTTGTCAGCGTGCCCCTAACCGGTTTAACTTCTAAAGCTTATGCAGCGACATTGAGCCAGCAAATCAACAGCCAAAAAGCCAGTCTCAGTCAAGATATTCTACCGGGCAAACCAACCCATTATGAAAGTAATGAAACCACACATTATTCTGTGGTTGATAAAGAGGGAAATGCCGTTTCCAATACTTACACGATCAATTTTGGATTCGGAACAGGCATTGTAGTCAAAGGCGCCGGATTTTTGCTGAATAATGAAATGGATGATTTCAGTGCCAAGCCTGGCGTACCCAATGCTTATGGATTAATTGGTGGTACGGCGAATGCCATTGAACCCCATAAACGGATGTTAAGTTCTATGTCACCAACGATTGTGCTAAAAGACGGAAAACCATTTCTCGTAACGGGTAGCCCGGGCGGCTCAAGAATTATTACCACAACGTTGCAAGTCATTATGAACGTTATTGATCACAAGCTGAATATTCAGGAAGCCGTGAATGCCGTTAGAATTCACCATCAATGGTTGCCTGACGAGATTAGAGTCGAAGAAGGGCTTAGTCTTGATACCATTAACTTATTAACTGAAATGGGACACAAAGTGGTCGTTAAAAAGACGATGGGTGCGGCTGCCAGTATCTTAATTGATCAAAATACGCTATATGGGGCTAATGATCCAAGACGACAGGGAATGGCATTAGGTAACAATTAATGGCGTTTTAGGAATCCAAAATTCAATTTCATCATTTTTACCCCGGATGTTATCACGGAAAGCGATAGCATCCGTCAAATGGGTTTCAATTACTTCGTTTCAAGTCTATAAAGTGGCACTCACATCACCAAATAACCGCACTGCATCTCGATTGTAACGTAATTGAATCGAGAGAAGAAAAGTACCCGTATCAGAGGCCCCTTCGCCAATTGTGAAATACTCAATCCAATGAGTATATTCATCCACAATCTGTTGCCCTGCTTGTTCAATCGTGCATTCTGGCGTGTCCAACATTGCCAATATACCTTTATTGACACATTTCTCTACATACTGAGAATAAACAGGGTCAATCGGAAACTGAATTTCTTGCTCATAACCTAAATAGAAACGGGCGATATTAGCGGCCTCTTTCCCAAGTTGCTGTGCAGTCAAGCAGGCGATGACGTAAACTTTTTGGTCTTTGAGCAAACCTTGATTGTCAAGATCTATAACCGGCATTCTATCTTGTCCGACCATTTCGTCTGACTTACCATGCCCATAAAAAAGAAAAACATAACTTTCTGAATTTAAAAGGAGCTTTTCAACTTGTGACCGAACCGCATCGTTTTTGGCTAATTCAATGACTTCCCAATTATTGGCTTGAAAATGCTGCTTGACCATTTCTGCCCAATGATAAGTCGTTTCGGTTGTCGCATCGGAATGCGTCCTGACAAGTAACACCGTTTTTGACTGGGACATGTTATTGGATTTTCCCACGAGTCAGCAAATCAATGGTTAGTTGGATAATCTTTTTATATTCCTGTTTGCCGCGCTCAGTATTACCTTTAATTTCCTCCAGAATATCTTTGGCAGACCATAACTGTTTTTCTCTTTGTTGAGAGAGTGTTGCCATGATCGGACGAGCTGCCTCATCTGAATGTGTCTCAACCCAATCTTCTAAGGCGGCAACAACCCCATCTTGACGTTGAACCGCTTCTTTTACCTTATTCAATAGATTATCCATCTCAACCGGCTTTTTTAGGTAGTCAAAAGCATGATAATGATGAGGATCGATAGTCTCTTCAAACTCCTTGCCAAAAGCTGTAATAATTATCACTTTAGTAACGGGATGCTGAGTATCGATTTTGCGTGCGAGTTCTAATCCGTTCATTTTACCCATCCGCCAATCCGTGATGACAACATTAAAATAGCTGGATTGGTATTTCTCCCAGCCTTCTTCACCACTGGCAGCCGTTTCGACGTGATAGCCTTCACTTTTTAATGCCCTTTTAAATTGTTTGACGATTTCTGGTTCATCATCAACCAGTAAAATTTTTCCAGTACTCATGTTGTTTACTCCTTGGTTGCGAGGGGAAATTTAATGAAAAATGCGGTTCCTTTATTGGGTTGACTATTGACAGTAATTGTACCGCCATAAGAATGAATAATCTCCTGCGAGATGTAAAGCCCTAAGCCCACGCCTTTTTTTTTCGTGGTCACAAATGGCTCTAAAATATGAGGTAATTGTGCGGGTGCAATGCCCACCCCATTATCTTCAAACCTAATCTGAATCTCACCATTTTGCGTTTGTGTAGAAATGGTGATGCAGCCGTTATCAAAGCAGCCTTCTAACGCATCACGCGCATTACTGATTAAGTTGATAAAGACTTGTTCTAGTTGTACTTGATCGGCTTTAATGGGCGGCAAAGGCACGGTGAAATGTTTTTCAATCGATATGCTGTGTGATTTCAATTGTTCACGAAACATCATCAGGGCGTTTTCAATGGTTGTATTCACATTAATGGATTCCAACAATGGTTGAGAATCGTGCGAAAGATCGTGTAATCGGTTGACAATGTGAACAATTCGCTTGGTTGTTTTAACAATTTGCTCTAAATCATCACTAATAATGTCAGTATCAACTTGTTCGCGTTGAATATCCCGTTGACAATTCTGAGCTGTGGCGAGAAGAATTTGTAGTGGTTGTATAATTTCGTGTGAAAGGGATGATGCCATAGTTCCTAAAGTTGCCATTTGTCGAGAGTGAAGCAATTCTCTCTCCTGTTTGAAAATAGTTTTTTCCAAGCGTTTTATTTTATTTTCTAGCGATTCCATTTTAATTATAGTCTTTCAGTTTAGATGCATCCAATGTGTATAAATTATAACACCAGATTGATGGAGTAACAAGCGAAGAACAAGTCAATTTGACACAAACCAAACGAGGAGAGAAAATAAAAAACATTTAACCTACGCTTGACAAGGTGAGTGCTCACTAGAGCTAATTTTGAGATGCTTGACTGAGAACCGTTTCAGCATGAACACCAAAAAAACTACGAATTGTGGTGAAAAAGGCCGGTAATCCTTCGTTTGGTTCAAATGTCAGCATCTCTTCAGCCAGTTGTGCTAATAAAGTCTCAAAATCATCATCAGTTGCCTCATCACCTAAACTTTCCCATTCAACCGCCAGGACCTCATTCAATTTCTCCCAAATCGCTTGTCGAGCGTTACGCAAACGCACACAATCTAAATTCAATCGTTTTATTGTCATCACGGCTTTTGTAATCTCAACGCCGGTTTGACTACAAGCCTTCTCATCCACACCCCCATCATCTGAGACCACAAACAATGAGGGCGAAACCGGTAATTCGCTAGGTTTTAGAATAATATTGTCTAAATTGTCATCTTTTTTAGTTTCTCCACAACTATGATTTTTCTGATAGGGTTCTAAGCAACGTTCGTCATCTTTAAAACTTGAGTCCTCACCAAACATAAGAATCTGAGAGCCGCCTCGACATGCCGCAAATAAATTACTTATTTCAAACATCCAATCAATGCTGCTAGGAATATCTGATTTCGGGTGAAAAGGCACCTTTCGAGGCAAAAGTTTGAGCATAAGTACCGCGAAAACTTTTGCCTCGAAAACTGTTTGAGCTAGGTGAATTGGCGGTAAGTTTTCCCTCTTGGTAAGATAACACCACAATATTTTCTGGCTTGACAGTGGTGAGTACCGGCGCACTGTGAGTTGTCACAATAAATTGTGTGTTTGGAAAAGTCTTGATCAAATCAACCAGCACACGCTGCTGCCATTTGGGGTGCAAATGCAAATCAATTTCATCAATTAACACAATGGCGGGTGACTCACAAGGCTCTTCTAGGTGCGGATTCGCCTGAGCCAGACGACGGGCTAAATCCATGACTAAAGCAAGCATAACACGATAGCCACCACTGAGTTGTTCAAGTGAGAAAATTTCGGTTTTCGCGCCTTCAATTTCCAAGAAGACAAAAAACGTAAGGGTTGTACTTGAGTACGGGGATTGCTAGCACCCGGAATCAGACGGCAAATCGCTTCTCTCACCGCCTTTAAAAGCGTGAGTTGATAATCCAAATCCTTGCGCTCAAACTTTTCTCTATGTTCCAAATTTTCTTGACCAAAAAACCACTCAAACAGCTTTCGAGGTAAAAGTTTTTGCTCCGCAAAAACTTTTACCTCGAAACCAAAATATCATTTGCTCTAAATACTTGTGCAGCTCAGTTAAACCGTTCAATTGTGCCTCATTTTTCCAGCTTTTATAAGGTAGTTGCTGTGATTCATAGTGCCAAGTTAAACCCGCCATGTTTTCAAGTTGAACTCGTACATAAGGTGCAGATTCAATATGAGTGGATTGTTGGCGAAAGTCATTGTCATCAAAAAAGCGTCGTTTTTGAAGTTTAAAATAACTCGGAATTTCTCCTAAAACCATGCTGATGGCATCCAGAATGCTGGTTTTGCCAGTCCCATTTTCTCCCACTAATACCGTTAATTGCGGATGCAATGGCAATTGGATTTTCTCAATGGGCCGAAAATTTTCAATCAAAACGGATTTCAATTTCATCATTTTTCCATAGAATAAGATTTATGTCAGAAAAAAATCAAGTGCTGATAGCTGACTCAAGAACGATGAGAGAAAATAAAAAACATTTAACCTACGCCATTTTGGCCTTAAAGGAAAAAATGGACGAGCCCAAGATAAATCTTGGACTCCTAAAGATAAAAAAATGCTATATGGGGCTAATGATCCAAGGCGACAGGGAATGGCATTAGGAGTCCAAAATTTATTTTGGACTCGTCCAAGATAAATCTTGGACTCCTAAAGACTAAAGATAAAAAAATGCTATTTCTTAAAGAAATAGCATTTTTAGATCGCTAGCCGACTAAATATTGTTAAAGCCCAAGCGATTAAACAACTGACGATCATTCTCAACAGCCGCATTACCAGTCGTCAACAATTTTTCTCCATAAAAAATCGAGTTTGCACCCGCGAGAAAACACAAAGCCTGTAATTCATCACTCATCGAGGCACGTCCAGCCGATAAACGTATATCTGATGCCGGCATCAAAATGCGTGCCACTGCGATACAACGTACCATATCAAACGGATCAATCTCCTGAACATCACCCAAAGGCGTTCCTGGCACAGGCACTAACTGATTAATGGGCACACTTTCTGGATGAGCCGGTAAATTAGCCAAAGTTTGCAACAAAGCGGCACGATCCCCCAAAGTCTCCCCCATACCAAGAATCCCACCACAACACACCTTCAAATCAGCAGCACGCACATTCGCTAACGTATCAAGACGATCCTTATAACTATGAGTACTAACGATCTGACTATAATGAGCAGCAGAAGTATCAAGATTATGGTTATAATAATCCAAGCCCGCCTCTTTTAACAGATCGGCTTGTTCTGCATTAAGCATCCCTAAAGTCATACAAGTTTCCAAACCCAATGCTTTGACACCTTTGACTATCTCCAAAACCTTAGCAAAATCTCTCTGTTTTGGACTACGCCAAGCGGCACCCATACAAAAGCGCGTTGCACCATTAGCCTTAGCCTGCTCAGCAGCCGCAACCACACTCTCCACATCCATCAAAGCTTGAGACTTTATCTCCGTGTTATAACGCGCACTTTGTGAACAATAAGCACAATCCTCCGAACAAGTACCCGTTTTGATATTCAACAAAGTACTTAATTGCACCTCATTAGGATTAAAATAATCACGGTGGATAGATTGCGCCTTAAAAATTAAATCGTTAAAAGAAGAATTCAATAAATCAAGGATTTCTTCTATATCCCAATCGTGACGCACTGTGGCTTGTTCTGATAAATTTTTATGTGTCATATTGATATGTATTTAGTGATATAATTGTCCAAAATAAATTTTGGACGCCTGAGAATTCTCAAATGAAACAATATTGGCTTTTTATATTATTTTGTGTGCTCTCACCCTATAACGCCGCCACAGAACTACCCGACATAGGTATCTCTGCTAACACCGTCATGTCACCAGCAGATGAACAAAAATTGGGAGAAGCCTTTCTCCGACAACTACGTCGAGAAATGGAAATCATAGACGATCCCCAAATCAATAACTACATTAATGCAGTGGGAAATCGTCTCGCCTCATACAGCAATAACCCCGAACAACACTTTCGGTTTTTTATCGTCAAAGAATCCTCTATTAACGCTTTTGCCATCCCAGGTGGCTTTATAGGCATACACAGTGGGCTCATTTTAAAAACCCACACTGAAAGTGAACTGGCTTCCGTACTTGCCCATGAAATTGCCCACGTCACCCAACGCCACATTGCTCGCATTATTGAAGCTTCTCAACGTTTCACCTTACCAATAATAGCGGCTTTGATTGCAGCCGCCGTGATAGCGGGTAGTACTTCAAACCCCGATATTGGACAAGCCGCCATCGCCACGATCATGGCTAGCAACGTACAAATGCAAATTAACTTTACTCGTACCCATGAAATCGAAGCCGATCACTTGGGAATGCAAATCCTTGCCAATGCTGGTTTTGATCCACGCGACATGCCCAACTTTTTTAAACGTTTACAAGTTGCTAATCGCTATTACGGCAACGTTCCAGAATTTTTACGCACCCACCCCGTCACCACAGATCGCATTGCTGAAGCCCACTCACGCGCCGAAAAATATCCTCATCAAGAGATGGGCGATACGCCATTTTATCATCTCATCAAAGCTAAAATACTGGTATTAACCACTGATGATAAAGAAAAACTATTGAAAACACTAAAAAATATGCTCAAAACGGGCAGTTACCGTGATGAACGCGCCACCCGTTATGCTCTCGCTTTAACACTACTCGCCACACGAAAAATTCAGGGGCTACAAACACAAATTCATTGGCTTTTCAAAAATGACAGCGATAAAATTGCATATCACTTATTGAAAGCAAGGCTAGCTTTATTGCAAAATAATACTGCCAAAGCGATGCAAGAATATGAACAAACCCTAGAAATTTATCCAGGTGATAAAACATTGGGACTGGACTATGCGGAAAAATTATTGCAAAATAACTCACCGCGCAAAGCTAAGGCGGTACTACTAAAAATAGCGGCTTTATCAAATCCCTATTACTATTATTTATTAGCAAATGCTTATCAATTAACGGGGGAAAAAGCGCAGGCACATTTAGCTTATGCAGAAAAGTACTATCTCATGGGCGAAACCGCCCTTGCCTTAGAACAAGTTAAGCTGGCACGTCAACAAAATCAACTTAATTTTTACTTAGCATCGCGCATAGACGCACGCTATAAAGAGTTACAAGCCGAGCTACTTGAGGAACAAAATTTCTCAAATCCATAATAGACTTGTCCCTTTTTAATTGTAGGGTGGGTAGCGCAACCCACCGCTCAGATCAATGCCATCGCCGTTAAGGGCAACCACTAGGGTGTTGCCCCTACGAGAAATCACGGTCCATGTAGGGGCAATCCTTTATGGTTGCCCCTGTTAGGCTCAGATAGGTGGGTTGGGCGTCCCATAACGATGTTGCGCGGGCAACCACAAGGGATTGCCCCTACCCACCCTACATACGCTTTAATTTATTGAGGCAAAGTATAATATTGACTTTAATTTCAATTACTTAGGAGAAAATGTCGATGATTCTAGCACGTAGAACATTTTTAAAAGGCATCATTGCCACTGGCGGAACAATGGCATTAGGCACAAGCCTACTGCCATCTAGCGTCATGGCAGACTGGCCCAAATTGGCTTTTGAAGCCACCAGCGTCGAAGATGCCATGATGGCCCTGTTTGACAGTGCAGAGGTAGAAGAAACTGACAAAATTACCATTGATACGCCTGATATCGCCGAAAATGGTGCGGTAGTCCCGGTTGAGATCACGGCAAATCTGCCCAATGTCAAATCCATCACGATTATCGCTGAGAAAAATCCTGTGCCATTAATAGGACAATTTGACTTTGGCGAGAATGCTGAAGGCTGGGTAAAAACCCGTATTAAAATGGGTAAAACATCCAATGTCATTGCCGTGGTAAAAGCGGACGGCAAACTTTATGCGGCACGCCGCGAAATCAAAGTCACCCTCGGTGGATGTGGCAGTTAACAAACAAAGGAGGAGAATCAGTGTCAACAATACGTCTTCAAGCTAAAGTCAACAAAGAGGGCATCACTGAAGTGAAAGCCCTGATACAACACCCGATGGAAGGTGGAGGTCGCAAAGACTTGGAAACCGGTAAATTAGTCCCTGCTCATTTCATTGACAAAGTGACTTGTGAACACAACGGAAAAATTGTGATGTCTGCGGACTGGGGGTCGGGTATCTCCAAAAACCCTTACCTATCCTTTAGATTCAAAGGTGCGGCTAAGGGAGAGAAAGTCAAACTGTCTTGGAAAGACAACAAAGATCAAACTGATTCACGCGAAGTGAAAATCAGACAGAGTCGGAGATAGAAGTTTTTAGAGTTTTTAGTTATCAGTAAACAGTTATCATTTTAAGCATTTCGTTGTTCTTTTCTGGACAATTTTTCGTTGTTTCGGGAATGGAGCGCAGCGGATTTCCCGAAACCATTTTTCGTTATTTCGGGAATGGAGCGCAGCGGATTTCCCGAAACCATTTTTCGTTATTTCGGGAATGGAGCGCAGCGGATTTCCCGAAACAACTTTTCGTTATTTCGGGAATGGAGCGCAGCGGATTTCCCGAAACAACTTTTCGTTATTTCGGGAATGGAGCGCAGCGGATTTCCCGAAACAACTTTTCGTTATTTCGGGAATGGAGCGCAGCGGATTTCCCGAAACAACTTTTCTGGACAATTTTAAGTTATTTAGGGACAAGTCTATTTTATTATTGATAACTGATAACTGATAACTGACTCAAAAAGATGAACAAGTCGAGGGTTTCGGGAAATCCGCTGCGTGTAATGAACGAAACAACTTTTCAGAATCAGGTGGATACGCTATCGCTTAATCCACCCTACATATAGTTGTCCAGAAAAGTTTTGTCCTAAAGAGGTTTTTCGTTTGTTGTTCGAGGGTTTCGGGAAATCCGCTGCGTGTAATGAACGAAACAACTTTTCAGAATCAGGTGGATACGCTATCGCTTAATCCACCCTACATATAGTTGTCCAGAAAAGTTTTGTCCTAAAGAGGTTTTTCGTTTGTTGTTCGAGGGTTTCGGGAAATCCGCTGCGTGTAATGAACGAAACAACTTTTCAGAATCAGGTGGATACGCTATCGCTTAATCCACCCTACATATAGTTGTCCAGAAAAGTTTTGTCCTAAAGAGGTTTTTCGTTTGTTGTTCGAGGGTTTCGGGAAATCCGCTGCGCTCCATTCCCGAAACAACTTTTTAAGTCGATTTTATGATTGATAACTGATAACTGATAACCTACTCAAAAATATGAACAAAATTTTATGTGTATTTTTACTATCAGTGATGAGTAGTGGCTGTACAGGCATGTTACCCTCAGTTAAAAAAACCACTGAATCACCTTGGCAACATTTTGAAGATGCCAAAAAAGCTTTCGACAAGATAGAACCCCAAAAAACGACTCATGAAGATTTAAAAAAACTCGGCTTTGATCCCTTTGAAGTACCCAATGTCAAATTGATTACCTATCTCGATCTACTCAAAATCTTTCTACCTAATGATTCTATCTTAATGGAAGATATTGATCCGGGAGTACGCTCCTGTTTAGAAGCGAGAGATATTTGTCATGGTTACGAAGTCACACCCAATAGATTGAATACTAAACGCTTTGGTAATGTCTTTCTTGATTTGTTGAACTTCAGAAGAAAACAAATCACCGAAGGTTGGAAATTTTACGCCCTGATTGTTTTAAAAAACGGCTTAGTGGTTCACAAACTGTGGGGCGGTGAACCTAAGATAGCAGAAATTGAAGATAAAAGAAATCCGTTGGGCCCATTTCAAAATATGGATAAGATATTGCCGTCAATTAAAATCAATTGAGATCATTCATTGGCCAACGTGGACGTGCGCCAAATGCCAGCGGCTCTGATTGTCCCGCCGCAAGGCGTAGCGCACCCGCGTAGGCAATCATCGCGCCGTTATCAGTACAAAAGATCGGGCGAGGATAATACACAGCCACACCCATTTTCTTACCCAATTCTGCCAAATGTCTCCGCAAGCCTTGATTGGCACCCACGCCACCCGCAATCACTAAACTTTTTAAGCCCGTCTGTTGCAAGGCGCGACGACATTTAATTGCTAAAGTATCTATCACTGCGTCTTCAAAGGCGCGGGCAATATCGGCGCGAGTCTGTTCATTTTGTTCTTGCGCTTGCCAAGTTGTCAAAACCTGCGTTTTTAAGCCGCTAAAACTGAAATTTAAGCCGGGGCGTTGCGTCATCGGGCGGGAAAAATGAAAGGTATTAGGATTGCCACTTTCTGCCAAACGTGCGAGGGCGGGGCCACCTGGATAGCCTAAGCCGAGTAATTTCGCTGTTTTATCAAAGGCTTCCCCGGCAGCATCATCGACCGATTCTCCCAAGATCGTATATTTGCCCACCGCCGCGACTTGTACCAATTGAGTATGTCCGCCTGAAACCAGTAAGGCTAAAAAGGGAAAACTGGGTGCTGGCGTTTCAAGCATAGTGGCGAGCAAATGCCCTTCCATGTGATGGACACCAATGGCAGGGACTTGCCAAGTCCAAGCCAGACTACGCCCAACGGCTGCCCCAACCAGTAAAGCACCGATTAATCCTGGTCCGGCTGTGTACGCAACACCGTCAATTGTATGATTGTCGCTGAGTAGCTTTTTAATCAGTGGTATTAATTTGCGGACATGATCGCGGGAGGCTAATTCTGGAACAACGCCCCCATATTCTGCATGTAAGTCCACTTGACTATACAAGGCATGTCCTAATAAGCCTTGCTCTTTATCGTATAAAGCGACACCAGTTTCGTCGCAGGAAGTTTCTATGCCTAATATTCGCATTTGATATAATTGCCTTTTTAGAAAATTTAAGGAAAAATAGTCATGTCTATAGCCTACCTCGACCATCCCGCCTGTTTACGACATAACATGGGCACTGGACATCCAGAAAGTCCCGCTAGGCTCTATGCCATAGAAGAGCAATTGAGGACGCTCATGAATTTTATGCGTCATTATGAAGCACCAAAAGCCACGCATCAACAATTGGCGCGGGTACATGATGTCAACTATATTGATCAAATATTAAATTTCAATGAAAAACAAGGCGCTACTTATCTCGATCCTGATACGGTGCTGATGGCAGAAACTCCAGAAGCGGCTTTACGTGCCGCTGGTGCGCTTATTCACGCCACTGATTTAGTTTTAAGCAATCAACATCAAGTCGCATTTTGTAATATCCGTCCCCCTGGTCATCATGCTCTGCGTGCTCAGGCTATGGGATTTTGCTTTTTCAATAATATTGCTGTCGGAGTGGCTCATGCCATTGAAGCTTATGGATTGGAGCGAGTAGCCATTGCAGATTTTGACGTTCATCATGGCAATGGCACTGAAGCGATTTTCGCCGATGAGCCGCGTGTGATGCTTTGTTCAAGCTTTCAACATCCCTTTTATCCGGGCGTTGGTGCTGATACCGTCAGTGATCATATTATTAATGTGCCACTACCTGCCGGTACCCGTGGGGATGAATTTCGTGATGCTATTACAAACCAGTGGCTACCGGCTTTGCATGAATTTGCGCCTCAAATGATTTTTATCTCTGCTGGCTTTGATGCTCATGAAAATGATGAGATGTCTATGATGTGTTTGCAAGCTGACGACTATACTTGGGTGACGCAGGAAATCTTGGCGATAGCTGATAAATATGCTGAAGGTAGAATTGTCTCTACCCTTGAAGGGGGTTATGACTTGCAGGCACTGGCGCAAAGTGTGGCAGCCCACCTTGAAGTGTTGATGCGAATATAAAAATATAATATAGCAAGCGTAGGGTCAATGCCATTAAGTTAAGGGCAACCATAAAGGATTGCCCGCCCCTACGCCAATGGCATTGAAGTGTAGGGTGCGTCCTACGCACCAGTTATTAGGAGGAAATTTGTGCGTGGGACGCACCCTACGCGAGCGTAGCTTGCTTTTTCAGTTAAATATTTTTTTCTCCACTAACTCAAGGTTTAAGTTTTCTCGTTCCTTTGCAAAGGAAACGAAGTAACTTCGCTGCGATCATGCACCGACGCTCCGCTTGAATGAAGAATCCCTTTGGCGAGTGCCTTCAGGAAGTGTCTTGCGGCTTTTCCTGCTCAGAGCCAGTGTCCAAGTCTGCTATTGCTTCAATCCTTATTTCTTCGTCTGGCACATTGACATAGTGGAAACGCGCTTGCCAAATGTAGACAGTCTCATCATCAAAGCTATAGACAAGACGATTTTCGTGACCAAAGACCAGATAATTTGTGCTTCAATGCCTCTGGTTTACCAATGCCAGTTTTAGGTGTGGTACGCAGTTGTTCAGTCATTCTTTTAAGTTTTTGATATTTTTTCTCATCTGTCAGTTTCCAATATTCTATATCAGTCTTGGCAGTGGGCATTATGCGTAATTTTTTCATTTGAACAGCTCGTCTAAATCTTCAACCTCTATCCACTGATCCTTTTCAAACTCCTTTCTTGCTTGTTCTAACCGCCTTTCATTCGCAGGAGATGAGAGTAAATAGGTCGTTTCATCGTATTCACGTTTTGATTGGCTTTGCGATTGTGCCGCCGAGTTATCCCTGTTTGATGATTTAGAGTCGGTTTCTTCGGCGATAGAAATAATAACTCTTTTTCCCCATAATAATTTTTGTATTGTAGCATTTAATCTGCCATATTGATTAATTTCTGCATGTAAAATCATAGTGTTATATCCAAATCAATGATGAACAATGCGCTTTAACGCTCTTTTTTAAATAAAACTCACCTTAATGGTATTATACATGATAAATTGAGTATGCCACAAAAAATTGACTATTGTTATATATAATACAACCTATGACAAACAAAAACACACTAATTTTAATAGACGGCTCATCCTATCTCTACCGTGCCTTTCATGGCGTACCCTCATTCTTTAATTCTCAAGGAATGCCAACAGGTGCCATCTATGGCATGACTAACATGCTCAAAAGTCTGTTACATGACTATCAACCCACACACACCGCTATCGTCTTTGATGCCAAAGGCAAAACCTTTAGACATGAATTATTTTCCGAATACAAAGCAAACCGCCCTCCCATGCCCGATGAATTAGTCGCGCAAATTTCGCTCACGCATGAAATCGTACAAGCTTTGGGATTTCCATTAATCATGGAAAATGGCGTAGAAGCAAGTGTAGGGTGCGTCCTACGCACCAGTTATTAGGAGGAAATTTGTGCGTGGGACGCTTGCTAACCGTACCACTTAATTAAATCCTATTTCTTTAAGCTCTTTCAGTACAACGCTTGCTATCAAAATTTAAGGCATTAGGAGAAATTTTATTATACAACCACGGATAGTGTCCTACTTTGTCATAAATATAATCCCTCGCTTTGTTGGCTGAAATACCTGCAAGTGCTTCAATAAATTTCTGAAAATATTCAATATCCGTTTCAGAGATGAGCGAACGATTTTTATGAACATAATCTCCCCGTAAATCAAGCAAGGTATTGATGCATTTTATGGCTTCCTCATTACTCATACCTTGCCATTGCCACGAATCAGAAAGTCCTTTTAAACCAATTGTCTGAAAAAATAAGGTATTAATATTTAGATTACTTTCTTGAGGTAAAATTTCAGCGGTGGTTCCATGTTCAGGAAATGTTTTAATATTTGATGAATGAGCGAGCATAAAAGTAAAGCTTTCGTCCAGTAGAGTTTTTATATACTCTTCCCAACAAGTGACTATAAAAAATGTGGGTACATTGGCTTTAGGAGTATATAAGGGCTGTGATGACTGCCCACCTGATTAGCCACCGGCTCATCTTTAGCTTTTTGATAAAAAGCCATTAACGCATCTATTTCTCGCATATTTTTCAATAAATTGTCATGAGAATTTGACTGATTCATACGATACTCTCGCTCATCATTAATTTTTCGCCTTTTTCAGTTAAATAAAATAAAAGTCCAGCAAAACCAGTTATCATTAACTTTTCGGTGTTCATGCTTTCAATCACGTCATCAAAAATCCGTTGTTCCTTTGGATTAAGTTGCCCACCAAAGTAAAGGGTATTCAACCACCGATAAGTAATCGTTTTATCTTGGTTGGCTTTAAATTTGGCGAATATGTCATTTCGGATTTTATTTTTCGCGTTGGCTACTTTAAAATCTGGATAAAGAATTTTCGGCTTAAATACCGCAATGGTTTGTTTTAGATATCCTCTTCCCAAGGATTTTCTACCTCTATATCCAGTTGGTTAAAGTCATTCACATTTCTTGTTAGTACGGGATAACCAGACTTTTTAGCAATAGCAGCAATGAGCAAATCGGGCATTTTCTTTTTAATCCCTTGCTTTCTCCATGAAATAATTTGTTCCCAGTGTTCCATATTGAGTGTTAACATTTCAAGGGAAGCAAAATATTTTCTGATTTTCTTCTCTTCTTTGGGAGCCATTTCCTGCCATCCTAAAACTTCAGCAAAAACCACTGGTGTTAATACCGGTAGCACCTTTCCTTGTGCAATTTCTGTTTTAAGGTTGCTGAGTTCTGATCTACCTTCTAACAAGTAGATCCAAATATTCGTATCAAATATGACAAAACGCATCGTTTATTCTTCCCGCATAGCATTTTGGAATTCCATACCATCAGTTGATGAGGGAATCAGACCAAAGAGAGAATTAATATTAGGTGAATTGGTCTCATGATAGTTATTGAGGCCGTGAGAAATGAACTGTGTCACGAGTTCATTAATATTAGTATTAAACTGTTTTGCCTTGATTTGTAGTTGAGTTATTATTTTTTCATCAATTCCATCAATAGATAAAGTTGCCATGTTTTCCTCCTAATTTCTTAGATATATCTCAAACATCACCAAATAATATAGTCATGAATAATTGATTTGAATGATTGGGTTATTTCGCGGCAATCGCACCACCCACCAAGTAGCAATAAACCCGTTATTTTACGTGCTTGATTATAAGGGAGTATTGTAAATAAAGGCGCGTCCAAGATAAATCTTGGACTCCAAAATACCATCTGTTTTTTATTATACATGATAATATAATATAACCACAGAATTCTGAAAATTTATAAACAACCCATGACAAACAAAAACACACTAATTTTAATAGACGGCTCATCCTATTTCTACCGTGCCTTTCATGGCGTACCCTCATTCATTAATTCTCAAGGAATGCCAACCGGTGCCATCTATGGCATGACTAACATGCTCAAAAGTCTGTTACAGGACTATCAACCCACACACACCGCTATCGTCTTTGATGCCAAAGGCAAAACCTTTAGACATGAATTATTTTCCGAATACAAAGCAAACCGCCCTCCCATGCCCGATGAATTAGTCGCGCAAATTTCGCTCACGCATGAAATCGTACAAGCTTTGGGATTTCCATTAATCATGGAAAAAGGCGTAGAAGCCGATGACGTCATCGGCACCCTAACCAAACAGGCGCAAGCCGCTGGTATGGACACCTTGATTTTTACCGGCGACAAAGACTTTGCCCAATTAGTCAACGACAGCGTTACGCTCATCGACACCCTGAAAAAAACTCGCCTAGACGTGCAAGGCGTGATCGATAAATTTGGTATTCCACCTGAATTAATCGTGGACTATCTCAGTTTAATGGGCGATACTGTGGATAACGTGCCCGGCGTCAAAAAAGTTGGCCCCAAAACGGCGGTTAAATGGCTCAAAACTTACGGCAAATTAGACGCAGTGATAGAAAATGCCGCCCAATTCAAGGGCAAAATCGGAGAAAATTTACGCGACGCTTTATCCGAATTTCCACTCACTCGACAACTATTAACCATCAAATGTGATGTGCCCTTGTCACACACGCCACAGCAATTAAAGTTAAATGCGCCAGATGTCAATAAATTACAACAACTCTATCTTGAATTAGAATTTAAACAGTGGCTCACAAAAACGCCGCCCAAGCCAAAACCAAAACAATATCACACCATTCTCACTCAAAACGATTTTGATAAATGGCTAAAGCGTCTCAATGATGCGAGCCTATTTGCCTTTGACACCGAAACCACTAGCCTAGATTATCTACAAGCCCAAATCGTCGGCGTATCATTTGCCGTGCAAGCCGGAGAAGCCGCTTATATTCCGCTTACTCATGACTATTTAGGTGTGCCTCAACAATTGTCGCGTGACGAAGTCTTAGCGGCACTCAAGCCTTTATTGGAAAATAAACCCAAAATCGGGCAAAATCTCAAATATGATGCCCATGTGCTTGCCAATCACGGTATCAATTTACAAAACATTGCTTTTGATACTTTGTTGGAATCCTACATTTTAGATAGTACCGCGACACGACACGACTTAGATTCGCTCGCCCTAAAATATCTGAAATTAGAAACCATTCATTTTGAAGACATCGCCGGCAAAGGTAAAAAACAATTGCCTTTTAACCAAATTTATATAGAACATGCAGCCCCTTATGCCGCTGAAGATGCCGATGTCGCTTTGCAATTACATGAAAAATTATGGCCACAATTACAAAGCATTCCCAAACTCTGCCAAATTTTCACCGAGATGGAAATGCCACTGTTGCCTGTATTAATGCGTATGGAGCGCAACGGGGTTAAAATTGATGCCGCGCTATTACAACAGCACAGTGCAGAATTGGCGCAAAGTTTACAAGCACTTGAAAAACAAGCCTATTCATTAGCGGACACTGAATTTAATCTCAATTCGCCCAAGCAATTGCAAAGCATTTTGTTTGATAAACTGGGTTTGCCCGTTTTGAAAAAAACGCCCAAAAAAGAGCCTTCCACGGCTGTCGACGTGTTAGAAGAATTAGCGAGCGACTATCCGCTACCCAAATTGATTTTAGAATATCGCAGCCTCAGCAAACTCAAATCGACATACACCGACGCGCTACCCCAACAAATCAACCCCAAAACGGGACGAGTGCATACATCCTATCAACAAGCGGTAACGGCGACGGGGCGTTTATCGTCAACCAATCCCAATCTCCAAAATATCCCCATTCGCACGGCATCCGGGCGGCGTATTCGCCAAGCCTTTATCGCAGAAGACGGTTATCAACTGATAGCGGCAGACTATTCACAAATTGAACTCAGAATCATGGCGCATTTGTCTCAAGACGAAAAACTACTGTCGGCTTTCGCTGCCGGCGAAGATATTCACAAAGCGACAGCCGCCGAAGTCTTTGATGTGCAAGAAGTCACCTCAGAACAACGCCGCAGTGCGAAAGCGGTCAATTTTGGACTGATCTATGGTATGCAAGCCTTTGGCTTAGCCAAACAATTGGGCATTGAACGCCGCGAGGCACAAATTTATATTGATACCTATTTTGCCCGTTATCCGGGTGTCAAAGCCTACATGGAAGAAACGCGAGAATTGGCTCAAAAACAAGGCTATGTCGAAACGATATTTGGGCGGCGTTTGTATATACCCGATATTAAATCGCGTAGTCGCCAACGGCAGCAACATGCTGAGCGCACGGCGATTAACATGCCCCTCCAAGGGACTTGCGCTGACATCCTGAAAAAAAGTCTATTATTAATAGACAATTGGATTCAAAGCAGTGGATTAGACGTGAAAATTATTTTGCAAGTTCATGACGAACTGGTGCTGGAAACGAAAGCGTCTATTTTAGAGGAAGTGAGTCAAAAAGTGAGTGAACTGATGAAAGAATCTGCTTTACCGATTGAGGTGCCGGTGAATATCGGCATTGGAAATAATTGGGATGAAGCGCACTAAAAGCTTGCCCTGAAAAATCATATTTTTTAAAAAAATAGGATTTTTTTGGAATTTCATGTCGGGTGGATTAAGCGATCAATGCCACCTTCGTTAAGGGCAACCATAAAGGATTGCCCCTACGAAAAATCACGGTTTGTAGGGGCATACCCTATCGTGTTTGCCCTCTTAACTTAATGGCATTGGATTAAGCGATACCCTACAACTAAATCTTTGTTTTCTGTTTGGAGTTTTTCCAAATATTCGTTGAATCCTATTCAAATACCATACCATCCGTTGTACTAAAGGATGGTTGTAACTCGATTAGCAAGATCATATAATACGGCTCTCAAACAAGAGGAGACAACTATGAACCGTTATATCATCCTGATTTTATTTGTGTAGATTCTGCGGCTGATTTTTGCGTGGAGTTTTTGCGAAAACCTGTCGATTTTTTGAAACTGAAAAAATTATTGACGGGATGGATTGCCATATTTTTTGCCCATTTTTTTGCGCGGAGTGTGATGTTGCTTTGTCAGTGGGCGGAGGTGGTGAAATGCGGGGGCTTTAGCGAGAAGCTTGTCCCAAAGTATTGAGGGAGCAGGTGTTTTGAAAAAAGTTAGTAGTACTGAGTGGAGATATTACGCAACGCTGGCCAGAAAACTTTGTAGAAATTCACCCAGATGATGCCAAAGCCTGTAGCATTGAATCCGGTGATTATGTTATGATGCTCTGAAGAAAGAGTTGCCGCCCACAAAGACACGATTATTGGTGTGCATAATGACCATTTCCAGTTTTATGAGCTGATGAAGCGTGGACATATTGAGCTGTCTAAGGCAGCGGTGACAGCGGTGGCTATTGTCACACCACATGTCAAGAAGGGGGTGATGTACAGCAATATGCTTGATCCACGTCAACCCAGTAATGCTGTCTGTTGTTGATCACATTAATGGTAATTACAACTACAATATTGGTGTGGCTAAGGTTAAAAAGCTTGGCGAGTATAAGACGGAATTTCGGAGTATGTCGTTTGCGCCAAGGAATATTGTTTGAAGATTTACTTTGACTTGATAATTTGGATAGCAGGCAAATATGCTTGATAATAATAATTAGTTCGTCTAAAATAGACTGGTATCCTGAAAATACACACACACACATAGAAAAACGGTATTAAGCTAGGATTTAATAATGTCTTATAGTGATTTTAATGTCAAACAAGTTCAAAAGGATTTCGACTTATAAATTATTGAAAAGTTAGGAATTTTTTCAGAAATTAAAAATGTGGAGATTAGTGATTATTTTACGACCACATTAGAAGAAAATATTCCATTAGCAGTTTCTATCAATACAGAAAAAGCAAAATCAGAATTAATTATTTCCAATGTGTTAATTGAAGTCAGAAAAATATTTGATAGGAAAATTAGTTTTTTTTCGGGAGTTGAATTTAACATTGACAAAGAAAAAGGATTGAATGGATATTGCGATTTTCTTATCAGTTTGTCTCCTGAGCAGTTGTTTGTGAAATCACCTATTATCGCACTTGTAGAAGCCAAAAATGAAAATATAATGGGTGGACTGTGTATTGCTGAAATTCAAGCCGCAAAAATTTTTAATGAAAAAGAAGGTAATAATATACCAGCCGTTTATGGGACTGTTACAACAGGAATTTTTTGGAAATTTCTAAAGTTGATAGACAATATAGTCCATATTGATTTGAAAGATTATAGTATTGAAGATAACCCAGAACGAATTATTGGTATATTGTCATCAATGATGGAACAAAAAGCCTAACCAGTCATTCCATCAGACCCAGTTTTCTGATGAAGCGGGGGCATATTGAACTGTCTAAGGCAGCGGTGACAGCGGTGGCTATTGTCACACCATACATTAAACCAGAAGCTAAAAATTTGCTCACTAAGATTCAATTAGAAATTGGTTAATTAATATAAATGACAAAAGATGTTGGTTTTGGAATATAGACAGGGATAATCAAGAATTCTTTTCTGCACAATTGCTCAAAAAGAATAAACTCCGACAAGGATGGGGGTATGACGAAAAATTCGACTTACGGAAACTTCAGACGAAAGCAAGTGAAAAAATGGATGCTCAAGAGTCTGAAGCTTGGAAGCGATGTCGTCCTATGTTAAAGGAGATAAAAAAGGGTGATTTAATTCTTGTTAAAAATGTGCCATCTTTTGAGCATTTTACCTTGGTTAGAGTCCATGGGGAATATGGTTTTGAAATAAATGAAGAACAAGGTGATTTTGGTCATTTTTTACCAGCTGTTGTTTTAAATTCATTTCTCAAAGTCTCTGCACCTGCGGCACTTGTTGGGGCTTTGAATTCTTCGCAGTGGCCTATTCGTATTACGTATAAACATCACAAAGCCGTTCTGGAATTAGAACAAACATCAAAAGGTTTGGAGGATAAGCTTAATACCTTAGCTGATAGTGATAGTAGGGAAATTTCTCAAAAAGAATGGCTTGATAGGGAAAAACAGGAAGAGTTTATGGAATAAGCTGAGAAAGAGATGAGTAATTCAGAGGTGGGGCGTACAATTCTTTTATTACGTAATTTATATGATATATATAAACGAGCTAAGGGAATCAAAAAACTTCTTATTTGGGTAATCTTATTTATGATACTCATAATATTGATAGGTGAAGCAAGTGATGGGATGTTACATATCATAGAACTTCTCAAGTTCTTATGAAAGCTAATTGATCTAGTACATTGTCAATTTTATTTTGTCGGTCATGTAGGGTGGATACGCTCCGATTAATCCACCCTACATATATGATTTTTGCTTAACTTAATGGCAGTGGGCTGCACCATACCCGACAAGATTAAATTGACAAGATACTAGTTTTCCAAAATTTTCTTGTAGAGCGACAGCAAAACCCACATTTTCCTCATTCCAACGTTACCAACCTCAAAACCAATTCACATCCTGATAACAAATCGTTCGAGCCGACAAAATGAAACCAACAGCAATTAGCTTATTTTGCGGAGCAGGAGGATGTTCTCTTGGATTTAAGCAAGCAGGATATTCAATCCTATATGCAAATGACAAAGATGCGTCCGCACTGGCTACTTATAAATTGAACTTTCCAGAAGCGACTTGTACCCAAAAAGATATTAATGCATTGGATTTTGAAGAAATATTAAACGAACTCAATATTAAAGCGGGCGAACTTGACATCTTGATTGGCGGACCACCTTGCCAAGGATTTTCTACCGCCGGCTCTCGATTCTGGGATGATCCAAGAAATCACCTACTTAAAAGTTATATAAAAGCACTCAAAACAATAAAGCCTAAATGGTTCATAATGGAAAATGTTGAAGGCCTTCTAACCTCAAATAAAGGTAAATATATTTACGAAGCGCTCAAAGCAATTATTGAGCTGAAGTATAAAATTCGACTTGAGAAAATATATTCTCAGGAATATGGAATTCCTCAAAGAAGAAAACGGGTTTTAATTGTTGGAAATAAGCTTGGATATGAATTCAAAATGCCAGAACCGACATTAAAAATCTCAGGTCAAATATTTAGAAAAACTGATATAACAATAGCCCATGCAATTGCCGGGTTGCCGAGTGCCACAAAAGCTAAAGAGTTACATTATTTATCAAAACCTATAGATTATTTTGATGAGCTACTGCGTGACTCATGCACAAAAGTCACCGAGCATTACTGTCCAGAGATTACAGGTATTCAACTAGATAGAATATCTACTTTAAAGCCTGGGCAAACCATGAAAAATCTGCCAGAGTATTTGCAGCATGAATCATTCAAAAAAAGAGCGAACCGAAGAGTTGCAGATGGAACACCAACCGAAAAACGCGGTGGCGCTCCATCTGGTTTAAAAAGACTGTACAACAATGAACCGTGCCTCACAATAACGGGTGCAGCAACAAGAGAACTTATTCATCCCATAGAAAATAGACCACTCACTATTCGAGAATGTGCACGAATCCAAACATTTCCTGATAGTTTTCGTTTTTGTGGCAATGCCTCCCAGAAAATACAACAAATTGGTAATGCTATTCCACCAATGCTAGCAAAAGTCTTTGCCGAGCATATCAAAAATGATTATGGGTTTACAGAAAAATGCAAAACCAAAGGAATGCTTCTTGGTTACTTGCTTACAAAAGCAGAGGCTATGAGTCCCGCTTTAAAACGAACGGATGTTTTGCTTCAAAGTCTTTCAGAAAACAACACACAAAAACAACTATTTGGGTAAACTTATGGCAAATGCCGCATTTTTTAGAAACTTATACTCAAAATGTAAAATGCATGGGAGTGGAGATGCTCAGGTAGTCATATCTGATGGCGAATTATTTTCCTTAATCTGCATAGCATTAAACAACCTGAATTGGTCTTTTGAAGAGCTGGCAATAACACCGGTTGAATTACCAGATGATGACTATTACAAAATACCAATGAGTTGGTTTGAGGAAAAAAATAATATAGAACCGAAAACGATCATAAGTGCTATAAAATCCTGCTTTCAGAAAGATAACGACTTTTCACTTTTTATAGAAAATTTATCCGCTCTACATCGTAGAAGGGTTAAATATAAAAGAATCCTATCAACTCAGCCGGTTCCTAATATGGATCAAATTGGTCCGCGTGTACTGCTAGAGTATGGTGGCTGTGATACGACGCTGCTAGCAAATTGGATGGTATGGCGAAAATGGATTTACGATATAGATAATAGATCAGCCCAAGAAACAGGGTACTTATTCGAGCCACTTTTAGCAAGTTGCCTTGGTGGTGAACCCGTTGGTTCTAGGAACTCACCTGTCAAACGCCTTGATAATAATGGCGAGGCAAGCAACAAGGGAAGACAGATTGATTGTCTTGTTCCAAGTAATAATAAAACTTATGAACTAAAACTCAGAGTCACAATTGCAGCAAGTGGTCAAGGTCGTTTCGGTGAAGAACTGTCATTTCCAGTAGAAAGTATGGCGGCAGGTTTTACACCCGTTTTATTAGTTCTTGATCCAACGCCTTCGGATAGATTGAGAGAACTTTCTGAGAAGTATTTAGAATGTGGTGGAGAATTCTATCATGGAGAAGAGGCATGGGCTCATATAGAAAAAGAAGCCGGTAGCGTAGTATCAGTTTTTATTGAGAAATATATTAAGCCTGCAATTCAGGGAGTAGAGGCAGTAGATATTCCGATGTTAGAAACGATTACTTTAAATTGGACTAAGCAATCAGTTGAGATTTCATCATCACAAAGCTCATACATTATTGAGCGTCAATAGCAAGCGTAGCATGGATATCATTCCGGGTGCGTCCTACGCACCGTCTGAAGAATGGGTTAATTATCGAATTTGAAGGGCAACCACTAGGGGATTGCCCCTACAATATCAATTGCAGAGGGTAGGGGCAATCCTTTATGGTTGCCCCGTTTATATTATAAATGTAACTTGTTTGTCATTTCTATAAAACTTGATTTTAATGGCTGCTGCTTGAAGACTTGACTCAGATCAACATACCATCAAAGGATGCGTAAAGATAACTAACAATATGCCATACAACACACTTTTTAATCTCCGTTTAATGTTAATCAGCTTGATTGTCCTTTATCCATACGGACAACTGACGGCTAACCCTGTCAACCAAGCGACCTCGGATCCCTCTACATGGATCATTACTTTTGATACCCGTCATTCACCTATTCGAGACCTTATCGAACAATTGGAGTCTTACCAAGGCGAAGGCAGTCGAGTCACAAAAGCCGAATTCAAAAGGCTCCTTGATCGCCCAGAAGCCAAGCAAGTTTATGCAAAAAAACTGCTAAAATACGCCACCCCGGCAAGTATCAAACTGCAAAACAAAGCACATAGAGACTACTCTCATGTTTTTATGCAAGAAAAGCGACTACGTGCTGGCGTTGAATTTCTCCGCAAATACGATAAATTATTAAAACAAGCCCAAAAACATTACGGGGTAGCGCGTCAGGATATTGTCTCAATATTAATGTGGGAATCAGGACTAGGCGAATTCACGGGGAATTTGCGTATATTCAATATATTTATGGCTCAACTCTTATTTTTGGAACGAGCGAGACAACATGCCATTGAACAAATGTTAGCAAACGGCAAAATGAATCCTTTGACCTCTTCTGAAATTGCCGCAAGAGAGAAAAAACGCTTTAATAAAATTAAAAAGCGAGCCATTAGAAGTTTGGTTGCCTTGTTACGCCAAAGCAAAGCCAAGGGCATCGATCCGCTGACAATAAAAGGATCATGGGGCGGTGCAATTGGTTATGTGCAATTTATGCCTTATCGTATGAATTATGCTGTGGATGGCGATAGGGATGGCACAATTAACCTACATTCTTGGGCAGATGCGATTTTCAGCGTTGCCAATTATCTTAAAAAATTTGGCAATTATGATAGGTCAGATAAAGGCAGAAAAGAAGGCATTTTCAGTTATAATCACAATGACTCATAAGTCAAAGGCGTGATTGCTTATGCTGATGCAATATGGAAAAGGTATAATAGACTTGTCCCTAAATAACTTAATAGGGTTTAATATATGTATGAGGAAGGTGATTGAAGTTTTGTTTCGGGAAATCCGCTACGCTCCATTCCCGAAACAACGAAAAAACTCTGAGGTTTAAAACTAGGACAAAACTTTTCTGGACAACTATACATATATAATAAAACTCAAAATGGCCTTGTTTTATACACTATTAGGAGAAACAATGAAATCTGTAATTATCAGCCTGCTTGCTTGTGTTGCCATTTTTAGCCAAGATTTGATCGCAAAGGATATTATCACCGGGGTTTACTCTGATATGCGTTTAATACCTGAGGAAGGTGATTATCTAGGGACTGAAGTGACTCTCTTGGAATCAAGGACAGATGGTACTCCTCACTATCATGCGCTCGTTCAGTTTGCAGAAGGTGAGCCGTCGTCCCCGCAGCTTGTTCCAGTATCGGTGAAGGGTGTGAATATCAAATTTACAGCAAACTACATTGGAATAATGGATGTAAAGTTTGTGGGTTACGTCACTGAAGATTCTCTCAAAGGATCGTTTTCTGGACTTGATGGAGAAGTGGATTTGCCTCGTGGTAACAGTATTTGGCAATCTGATCCAAAAACGGATGACCTTATCTCTAAAGAAACCGAACAATGCATGGAAGAAAATTACACAACGGCAGGAACGCTCGCTTGTTTGGATAAAGAATATAAAGCTTGGGATAGTGAATTGAACCGGCTTTATAGGAAATTGAGATCGAAGTTAGGCCAAAAAGCGAGAATGGCATTGAAGAAAGCTCAACGGAAATGGATAGAACAAAGAAATTTAGAGTTTGCATTGATAGACACCATTCTGCACGGGCCAGGATTTGAGGGTACGATGTGGGGACCAATTCGTATAGAAACTAAGAATGATGTGGTAAGAAGAAGAGCCAAAACATTGGGTGAATATCTAAAACAAGTGGAATGATCAAAACTCCCACCGATGGGGCAACCATAATGGATTGCCCCTACCTGAAACGAAGTAAAATTTGTGGTTCAGTACTTAGCCTTCGCCAATCTATGTTAAAAAAAAACCAGAATCTGTTCTGAAAATAGGTTTTTTTTATTTTAAAATAAATCATGAATTAGGGCAAATTTCTCAGGAAAAAGCCGCAGAAATTGCAGGGCTTAATCGTGATACAGTAACTAAAATATATTTCCTCAAAGAAATCCTATTTCTTTAATAAATAGGATTTCTATAAATGATAAAATCTTTCAATATTTGATCTCGATTGGCTTGCAAATATTGCTCATATCTCTCTCAAGCTGGGCTTCTGAGACATTAGTACAACTAATTATTAAATCAATGAATTTAATGACCTGTCAATTGTCGTTTTTTTTACTTCGTTATATTAATTATATATTAATAAAAAAAATAAGTAAAAAAACAATTGTAAAAAGAATTTTTTATCATATAAAACATTGATTTTATTATATTATTTTTTTTATTTAAATTATTATAAACATTGCATTGCATTCTCTAATGAGGGTGATAAAATACACCAGCCCCCGTCCAGCCCCACATAGTCGCCCTGGCATTCCCTTGGACATTTAATCATCAATTTGTCGATAGAAATCCTATTTTTCCAAAAAATAGCGAGCGTAGGGTGCGTCCTACGCACCTTTATGTATAAAATAAAAAACGGTGCGTGGGACGCACCCTACGCTTCAATGCCATTAAGTCTCGCAAAAAACCATACATGTAGGGTGGATTAAGCTGCGCGTATCCACATGATTAATATATAAATATCGGTGGATACGCCTACATAGCGAGCGTAGGGTGCGTCCTACGCACCTTTATGTATAAAATCAAAAAACGGTGCGTGGGACGCTTGTTCGTAGGTTTTATAAACTATATTTATCTTCAAGCAACTTAGCCTGTGCCGCTGCAAGGCGAGCAATCGGTACACGCGGAGCCGAGCAAGAGACATAATCTAAATCAATATGGTGGCAAAAACGAATGGAGGCGGGATGTCCTCCCTGTTCTCCGCAAATCCCAATTTTCATACCAGCGCGGGTTTTGCGTCCCCATTCTACCGTCATGCTCATCAATTGACCCACGCCTTTGACATCTAGCACTTCAAACGGATTGTCTTGCAAAATGCCGGATTCATTGTACAGCGGCAAGAATTTATTTTCCGCATCTTCACGCGAAAAGGAGAAGCTGGCTTGAGTCAAATCATTGGTGCCAAAGGAGAAAAATTCTGCCACTTCAGCCAACGGCGCGGCCCTCATGCAAGCACGTACCACTTCAATCATAGTGCCAAACTTAAATGTCAGCTTGATACCTTGGCTGCTTTCGATTTCCTTTTGGATGCTATCCACCGACTCCTTGACACGCTTTAATTCTTGGGCAATCGTGACTTGAGGTATCATGATTTCAGGCTGAACATCAATCCCTTCTTTAACGCATTCGGCTGTCGCTTCCAGAATGGCACGAATTTGCATCGCATAGATTTCGGGATAAGTTATCCCTAAACGGACACCGCGATGACCGAGCATGGGATTGACTTCGTAGAGTTCGCGCACTTTGCGGAGCATCAGTTCTTTTTTGGCGATGACATCATTCAGCATTTCTTCGCCCATTTCATCAAAGGGAGCAGGCAACTCATTGGAATTTGTCTGGCTTAAGCGTATGCTACTCAAGAAATTGCCGACCCCTTTGACCGTGCCGCGCAGTTGACGCAAGCTTTCCAATTCCTCAGTCAATTCCATTTCAGTCGGTAAAAATTCATGCAAGGGAGGATCCAATAATCGCACTGTGACGGGACGCGGAGAGAGGGTTTTAAATAAAGCTTTAAAATCGTTACGCTGAATGGGTAACAACTTATCTAAGACTGCTTGGCGAGTCTCCTGCGTCGCGGCGAGAATCATATCAACCACGAGGGGCAGACGGTCAACATCATTGAACATGCGCTCAGTACGGCAGAGGCCAATACCCATCGCCCCATACTCCACCGCTTGCTGGGCAGCAGTTGGGGTGTCTGCATTGGCCATGACTTTCAATTGGGCTATCTGATCCGCCCATGAGAGTAGAGTTTTCAGTTCATCTGAAAATTCAGGCTTTATGGTGGGTAGTTCACCAACGTACACGTTACCCGTGCTACCATCAATGGTGATAACATCGCCTTCGTGCAGGACTTGTTCGCCAATCACTGCTTGTCGTGCTTTGGTATCCACTGTAATGCCTTCAGCACCCGCCACACAGGCTTTACCCATTCCGCGTGCGACCACCGCAGCATGTGATGTTTTTCCACCACGACTGGTGAGAATGCCTTGTGATGCAAAAAAGCCGTGAATATCTTCGGGTTTGGTTTCTTCGCGTACTAAAATCACTTTTTCACCCGCACGTCCTAACATTTCAGCACGATCAGCATCAAACACGCATTTACCAGACGCTGCACCAGGGGAAGCGGATAAGCCTTGTGCTAAGGGCACTGCCTTGATGTTTGGGGGCAAACGGGGATGCAATAGTTGTTCTAAAAGTTCAGGATCAAGTCGTAAGAGGGCTTGCTCTTTACTAATCATTTCTTCATTGACCATTTCCACTGAAGTACGCACCATCGCAGCGGCGTTCATTTTACCATTGCGGGTTTGCAAGCAATACAATACGCCTTTTTCAATGGTATATTCGTAGTCCTGCACTTCGTGGTAATGGGCTTCGAGTTTGTTACGCAACTCAACCAGTTGCTTGTACATTTCGGGCATTTCCTGTCCCATTTCCTGTACCGCTTTGGGGGTGCGGATACCGGCGACCACGTCTTCTCCTTGGGCATTGACCAAGTAGTCGCCATACATCTTGTTTTCGCCAGTGCCGGGATCGCGGCTAAATCCGACACCGGTGGCGCAGTCGTTACCCATGTTGCCGAATACCATTGCTACCACGTTGACGGCGGTACCATTTGCCATGTCTTTAGTGATGTTAAATTCACGGCGATAATCGACAGCCCGTTTGCCCCCCCATGAGTTAAACACGGCTTTAATGGAGATTTCTAGTTGTTCATAGACATCTTGAGGAAAGGGCAAGCCGGTTTGATCTTTGACGACTTGCAAAAATAGTTCGCTGATTTCTTTGAGGTTGTCAGCCGTTAAATCGACATCGCTTTTTGCGCCAACGCGCTGTTTGACCGCTTCAAATTGTTTATCAAAGTGTTCATCGGCGATTTCTAAGGCGACTTTGCCAAATAATTGGATAAAGCGGCGATAGGAGTCATAACTAAAGCGCTCATCGCCGGTTTGTTGAATGAGACCATTTAAGGTTTGCGTGTTGAGGCCTAAATTTAAAATGGTATCCATCATGCCGGGCATGGACATGGCGGCACCAGAGCGCACGGAGACAAGGAGGGGGTTATTGGGATCGCCAAAACCTTTAGCACTGTCTTTTTCAACGGCTTGGATGTGTTGTTTGACATCATCCATTAAGCCATCTTGTAAATTTTTTTGCGGGTCACCGAGATAGCTTAGGCATGCCTCACTGGTGATGACAAAACCAGGGGGCACATTGAGGCCAATTTGTGTCATTTCGCACAAGTTGGCACCTTTACCGCCTAATAGCTGCTTGTTTTTTCCATCTCCATTTTTATAGGAGTAGATGTATTTTTTAGTCATTTAATGAGCTCCTTGACTCAGGTTTATAAAAAAAATTAGCGCTCAATCATAAATGAATTTTAAGAAAAATGGCAACCAAAAAAAAATGGCAGCCAAAAAAAATCCTATTTGAGTGGCTCCCACGGGTTGATAATTGGTACTCCACTTCTTTGCATATCAGCTACATTTCTAGTCACTAGCACTAAATTATGTATTAATCTCCCTGCCAGTATCTTGAGATCTCTCTAAGTCTAGTGACACGCCTACGAGCGGCGATTGTTGGAAAAATTTGACTAGGCTATTTTTGGGTTTGAGGAGTTGAGCACCAGATTTTTCTGCGTTGATTATGATTTCACTAAAATGGTTTTCTGCTTCTTGTAGTTGCCAGACATGAGTCATATTATTATCCTCTTTTCTCATTTTGACCAGAATAGGCTTTTTTCTGGTTTCCACACGCAAGCGCACTCCTTTAGACATAAGTATCCAAGTACTTTAAATAAAAGGATATTTGTAGGGTGCGTCCTACGCACCTTGACTCTTAATTTGTGCCCAGGACGCACCCTACAAAACCTCGTAAATGGACTTGTGTATAACGATGAGCACGCAAGCGTGGGAACGATAAAAAAAAATTATATTGTATAATGGATAAATAATCCACCACAAAATAGGAGAAATTTTGGAGCCATTAACTAAATTATTTGTGATATTAGGAAGCCTCAATGCTGGGCTATCAGTGATTTTTGGCGCGTTTGGCGCACATCTGCTAAAGGAACGACTGGCGGAGAGTTTGATGACGACATTTCAGACAGGCATCCAGTACCATTTTTTCCACGCGCTCGGATTGTTTGCCGTTGCCTTTGTGGCATCACAGCTACCGGGGGCTAACTTGGTCAAATGGTCAGGTTTGTTGATGTTTGCGGGGATTATTCTCTTTTCGGGCAGCTTGTATCTGTTGAGTCTGACAGGGATTCGGTGGTTGGGTGCCATAACGCCAGTAGGCGGCATAGCCTTTATTGTCTCTTGGATTTTGTTAGCGTTAGCCGTTTGGTTTGTTCCTCAATAATTCCAGCGTCCAAAGCTAAAGCTTTGGACTCCAAAATATCCTTACTTACAATGCTTTTTCACAGTCTTCAATCAGTTGATCTAAGGCTTTAACATGCGTTTTCGCTTCCTTTTTTAATTCGTGAAGGAAATCTAATTCGCTCTTGCTAATCTTGCCATCAGCAAATAAGCTGTCGCGTAAGACATTGACTTCTTTTTCGCTGATATGACCGTCTCCCACTGCAAAAGCTTTTGCTACTTTGCGCCATTCTGCCATTTTGTTCTCCTTAATATATTGTTTAGAGGAGTCTAAGATATAAGAGTTTTTAAAACGGTTTTCAAGTTTATTTTGGTCCAAGATAAATCTTGGACTCCTAAATTTCAAAACACCATCGCCCTACCCGGCTTACACACCCTATATCTAGTAGCACGCCCCTGCCCAAGACGCTCCAACCTATTTAAATCCAATAACTTCTTAATACACGCCTCAACCGTTCTAGCTGGAAAACCCAATGCCGCAATCGCATCAGCACGGCTAAAAAGTTTTGGAGATAAACTATAAGCCCACTGCCACAAAGCCAACTGTTTTTCTGACAACAAATACTCAAAATTATCTTCTTCAAGAAACTTTATAGCCTTTTGTGCTTGGAGCCGCACTATTTTTAAAAAAAATAACAAAAAAGGAGCAATCTCCTCAAAATCCGTTTTCCAACTCGCTTGTGTTCGATTCAGTGCCAGATAATAATCTGCCTTATTCAATTCCACCAACCGCTCATGAGATACCACAGCGGCGAAATGATAACTTTCTTGCAACAATATCAAATTAGTCAGCAATCGACTAGTTCTACCATTACCATCCTGAAACGGATGAATAGCAAGATATTCAAAAATAAAATTAGCAGCTAAAATCAGTGGATGTTTATTACTATCAAGTTTTGCCCACGCATACCAGTCTAACAACTCCTGCATTTCTTTGGGCACCAAATGCGGCTCCGTTGGATCAAAAATGACACCAATAATATTACCACTTTGATCTTTAGCCTCTACCCGATTTGAACCAAACTTATATTGTCCCTTGTGACGTGCGTCTTTATCACTATACTTCAACATATTACGGTGCAAATAAAGAATTGATGACTCTTTAATTGGAATCGAGGCATAATTAGCAAATACCAACGTCAACGTTTCCAAATAACCGACAACCTCTTGCTCATCACGGGTTCTAAACTTTTTTATCCGCATATTTCTATATAAATCATTAACTTGCTCATCATTTAAGCGATTACCTTCAATACGGTTTGAGGAGCCGCTAGATGTGATGATCACCGCGTGTGTCAGTCGCTCAATGGTTTGTGGCAGGAGTTTTCCAGTCAATTGCCAGCTATTTTTAACACCATCAATTTCGGCTAAAATCATATATATTTCTTCGATCAGCTCACTACTAAAATTATTTAATCTGCTAGTAAGTCTAAAATTATTCCAGTCCATAGTTTTTCTCACATGGAATTGATGTGAGATTATGTGAGATAGTGTGAATAAAATCAAGTTCTTTTTTAAAAAGCCCCAAAATACCGCCACCCTCCAAAGCTAAAGTCCAAGATAAATCTTGGACTCCTAAATTTCAAAACACAAGGTTTCAAACACATTTTCCTTTTCTGGAGACAGGATGCCATAAAGACAGTATTGTCCTTTGGGTAAATTGGGTAAATTGAGATCGAATAGCGTCAGTGGCGCATTTTGGGAACGATGTCCACGCCATTTTGTCGCCTCATTGAGGGCTGCCAGTTGGTTGGTGTTTTTGAGGGCTATAAAGTTGCCATCGGGCAAGACGACGGCGGCAAATAAGTCATAACCCCAGCCTTTATTATTTCCACTGTCGCTTTTGAGGGGGGCTCGACGCCGCCTGTGACGCTGATGATCACGCCGTTATCACTGCTGGCGATGTTGCCTTGATTATCTTCGGCATAGAAGGTGATTTGGTAATCGCCGTTGTACGCGCCACCACGCCAAGTGGTTTCCCAAATAGTCTCATCCTGAGTTTGGGACAGTTGCAAACGTGGGTAAGCTAAAATGGGTGTACCGTTGCTATCCATCACCAGATTGGCTTTAGGCGGTATCATGATCGCCCAAACACGGAGCACTTTGCCTTGTGCAAGTCCGACTTGGGCTTGTATGGTTTGTCCAGCTTGCACGCCGGTTGAGGTGGTGAGGCTTTCAACGGCTCAATGCCATTTCGTGGCGGGCAACCACTTCAGTAGGGGCAATCCCTTGTGGTTGCCCGCCCCTACATAAAATGCGGTCCTCTGTAGGGGCAATCCCTTGTGGTTGCCCTTAACGAAGGTGGCATTGTTTCAACGGCTAGGGTGAGATCACCCGTGACAAAAGAACCGTTAAGAAAGAGTTGGCGTAGCCATTGTCCGTTTTGACCATCTTCTAATTGGGGTTCTTGGGTAAGATTACCCAGCATCTGTTTTTGTTTTTGACTGGCATATTGAAAGCCTTCAAAAAAGTTCATGCCTTTGAGTAATCCGCTGGCCAAAAAGCGGCTGAATCCTTGTTTTTGCAATCGATCATAGTAAGCCAATCCGTTCCCTGTGCTGCTGATAATGGCGCGGTTAGGTGCGATGAGTTTTTGCATCAAGGTGCCAGAGTAACATGTATCAATGACTAAGACCATCTGATTACCCGTTTGGTTTTGGAATTCAGGGGCGGACATGTAGCTTAACTTGCCTAATTGGAATCTATCGCTGCCTCCGTGATCTATAAAGAATAGGTAAAGGGGTTGGTCCAGTTGTCCGGGTGCCCATTGAAGTGCCCTATCCACAAGCCATCGTTATCAGGGAGTAAGGCAACGACATTATTGTCTGGTAATTCAGACGTTTTGGTATTATAAGTCGTCCACTCTCCCGTGAGACTGCGGTGAGCTAATCCGCCTTCTTCAAAGCCTACCCACAGTCCACCATCACTTAACAGGGTATTGACTTGGCACTGCGGTAAGCCAGTCCAGCATTTTCAATGGCTATCCATAGTCCGCCGCTTTCATCTGTGGCAAGGGCACTGACATGATTAGTCGGCTATCGCTGTAATCCAACTTCTGTTCGTTTCTCCTAATAGTGTGAGACTATGCCAAGATAATACTATTATACGATTTTTTTTGTTACCATATTATAATTTATCCGAGCGATGACAAAGTAGGAAAATAATAATGAAATTTGATCTTGATTTAGGAGATGGCACTTATCAAATACAGCGCTACGATTCGCATAGTGTCACTATTAACCAAAAAGTGTACACACAGAGCCTTATCCTGATGCCTGAATATCTCAGTGAATGGAAAGTTGAATCTTTTGAAATGTTGGAACAGGCGGATTTTCAGGCATTGCAAGCTTTGCGCCCTGAGCTAGTCTTATTGGGCACGGGGCAAAAGATACGTTTTCCAACACCTGAATTGTTAGTGCCACTGATTCAGGAAGGGATAGGGGTAGAAGTGATGGATACACAAGCTGCTTGTCGTACTTATATGATTTTGATGGCAGAGGGGCGGGCAGTAGCAGCCGCTTTATTATTCAAGTAAAAAAGACAGCCCTACTGAAAATGTACAAAATCTACAACAGATAAACCTTGCTCTGTAAGGATTTCGTGCAAACGTTTCAAAGCCGTGATTTGAATTTGCCGCACTCGTTCACGAGTCATACCGAGTTCTTTACCAACTTCTTCTAATGTCGCCTCCTCTCTGTCACCTAAACCAAAGCGTCGCTCTATCACAATACGCTGCTTGTCATTGAGTTTGGATAAGCATAATTGCAATTCTTTCTTTTGATCTTCATCTTGTAACAGTAGCATGGGATCAGGGTTAAATTCATCATCAATAGAGTCGATTAAGGCGTTATCAGGTGCATTTATGCACGGAGTATCCATCGAAGTCACACGCTGATTCAGCAAGAGGAATTTTTCTACTTCTTCTGGGGATTTATCCAGTATTTGCGCGACTTCTTTGGGCTTTGGTTCATGCTCTAAGGTTTGTGATAAAGAGCGAAAGGCACGCAAACAAGCATTGATCTCCTTAAGGACATGAATAGGTAAGCGGATGGTACGGTTTTGATTCATAATGGCGCGATTCATCGTTTGCTTAATCCACCATGTGGCATAAGTAGAAAAACGAAAACCTTTTTCAGGATCAAATTTTTCGACCGCCCGCATTAAGCCAAGATTGCCTTCTTCAATTAAATCTAGCAGTGCCAAACCTCGGTTCATATATTTGCGGGCAATATTGACGACGAGACGTAAATTGGCCTCAATCATGCGATGGCGTGCCTTTTCATCCCCTTGTTGAACACGTCGTGCATATTCAATTTCTTCTTTTGCGCTTAGAAGGCTATACAATCCAATTTCATTGAGGTAAAGACGAATGGGATTGAAATTGTCGTTTGCAATATCGGTTTGCAAGGATAATGCGAGTTCCTCTTCCAATCCCCCAAATTCGTCCACGAATTCTTCAATAATCTCATCATTCACAGTTATCAGTTATCAGTTATCAGTTATATAACTCAAAAAAATAAAGAAAAGAGACTTCAGGTATTTTGGAGTCCAAGATTTATCTTGGGCACCTCCCAAGATAAATCTTGGACTCCTAAATTAACGTGGAGCCAGTTTCAATCTGAGAGTCGGATAAATTGTATAAGGGCTACCAATGCCATTCCATTTTGCTAAATCAGTCAGAGGTAACTCGTACATTTCCGCAATATTTTGCAAACTTTCTCCTGGTTTCACAATATGAAAGCCTGGATTGCTCGGTGTGACGGGTGCGGTGTTATCGTCGTCACTGTCCGGCATCATAGTCGTCGGTGGAGTAATCCGTAATTTTTGCCCCGCTTCTACTTTATAAGGGGGCTCTAAATTATTCCATCTCGCTAAATCACTCATACTCTCGTTATAACGTTGAGCAATAGCAAACAGCGATTCCCCGAAATCAACAATGTGATAATCTTCGTCAGATTCAGAGGATGGCATAACACTGTCTGGCGGGCTCACCCGCAGACGTTGCCCCACTGACAATGGTTGATCTCGTAAACCATTCCAAGTTTTTATATCATCTTCACTGCGATTATAATGTTTAGCAAGCTTAGTCAACGTATCACCCGGCAACACAAAATGGTAATCTCTGTTCCCAGAGCTCAAGTCTGGCTCGCTCGTTGGGGGTGGCGTAATAATAGGCGTTGATACAGGTGGCGTGGGGCTGTCTATCGGAATACCTGTGACTGGCTTATTCTGCTTATTCTGAGGGGGTTTTTGGACCTTTGGTTTTTGAGGCTTAGGAGAGACTACTCTCTCAGGCACAGAGCTTTCTGGCGCCTCCTTTTGTGGGAGCGAAACACAGCCACTCAGTAGCATAATCAATCCGGCCCATAATTTGGTTGTAGATGACATATACATTTAAACTCACAATGTTATTTTAGTAGGCGTCCAAGATTTATCTTGGACGTCAATAGTTTTGCATAAAAAAGTCGATTAAATCAACTGACGGACCAAAAAAAAATGATTGGACAAGACATCATTAACTCACAAATAGCATCAGTGAACACATTACCCGCCTTATTTCGTGAGCGGGTAAAACGCACTCCGCAACAAGTGGCTTATCGTTATTTTGATAAGGATGACAAAAGTTGGCAAAGCCTGACTTGGGCTAACATGTCTCAACAAGTGGCACGTTGGCAAGCCGCTTTAAGACAAGAAAATCTCGCCCCTGGAGATAGGGTTGCCATCATGTTGCATAATTGCCCCCAATGGGTCATGTTTGACCAAGCCGCCCTCGGACTAGGTTTGGTGACGGTCCCTTTATATACCGATGATCGTCCAGATAATGTCGCCTACATTATAAACCAAGCAGAAGTCAAACTTTTGCTACTGGGGGGGGCAACACAGTGGAAACGTTTATACACAGTGCGCGATGAATTGTCGAGTTTGAGACATATTCTATCAATAAAAGCATTTGATGATAAAAATTTTGAAGAATCGCGTTTAGTTTTTTTAGAGCACTGGTTAGTTGATGAGCAAAGTGCCTTATGCGCTGAAGAGTCGCCCCCTGACAATTTGGCGAGCATTGTTTATACATCTGGCACCACTGGTAGCCCAAAGGGCGTGATGCTCAGTCACAGTAATATGCTCCGTAATGCACAAGCGGCGGCAAGCTGCATGAATTTTAATCCTGATGATCTCTTTTTATCCTTTTTGCCACTGTCGCATACTTTAGAACGTACAGACGGCTATTATCTACCAATGGTCGTTGGCGCACCCGTCGCTTATGCGCGTTCGATTCCACAATTAGCGATGGATTTAACCACTTTATGTCCAACGGCTTTGATTTCTGTACCGCGTATTTATGAGCAAGTGTATGCCAAGATTCAAAATCAATTGGAAAAAAAATCAGCCCTGGCTCAAAAATTATTCACTCTGACTGTCGAAGTGGGTTGGCGACGCTTTGAATATCGTCAAGGGCGGGCAGCTTGGCATCCACGTTTGTTATTATGGCCCCTATTGCGCCGTTTAGTGGCTACCCCGGTATTGGATAAATTGGGCGGACGGATGCGTGTCGCTATCAGTGGTGGAGCGGCTTTATCGCCAACCATTGCCAAATTGTTTATAGGGCTGGGATTAAATTTATTACAAGGCTATGGATTGACCGAAACCAGTCCCGTTATCAGCGTCAATCGCCCAGAGGACAATGTGCCTGAAAGTATTGGTACTATCCTACCGGGCGTGGAAGTCAAAGTGGATGACAATGGAGAATTATTGACAAAAAGTCCGTATGTGATGTTGGGATATTGGAAAAATCCTACGGCTACTCAGGAAATCATTGACGAGGGGGGTTGGTTGCATACAGGCGATAAAGCGCGTCAGGATGAGCAAGGTCATCTATACATTACCGGACGCATTAAAGAGATCATTGTCATGGGCAACGGCGAAAAAGTCCCGCCTGCTGATATGGAAATAATGATTTGTACCGATCCTCTCTTTGAGCAAGTGATGATAGTGGGAGAAGCTAAGCCATTTCTCGGTGCTTTGCTCGTATTAAACGCTGAACATTGGCAAAGCTTTGCCAAAGATTTGAATGCTGAGACCTTACAGGAAAAAGCAGTACATCAAGCAATTGGCAAACGCCTTAACAAACACCTCAAAGATTTTCCGGGCTACGCCCAAATTCGTCGCGTGTCATTGTCTCTTGAGCCTTGGACAATAGATAATGGCTTATTGACACCGACTTTAAAAATGAAACGGGCGCGTATTCTTGAACGTTATGCGGCGGAAATAGAACAGTTATATAAAGGTTTTTAAGTTTATTTTTAAAAAATCCTATTTCTTAAATTGTAGGGTGCGTCCTACGCACCCTGACTCTTAATTTGTGCGGAGTACGCACCCTACGAAAAAGGTGCGTAGGACGCACCCTACGAAAAAGGTGCGTAGGACGCACCCTACGAAAAAGGTGCGTAGGACGCACCCTACATTACCCATAAAAACAACCTTGACGATGTAGTAGATTAGAGGCCCGTTTTCAAACTAGCACTAATAAATTTATCCAAGTCCCCATCCAACACGGCTTGCGTATTGCCAGTTTCTACACCCGTGCGTAAATCCTTAATGAGCGACTTATCCAACACATAAGAGCGAATCTGACTACCCCAACCAATGTCCGCTTTGTTATCAAAAGCGGCTTGTTCTTCACGGCGGCGTTCTTGCATTTCTAACTCATATAGTTTAGCCTTTAACTGTTTCATTGCCGTGGCCTTGTTTTTATGCTGAGAGCGATCATTTTGACATTGCACAACAGTGTTAGTCGGTAAATGAGTGATGCGTACCGCCGATTCTGTGCGGTTAACATGTTGTCCCCCAGCGCCGCTGGCACGGTAAACATCTATGCGTAAATCGGCCTCATTAATATCAATATCTATATCGTCATCAACTTCAGGCGCCACAAAAACAGCCGCAAATGAAGTGTGGCGACGATTGCCCGAGTCGTATGGCGATTTACGTACTAGGCGATGTACCCCAGTTTCGGTGCGTAGCCAACCATAAGCGTAGTCTCCTGTGACACGAACGGTTGCACTTTTTATGCCATCGACATCGCCAGGCGACTTGTTAATCATTTCGGTGGCAAAGCCGCGCTGTTCGGCCCAGCGTAAGTACATACGCAATAACATATCGGCCCAATCTTGAGCCTCCGTGCCCCCAGAGCCGGATTGAATGTCTAAAAAAGCATTATGTGCATCCATTTCTCCTGACAACATACAGGATAATTCAAACTCTAACAATTGTTGGTCTAAATTTTCTATGTCTTGACACACCGAGTCTACTGTATCATTATCATGCTCTTGTTGTGCCATATCCAAAAAATCGCGTCCATCTTTTAATCCGGTATCAAATTGGTCTATGGTTTGCACGACTTTTTCTAAAGCAACCCGTTCGCGCCCAAGTGTTTGGGCCCTCTCATAATTATTCCAGAGGTTTGGAGACTCAAGTTCGCGTTGAACTTCAATCAGACGCTCAGATTGAGTATTATAGTCAAAGATACCCCCTGAGTGCATCGGTTCGGTTTTGCATATCGTTTATGCGTTGATAAATAATATTAAGCTCCATTGAAAACTCCTTATGTATTGATGCTTGATTAATTATAATCCGAATGAGATATGATTTTCAAGCTTTTTCTTCCAAGATAAATCTTGGACTCCTAGCATTTAAACACTCACTTTTTGAAGGTAGGAAAAAAGATTGGCTAAGATTATTGTTGTTACATCTGGTAAAGGTGGAGTTGGAAAAACGACCACCAGTGCTGCTTTTGCAACCGGTTTGGCACTACGCGGATATCAAACCGTTGTCATTGATTTTGATGTAGGATTACGGAATCTCGACCTCGTGATGGGTTGTGAGCGCCGCGTCGTTTATGATTTTGTCAATGTGATTAATGGCGAGGGAAGCTTAAACCAAGCTCTGATCAAAGATAGACGTGTTGAGAATTTATATGTTCTGCCAGCCTCGCAAACTCGCGATAAAGACGCGCTCACCTTGAAAGGGGTGGCAAGAGTTTTAGAAGCCTTAAAAAAGCGCTTTGAATATATCGTCTGTGATTCTCCAGCGGGTATTGAGCATGGTGCTATCATGGCAATGTATTTTGCCGATGAAGCCTTGGTTGTGACTAATCCAGAGGTTTCTTCTGTGCGCGATTCTGATCGTATCCTCGGCATGTTGGCCAGTAAAACCCGCCGTGCGGTGCAAAATCTGCCGCCTATTAAAGAATATTTATTACTAACACGTTATATAGACAAACGTGTGGATCGTGGTGATATGCTAAGTGCTAAAGATGTTGGAGAAATTCTAGCTATTCCCATGTTAGGCATTATTCCTGAATCAACGACCATTTTACAAGCTTCTAATGCTGGCATTCCTATCACGCTTGATAATAATAGTGAAGCCGGAATCGCTTATCTTGAGGTTGTGGCACGTTTCCTTGGAGAAGAACCACCAGAACGACCTAAAAAAAGTATTTTTACTAAAATATTCGGCAACAAAAATTAACATGAGTATTATTGATTACTTTCGCTTAGATTCACAAAAGTCAGCGACTGTTGCTAAAGAGCGCTTACAAATTATTGTTGCACGTCAACGCGGCAATGGTGGCTCAAGGGCACTCGACTTTTTTATTCCCAAGTTGCAAGAGGATTTGCTAGATGTCGTTAAGAAATACGTTGAGATCGATAATGATCAAGTCAGAATGCATCTGGATAAAGAGGGGGATTATGAAATTTTAGAAGTTAATATTCCTTTGCCAGAAGAAAAGCTTAAGAAACTTCAATAAAAACGATATTCTGCTATGCTGATTCAAAGTCACTGTCCATAAATAACTCATCGGTTTGAGTTATTTTAAAGTGACCCGCTTAAGTTCTTCGAGAACTATGTTAGGGGCGAAATTAGGCACTCTTGCGATGCTTCGGAAGTCTGATACCCTGCGGAGAGTCATTAAACAAGTCTGATGGAAAGGCTAGTGTGGCTCTCATTTAAAATCACAACAAACAACCGTTGATGCCTTGCCACCCGGCAAGAGCACGCAAGTTCTTAAAAAAGGGAAAGGCTGCGGTTTACCGACGCTACCCTTTCACAATGACGCGCCGCGTAGGTGGTGATTTACAGCCCATCGAGGTCAAATTTGACCCCGGCAGCCGCACAACAGGTATCGCTTTGGTTGGGCATTTTGACCGTGGTAAAGAGGTAATCTGGGCCGGTAATCTAAACCATCGGGGAGCCCAGGTCAAAAAAGACCTCAACTCAAGACGGGCAATACGCAGATCGCGACGAAATAGAAAGACTCGTTATCGACAGGCACGGTTTTTAAACCGATTGCGGCCAAAATGTTGGCTTCCACCGTCATTGCGGTCACGAGTCGATAACGTTAAGAATTGGATGCACAAGCTGGCTCTGTTGGCACCGCTGACTCAAATAGCCGTTGAGACGGTCAGGTTTGACACCCAAAAACTTCAAAAGCCTGAAATAGAGGGTATTGAATATCAACAGGGTGAACTTGCTGGCTATGAGTTGCGCGAGTATTTATTAGAAAAATGGGATCGTCAGTGTGCTTATTGTGGTGCTAAAAACGTACCACTTGAAGTTGAACATATCCAAGCTCGTAGCAAAGGTGGCTCAGATAGAGTGTCCAACCTAACCTTGGCTTGTACACCATGCAACCAAGAAAAGGGCAATAAGGACATCAAAGATTTTCTGAAGCGTAAAAAGAAGCGTTTGAAGAAAATCCAAGCGCAATCAAAAGCACCTTTAAAAGACGCAGCGGCTGTCAATGCTACTCGTTATGCGACTGGCAACGTCTTAAAAAGTTTCGGTTTACCGATTACCTTGGAAAGTGGTGGGCGAACAAAATTTAACCGTATTAAGCTAGGTTACTCGAAAGACCATTGGATTGATGCTGCTTGTGTTGGTGAAAGTGGTAGCCACGTTGTTATTCCCAAGGCGATAACGCCTTTGATTATTAGTGCTAAGGGACGTGACTAAAGGCAAAAAGATAGGCACTTATGTTGGGCGTGTTATGGTAAGAGCAAGTGGGAGTTTTGATATTTCTACAGGAACAGTACGGGTATCTAATATTTCGTACCGATTCTGTCGGCTTATTCAAAGAACGGACGGCTACGAATATTTAACTTGAACCGATTTATGCCCTTAAGAAGAATGGTGGAAGCATAAGCTTCCATTCATATAGTCATAAACCAATGAGTTATTTATTTCCAATTACAAAGTGCAATTTTTTTAAAATATTTAAAATAAACCAGAAATTTCTATAGAAACGATGAAGGGAATTAATAGTGTCTGCACTTGAATTTAAAGGCAATCTGTTAACATTAATGGTTTTGCATTTATTTGAGAGTGATACTGAAATAATCGCAGAACAACTCGCCGAAAAAATCTCTAAAGCACCGAGTTTTTTTCAGCATGCCCCAATAGTGATTGATCTACAGGCGGTACGAAAAAACAAACTTGATTTAGCTGAAATTGTGAGCTTACTGCGTACTTATGGTTTAATCCCAGTGGCAGTACGTGGTGGTTCTCCATTGCAAGATGAAATAGCCTTTAACCTCAATTTAGGGCGCTTAGCTGATGTAAAAAAACCGCCGCAAAAAAACTTGCTTGAACCTAAAAAATCTGCTAAAGCACCAATATCTCCGACGACTAAAATTATCACAAAACCGGTTCGTTCAGGACAACAAGTCGCTGCCCTGAATGGTGATTTAATCGTATTATCTGGTGTCAGTCAAGGGGCAGAAATCTTGGCGAGTCGTCATATTCATATTTATGGACCCTTACGTGGACGGGCATTAGCAGGTATCAATGGAGATAATGAAGCACGGATTTTTTGTCAAGACTTAAAAGCTGAACTTCTCTCCATAGCGGGACATTATAAGGTGAATGAAGATATACCAGCAGATTTAATGGATCAACAGGTACAAATTTATTTGGATGAAGAGTCGTTAACAATTCAGTCGCTTTTGGGTTAAAGTACGTCCAAGATAAATCTTGGACTCCTAGCATTTAAACACTCACTAAGGTAGGAAAAAAAGATTGGCTAAGATTATTGTTGTTACATCTGGTAAAGGTGGAGTTGGAAAAACGACCACCAGTGCTGCTTTTGCAACCGGTTTGGCACTACGCGGATATCAAACCGTTGTCATTGATTTTGATGTAGGATTACGGAATCTCGACCTCGTGATGGGTTGTGAGCGCCGCGTCGTTTATGATTTTGTCAATGTGATTAATGGCGAGGGAAGCTTAAACCAAGCTCTGATCAAAGATAGACGTGTTGAGAATTTATATGTTCTGCCAGCCTCGCAAACTCGCGATAAAGACGCGCTCACCTTGAAAGGGGTGGCAAGAGTTTTAGAAGCCTTAAAAAAGCGCTTTGAATATATCGTCTGTGATTCTCCAGCGGGTATTGAGCATGGTGCTATCATGGCAATGTATTTTGCCGATGAAGCCTTGGTTGTGACTAATCCAGAGGTTTCTTCTGTGCGCGATTCTGATCGTATCATCGGCATGTTGGCCAGTAAAACCCGCCGTGCTGTGCAAAATATGCCGCCTATTAAAGAATATTTATTACTAACACGTTATATAGACAAACGTGTGGATCGTGGTGATATGCTAAGTTCTAAAGATGTTGGAGAAATTCTAGCTATTCCCATGTTAGGTATTATTCCTGAATCACCTACCGTTTTACAAGCTTCTAATGCTGGCATTCCTATCACGCTTGATAATAATAGTGAAGCTGGAGTCGCTTATCTTGAGGTTGTGGCACGTTTCCTTGGAGAAGAACCACCAAAACGACCTAAAAAAAGTATTTTTAAATGGTTCAGTTCAACAAAAAATTAACATGAGTATTCTTGATTACTTTCGGATAGATTCACAAAAGTCAGCGACTGTTGCTAAAGAGCGCTTACAAATTATTGTTGCACGTCAACGCAGCAATCGTAGTGACTCAAGGGCACTCGACTTTTTTATTCCCAAAATGCAACAGGAATTGCTAGATGTCGTTAAGAAATACGTTGAGATCGATAATGAGCAAGTCAAAATGCATATAGAAAAAGAGGGTGATTATGAAATTTTAGAAGTTAATATTCCTTTGCCAGAAGAAAAGCTTAGGAAACTTCGTTAAAAAAAAATTTCCATGACCAATAGGCTGAGATGAATTCAAAAAAAATATTAATTTTTGGTACTTTAGTGAGTTTTGTTCTATTGGTAATTGTGTTTTCACGCTTGGAATGGTCTGCTTTTTTGAGTGCTCTTAAAAGTATTCGCTTAGCACCTATCTTGCTGGCAGGGAGCATTATCATGCTCATTATCATCTTGCGCTCACTGCGTTGGACTTTAGTCGCACATCAACCGATCATAAAATTTAAGTATTTTTGGCAAGCGGTTAATATCGGTTATTTAGGTAATATGATTTACCCTGCACGGGCGGGCGAGGTACTTAAGGTGGTGGCTATTCATCACTTTGCGCCGCTTGTCTATGGGCGGGCTATTTCTAGTGCTGTGATTGATCGAATGCTGGATATGATTGTGGTGGGATTATTTACGCTGCTCGTGCTTTGGATACATGGTAGTCAAATTGATCCCAATGTTGGCAGAGCAGTTATCAGCATTTTTATGGTTGCGACGGTGCTATTGACTTTGTTAATCATTTTGGTTGATCGTTTACAGACTCATGTACAAAGTTGGAATGCACAAGCTCAATGGCAACAACGCTTGCAAGAATGGAGCGAGCACGCTTTGGAAGGTGTCCAAGCTTTTCGCCAAACACATAATATATTAATTGTTTTACTACTGAGTGTCGGCATTTTTATGCTGGATTATTTTTGGATGTGGCTAATGATGGATGCTTTTGGCTGGGATTTGCCCTTTGAGGCTGGATTGACAGTCGGGGTTTTTCTTCTAGTCGCCATCTCTTTGCCTTCCGCCCCCGGTTATATTGGCATTTACCAAGTCGCCTGTGTCTTGGCTTTGAGTTTATACGGTATTGATGAAAGCCTTGCTGTCGCCTATTCGGTGGTGATGCAATTACTCACTTTTGCGATTTTGGGTGTACAGGGGATGCTCGTGACTGCTTATTGTGGGTTTAATTTGTCGCGGGAACGGGATTTGTCTTTTGAGTGAGGTTGTTGTTTTATTTTTGACCTGCGGGGTTTTAGCAACCCGTAGGTTTGGCGTTAATTATCAAGTTAAATCTATGCTTAAACGAATTTACATTAATAATTTTAGGTCTTTGGTCAATTTTGAATTGACGCTTGATTCGATGAATTTATTTCTTGGGGCTAATGGCACCGGAAAAACAACATTATTTCTTGCTTTGTTCAATCTTCAACAATTTATTGTTGGAGATAAAACAGTTACCGAGCTTTTTAAACGGGCAGATTTGACGAAATGGCAAGATTCCTCAATTCAACGTTTTGAACTAGAAATCACTGGGAATGGTGGCGTTTATAAGTATTCACTGGCTATTGAACACCAGCGAGCGCGAGCACGAATGCAACAGGAGCATTTATTATTTAATGATAAACCCTTGTTTGAATTTAATATTGAGGCCGATGCTGGCTTGGCGCAACTTTACCATGATGATTACACTGCTGGTCCAGAATACCCTTTTGATTGGTCACGCTCAGGCATTGCTGCCCTACAAGAGAGAGCAGACAATAAAAAGCTGACTTGGTTTAAAAGACGTATGGCACGGTTTTTTATTGTCCATATCAATCCAACTCTGATGAATTCAGAAAGCCGTCAGGAAGACACTAGCCCCACTTGGGAAATGTCAAATTATGCCGCTTGGTTTAGATACTTATCCCAAGATCAAGGTACCATTTTTGAATTGACTCACGAGTTACGTGAAATGTTACCTGGTTTTAAAGCATTTAAGATTATTCCAGCCGGTGAAGCGAAAATCCTTTCCGTAGATTTTTTTGTCAATGAGCAGACTATTAATTATAAATTTGATGAATTATCTGATGGTCAACGTATTCTGATCGCATTATATACATTGATATATTGCCTGCCCGATGAGGACTACACTTTATGCCTTGATGAGCCTGAAAACTTTTTAGCTTTACCAGAAATTCAACCTTGGCTTGATAAGCTTTATGAGCAATGTGAGGATAATCACGCACAAGCTTTGTTAATTTCTCATCATCCTAAATTAATTAACTATTTAGCGAGTAATGCGGGTTATTGGTTTAGCCGTCAAGATAATGGTCCTGTGCGTACTCAAAGTGTGACTGATGAAGATGACACTGGATTATCCATTGCTGAGCTGGTCGCACGGGGTTGGATTTATGACAACTAGTCGCCACAAACCACAACTCGTTATTTTATGTGAAGATCTCAGGCATTATCACTTTGCACGAAAATTTTTTCAAAGCCGTGGATTAAAAAAAATCATTCCAAACATTTGTCCTAAAGGTAGACGTTCTGGTGAACAATATGTGCGTGAACACTATGCGCAGGAACTTAAAGCTTATCGAAGCAAAGCGAATTACCTCAATATCGCCTTAGTCGTTGTGATTGATGCTGATCTGAAAAGTATAGATGAGCGCATCAAATCTTTAGATGACCCAAATCCACGTTCAGATACAGAAAATATTGCTATTTTTGTTCCGGCAAGAAATATTGAGACATGGATTCACTACTTGAATGGACATGATTATAACGAAAAAGATTCCTATAAAAGTTTGTATAACAAAGGTATTTCCCCTAGTAAGTTTGCTGAAAAATTAGCTAAAAAAATCTGTCCTCAAGGGCTTCAAGATGATGCCCCGTCTTCCCTACATCATGCTTGTCAAGAATTAAAAAGGCTACAAATTGACTAAAAAAAACACTGAAAAAATTTTCGGTTTACATGCCGTGCGACACGTTTTTAAAAACGACTTCAGTCGCGTCATGGAAATGTGGGTACAGCAGGGGCTTCATTCTGCGAAATTAGAAGCCCTGCTGAAACAAGCGGAACAACAGGGAATTGCCATTCAGTCCGTACCCAAAAAAACGTTGGATAATTTGAGTGATAACGGTCATCATCAAGGCATCCTCATTCGCTGCAAAGCCAGCCAGATTCAATCCTCACTAGAAAATATTATAGCCTCATCAAAAACGCCGTTTTTCTTAGTGCTTGATGAGGTGCAAGATCCGCATAATTTGGGTGCTTGTTTGCGGACTGCCGATGCGGCGGGGATTGATGCCGTGATCGTGCCTAAAAACCAAGCCTGCCAATTGACAGGAACCGTGCATCAAGTCGCCTGTGGTGCGACTGTCCCCTTTATTTCCGTCACCAATCTCGCTAGAACCTTGCGCTGGTTACAGGAACAAGGCGTGTGGTTAGTTGGCACAGAGGCTGAAAGTCAAAGCACTCTCTTTGAAACCAATTTGACTGGCTCACTGGCATTCGTCTTGGGGGCAGAAGGGCGGGGCTTACGCCGACTGACACGAGAAACTTGTGATCTCTTGGTACGCATTCCTATGTCGGGTACGGTGGAAAGCCTTAATGTTTCAGTAGCGACGGGAGTTTGTTTGTATGAAGCCGTGCGGCAACGGAGTGTGCAAGCAGTTTAGTTAGTTGATTTTGCGTTAATCAGACACTAAATAAGTACCATGGGGATTTTTTTCCCTCGCATAAAATCGCGTCATTCTTTCAGGAAAGAAAACCATGCAAGTCATTTCACTGAGAACGGCTCAAGAAAACTTGGAGACGATTTTTGAGCATGTCTACCAAAATCATGAGCCTCATATTGTTAATATAGAAAATCATCAAAATGTTGTCATTCTGTCGCTTGATGATTACAATTCATGGACTGAAACTAACTATTTGCTTTCAAGTCCCAAAAACGCTGAAAGACTTTTGAATTCTTTGAAAAAAGCCAGAGAGGGTCAGGTTTTTGAACGGGAGTTAATTGAAGAATGAAACTTGTTTTTACTGAAGAATCGTGGGAAGATTACCTCTATTGGCAACAAACAGATAAAAAGACTTTAAAGAGAATTAATCAACTTATTAGTGCCATCAAAAGAGACCCTTTTGATGGAATAGGCAAACCAGAGCCTTTAAAGCATAAACTTGAAGGTTGTTGGTCACGGCGCATAACTGAGGAACATAGACTTGTCTATGAAATTGTAGGTGATACGGTCAAAATAATCGGTTGTCGATACCATTATGGACGCTAGAACAAAAAAAAGAGCAGAGCATGGAAATCCATCCTTGAACAGCGGGGTTTTGGTAACCCCACGGTTCTTTAAAGGGCTTCCGCTAATTTAGCAAAAAAGCTTTGCGTTAACTTGATCTGTTCAAGAGAATTTCCCACGCGATTGACTGTATTACGAAACATTGCCCCGTATGGTTGCCCTTTGCTATACCAAGATAAATGTTTACGTGCCATCCGTACCCCAGTATATTCTCCATAAAATTGATAGAGTTTCTCCAGATGAGCCAATAAAGTGTCGCGGATTTCAGTCAGAGAGGGGGCGGACAATTTTTCTCCCGTTTTTAAATAGTAGTCTATTTCACGAAATATCCACGGACGACCCAAGGCAGCACGTCCTATCATCACCGCATCCGCTCCTGTATAATCTAATACATACTTGGCTTTTTCTGGACTACGAATATCGCCATTGGCAATCACAGGTATTTTAATATTCGCCTTGATCGCGGCAATCGTATCATATTCCGCCTCGCCACTAAATCCACAGGCACGAGTACGCCCATGAATAGCTAAAGCTTGTATCCCGGCTTGTTCCGCTATTTGGGCAATACGCAGGCCGTTACGGTGTGCTTTATCCCAGCCGGTGCGTATTTTTAAGGTGACGGGCACCGAAACGGCGTTAACCACAGCATCGAGAATTTGAGCCACCCGTGTTTCATCTTTTAATAAGGCGGAACCCGCCATAACATTACAGACTTTTTTTGCGGGGCAGCCCATGTTAATATCAATCATTTGTGCGCCATTTTCTACGTTATATTGCGCCGCTTTTGCCAATAATTCTGGATCGGCACCGGCAATTTGTATACAACGCGGTTCAGTTTCACCGTCATGATTGGCACGGCGTTTAGTTTTTTCGCTGCCCCAAAGTAGCGAATTTGATGAAATCATTTCTGATACCGCCATGCCAGCACCGAGTTGTTTACAGAGTTGTCGGAAAGGGCGATCTGTGACGCCTGCCATGGGGGCTAGGATGAGTTTGTTTTTTAGGGTATAAGTGCCTATTTTAACCATTTATGTTAACCTTATATATAAGTAGCTCAACAAAAGTATTTTAACATTTTAAACTTTCAAAGAAATCCTTTTTTTAGGTGGGTTGGGCGTCCCGCCACTTCGTTGCGCGGGCAACCACAAGGGATTGCCCCTACCCACCCTACATACTACTATTTTTTTAAGATAGGAGTCCAAGATTTATCTTGGACGGAGGTATAAATTTATGAAATTTGATCGAACATTGGTATTTGGTGATTTTCACGGTGATCTGGATATCATGTTGAGCAGCATGGCAAAAAAGGGACTTATTCGTTATGACGGAGAAATAAAGGCAGTCATAAAGCTGATAAGTGAGAACGAGTTTGAGGCAATGGTGATCCCACAGGCGCAACCCGTTCGGATGATTTTTCTGGGTGATTACCTAGATCGTTATCATTTTGGCTACCATATTATCCAGTTTTTGGATAAAATCAGATGGGAAAATTTTGGTATTCACCCAATATTTTTTATGGGTAATCACGACTTAATCAATTTCCATTTTTTTATCAATCCGTTTGAAATATCTGAAATCTATCACGGTTGTGGACATTCAAAATGCGATACGCTTTCTTATATCAATAATATGGGGCTCCATGATAGTCTGGAAAGTTTCAAGGCGCTTCACGGTGATGAGATAGTGAAAAAGCAAATCGAGTTCTACGAAACCGGTAGAATTGAGTATCAAAATGATTTTTATACCTTGCGTTATGAATATCCGCAGGATCTTTCCCCACTGGCTGAATATCGCCACTATACGGGTGATGACTATTCCAACTACTACAACCAACTGGTTAGCAAACTGGGATTGGATTCTTCGTTATTGTTGGAAAATGAAAAATTAAATTCGCATAACGAATTGAGCTTTGTTCTCTCCAATCTATTTGAAAAATTGACCAGCGGGCAAAAAAATTGGTGGGTTATCTCTACTAAAGAGTGCCGAAGGAGTATGCTAAAGCTTGGTAATTTTAACTTTTTTATCAATAAAGACAAGCAAGAGATTCTCCCAATAGATTGGCGAATTATTTCATTAGTCTGGCGGCATCATTATGGCGATTTTTTCCGCCGTACACGATTCATCCATAACGAAGACAACACTGTCTTTGTTCATGGCGGGCTTTCTCCATTGGCGATGATGGATCCCTTGGTGTTTGGCAATCAATATGATCCTCGTCATGATACGTTCCTGCCAGATTTTAGCCTTAAAGATGTTGTTGAACGTAGCAATCGCTTGATGGCTCAAATTGTCGAAAACGCCTTGAATGATTATAGCTTTAGGCGAATGAACGGAGCGGAGGTAGTGGATCAGATCGGATATTGGCGTGGAGTGGCTAGAGGTTTTCCAACGTTTGGCGGACCAATCTGGAGTGACTTTAACTATCTTCAAGACTGTCTTAAAAAAGATGAAAGGATTCGCTTGTTATATAAGCGTTTTAAAGAAGCCACTGGAATTGAAAGAGTCATTTGTGGTCATACGCCTTTTAAATTTGAAGATAAGCCTGAAGTCCGTTTTCTGATGAGTGGCGAATTTCAGGCAATCGGGTTGGAATATTTGTGTGTTGACAACGCTTGTTCCATCGCATACAGTGTGGATAGTAGATTAAATGGTATTGAGATTGATCGGGATGGGAAGATTTTGGATATTGGTGAAATTTTGTTTGACTAGCCAAGGGCAACCACAAGTAATGTAGGGTGCGTCCTGGGCATAAATTAAGAGTCACGGTGCGTAGGACGCACCCTACAACACCTCGTCCAAAATAAATTTTGGACTCCTAAATGTAACGATATGATAATAATTGGAAATATTTTAATACTCATCGGTGCAAGCTTTTTATTTTTAGGCGCATTAGGATTGGTACGAATGCCAGATGTCTATAACCGCATTCAAGCCGGCACTAAAGCCACCACATTGGGCACTTTAGCCATGTTAGCTGGAGTGGCATTCCATCACCCAACATGGCTGCCTAAAATAATATTGATTGCCCTATTTATTTTGCTAACCTCTCCGGTAGCCTCATCCACGATTGCCCGTGCTGCCAAGATGGCAGGTTTACGCACTCAAAAAAACCAACAGGAGGAATGCTAATGTTATTTTGGGTCGCATTAATTAGTCTTGTGGTAATGCTAGGCGCGGCTTTTGCCGTAGTCTTTTTGCGTCATTATTTAGCGGCAACCGCTGCCGCCTCTGTTGTCTCTTTAGCACTCTCAGTGTTATTTGTGGTGCTACAAGCACCAGACGTGGCTTTAGCTGAAGCTGCGGTGGGTGCCGGTGTGAGTGGCGTTCTCTTGGCTTTAACCTTACGTCGCGTTGGTCTTTGGAAGAGGACATCTGATGAAATTACGTGAAATAAGTGGCCTTATTTTCATAATTGGTCTTGGTTTACTACTAGGTGCAGTCCTAAAAATATTGGCTTATGATAATACGGTGGGCATGAGCATTCTGGCGCGTGCCCCGTTGGAGGTGGGAACGGCTAATCTCGTGACGTCTGTATTACTCGCCTATCGTGGTTTGGATACTTTGGGCGAATTAACGATTTTATTTGTCGCAGCAACGGCTGCTGGTATGGTTTTAGGGCAACGTCGTCCTGATGCCGCGTTTGAGCCGGATGCCGGATTTATCTTGCGTATTGCCGCCGATCTGTTATTTCCATTTCTGATTATTTTGGGCGTTTATATTATATTGCATGGACATCTCACACCTGGTGGTGGATTTCAAGGCGGCGCGATTTTAGCGGCAGCTTTTTTCGTCCCCATTTTAGCCTCACCGGCAAGCCCATTCAATCATCGAGTGAGCAGCACGATTGAAGGTTTAGCAGGGGCTGCTTTTATTATTATCGGTTTAGTGGCACTCTTTGATAAAGGTGACTTTCTGGCGCCTCTGTTTGGAACGGGAGAAGTAGGGCAATTATTTTCAGCGGGCAGCTTGCCTTTGCTCTATCTAGCCGTCGGACTGAAAGTCGGGGCAGAATTGGCGGGGCTATTAGCGCGTCTGCAAGAATCTGAGGTGAGTGATTAAAAAAATGACAAAAATGACAATAGAAGAAACCGCTTGGATTTATATTTTTTCATATTGTGGTGCCATCGGATTAATACTATTAGGCATATTCGCCATGGTTATGTATCGGCACCTGATTCGGATCATATTCGGATTAATCCTGTTAGAAGCCGGCGTCAATTTATTCTTGATAACTATCGGCTACCGCCCTAATGCAGTGGCGCCCATTTTAGTAGAGGGTCAAATTCCCGCAGCGATGGTCGATCCCATTCCACAGGCACTGGTATTAACCGCTATTGTCATTGGCGTAGGTGTCCAAGCTTTAGCACTTGCTTTAGTCGTCAAAACGTATAAAGCGTATGGCACTTTGGATACGAAAGTTTTAGCAGAAAAGATTGCACAAGAAAGCGGTACGCACGTCATTGATGGCATACCCGTTGAGGAAACATCAGCATGAATGGCATTTGGTTAGTTGCATTGCCTTTACTCGGCGCATTTTTGCTCCCTATCATATATCGTCAACACACCAGCGTTGGCTATTGGACAGGACCTGTCATACTCATATTGAACTTAGCGATTGCTTTGGGATTATGGGATCGCACACCACAGAGTATCGCTATGGGAGGCTTTTCCGCTCCCTTGGGTATCCTATTTTATGTGGATCAACTCGCCCTTTTATTTGTCATACTGGTTGTGCTAGGGACTTTAATATTATGGCTAGGCAAAGAGAGGGGACGGATTCAGGAAGAAACATTGCTGCTGTTGATTGTCGCTGGCGGTTGTGGACTGGCGTTATCGGGTGACTTATTTAATATCTATGTATTTTATGAAATAGTCGCTGTCGCTTCTTATGGATTAGCCGCGAGCCGAGGGAACGGTGCTGGCTATGCCGCGAGTATCCGTTTCCTGATTTTGGGTGCGCTTGGCTCAAGCCTACTATTATTGGGCATTGCCTTGATTTACGCCGTCACTGGCACACTGAATTTAGCCCACCTAGCCCATCTCGCGCCAGAAAAGCTAAATGGCGAGGTTGGCTTAGTGGCATTTGCTTTGATGTTGATAGGCTTTGGCGTTAAAGCTGAAATATTTCCGGTTAATACATGGGTACCAGAAGTCTATACCACCGCACCCGCTCGAATTTCCGCGCTGTTAGGCGGAATAGTCTCCAAACTAGCCCTGTTAGTGGTATTACGGATACTGGTGTTGATGTATGCGGACACTACCGCGCCTCTGTTATTGCTCAGCTTAGGCGTTTTAGGGGTGATCAGCGGAGAATTAGCGGCGCTACGTGCCACCGATTTACGACAAGTTTTAGCCTATTCATCTATCGGACAACTGGGCTTAGTTGCCATTGCCTTTGCTATTCCGGGACCCGCTGGCGTGATTGCTGGCATTGCCCTTGCTCTCCATCACGCATTGGTCAAACCTGCCTTGTTTATGCTAACCCAAGCGTGGGGAGGACACATCAACAAATTAATCGGTGCCTCACAAGTCTCCATGCTGAGTACCTTATTATTTTTAGTATTGGCACTTTCGCTGGTTGGTATCCCACCGCTGCCCGGTTTTTGGGCCAAGTTTTTGTTATTGAAAGGCGCCTTAGCTACCAACATCGGCGGGTATCAAATGGCAATCGCGGTGGTATTAATAGCGACGGTGATAGAAACTGCCTATTTTCTACGCATTGCGCGTTTAATGTTTCAAGAGCCAACTAAAAAACCAACTGCGGAGATACCACACATACGTGAACTGGCACCCGCCCTGAGCTTGGTTACATTACTTTTTATCAGTGTTTTGACTGTTGGGGCAATTGGTGAGAGTCTAACGACAGTTGCTGAGGAGGCGGCGGATAGGGAGGCTTATATTAATAATAATACGCTACCAACAAATTGGCTCAGTGATAACTGATTCTCGTTCCCACGCTCTGCGCTCATCGAGCCGACACAAGTTTATTTTTAGCAAGCGTAGGGTGCGTCCCACGCACCCTCTTTCCACCTTTATGTGCGTAGGACGCACCCTACACTTGCTTTTTTTATATGCCGAAGCAAGCGTAGGGTGCGTCCCACGCACCCTCTTTCCACCTTTATGTGCGTAGGACGCACCCTACACTTGCTTTTTTTATATGCCGAAGATTCAAATTATAGCTCGGTTTACACAACATTAAAAGAGTGTCGAGTTATTGAATCATCAGCAAATAACCCAGATGCCGAAATTGACTACTTTTCTGAAGAATGTCCGGGGCGAGAGGATTACCGGATTTTTCTTAAAGGTATGGATTCAAGAAGCTGGCTTGTTATAAAAAAAGGTGATAAAATCATCGCTGACTTTTTTGAGGAAATCATGGAAAATGCACCTGGTAATTTTCCTTATGTTTCAGGGAAATTGGCAGAATGGCGATACAAGGGAAAAACACCCATTGCTGTTATTATAGCTGCCACTCAAGAAATGCTGAAAAATACAATGGCCACTTAAAATTGCTCCTGCTTTTATTCATGCTTTATAACTTATTGTTTTGAATGTAATTAAAAACAATGAACAAAAATAGGATCAAGTTTGAACGGGCAAATAAACTTCTTTTTCACCACCCCAGTTTTTTGCAGCCGGTGATTTGCGACCTTAGGCGCAAGCGAAAAGATCGTACCTCGCTGAAGAAGGAAAGCTTGTTGCTAACCGCAAGCCCAAATGGGTTCAAGCCCAAGGAGAAACGTGATGACGAACCATAATCTTTTACGTCTGATACTAATGTTAATACTGATTGGAGGCACCATAGGAACAGGGCTCTCACATGCCGTTGAAAGTGCAGCAGATACCGTACTTATAAATGGTGAATTTTATACGGTTGATGAAGAGAAAAGCTGGGCCGAGGTAGTTGCTATTAAAGACGGCACAATTGTACATGTCGGTTCAATGGAAGGGAGCGACGCTTTTATAGACTCGCAAACAGAAGTCATTGACCTTAAAGGAAAATTTGCAATGCCTTCTTTTGTAGATGCTCACATGCACCCATTATCGAACGCTTATGCCTATAAATTTACGGCGGCTTTGTTTGATTTTAATACCCATAAGCAATATATTGCAGCAATTGAAGAGTTTGCTCAGAATAACCCTGGGACGGAAGGATTTATGGGAGCTGGATTTGACCGCTACATCTATGATGATATCGGCCCCAGGAAAGAGTGGCTTGACGCAATAGATTCTACGCGGCCCATAGCCATCGTTGACAAAGATATTCATACCATGTGGGTTAATTCCAAAGTGTTTGAGTTGCTTGGTTGGGATAAGAACACTCCTGACCCTGAAGGCGGTACTATCGTAAGAGATCCGAATACCGGGGAACTGACTGGGTTATTAGTAGAGATGGCAGCAATGGAACCTGCCTGGTATCTTTTTCCAGCACCTACAAAGACAGAATATAAAACGTCTTTACTGTGGCTTCAAGAATGGCTAAACCGTGAAGGTATTACAACGGCTCATGATGCTTGGATGGAGTTTGATCGCAATTATTATAAGGCCTATGATGAACTGGCCAAAGCAGGACAGTTGACCGTTCGTTTTAGAGGTTCATGGTATATTGATGATGCCGGAAATTATTTGAAGGATATTACAAAAGGGCTTCGAAAGTCAAAAAAACTGACACATCCACACTTTAAAGTAAATTCCTTTAAATTTCTGGCTGATGGAGCAGGAGATACAGCTTATGAATTTGGAAACAATCCCAACGGTCTTAAAATTTGGCAAGATGATGCTATGGTCAGCGCTTTTGATAAGGTAGATGATGCAGGGTTCCAGATTCACGTCCATACAATCGGTGATCGTGCGGTAGATTACGTAGTAGATGCGCTTGAAGATGTTGTGTGGATGAATGGTGAAAGGGATTCCAGGCACTCCCTGGCCCACGTTGAAAAGGCAAGAAGTAAAGACATCACAAGAATGGGTACGCTGGGGCTTGCCGCCCACATAACACCACTTTTTCTTGCAAAGAATCCGCAGGGAAATGAAAGTCCCTATAAAAGTCTTTTTGATGCTGGTGTTAATGTAACAAATGCAAGTGACTGGACTACTTCACAGTTTGATCCTATATTAAATATTAGCCAGGGTTTGTCAAAATCGAATGTCAGCCTTGAACAGATGATTAAGGCTGGAACATTTAATGGTGCCCATGCTAACTTTCTTGAAAATGAAATTGGGTCACTCGAGGTTGGAAAAAAAGCGGATATTGTTGTGCTGAGTGAAAATATTTTTAATTTAAATGCGAGAGAGATCGCCAATGTTAGCGTGGAAAGGACCTTTTTTGAAGGCCGGCAGGTATATTCTAATGTTACGCCTCCTCCTACATCAACCATTCGCGTGCTAGCTGAATGGGAGCATCAGGAAGCAGTTTGGTTACAATGGCCCGGTCGTTGGGAAAATGTTTATGAGTCTTCCTTTGCGAAGATGACTAATGTCATCGTTCAATATGAAAAACTACATATATTGTACAACAATAAAAGGATCAAAAGGCAGGCTCGAACCGCTATTCGCAATGCTGGTGGTGATCCTGACCATTATAATATTATTTGGCACCGGATAGCTAATAACAATGCATGGATGAGAGATAATGGTCCAATGTATGTAGTGCAGGATGGTGAAATGCGTATTCAGAACTGGGAATTTGATGCGTGGGGCGGAGGTTTTGGTAACAAGATTCGCTACAAAAAAGATAATAGAGTACCAATAGCTGTAGGAGCCTATCTGAACATGCCAGTAGACAAAGTAGATATTGTACACGAGCGAGGCAACCTTGAATTTAACGGCGTAGATAGCGTAATATTAAACTGGAGTACTATAGGCGACCCCAACAGAAACCCAGGTTATACAAAAAATCAGGCCATTGCTGATATGAAAACCTATTTTGGTGTAAGTAGAGTGGTGTTGATAGAAGGGGTAACTGAAGGTGATCTAACCAAAGGTCATATTGATGGTATCGCACGATTTATTGATGTAGACACCGTAGTTGTACCTCAATGCACACAAGCTTCAAAATGTAAACCCGGTGACGGTAAAGACGATAAGGTCTATAATGATGCTGCAACTGCCATATCTGATGCTGGGTTTAAGGTTATTCGTGAACCATTGGAAGGCATTGCTAGTTATAACGACAGTACCTTCGATACTGACTATTTGAACTGGATTGTTGGAAACGGTTTTGTCATAGTGGTTGGTTTTGATAATCCGGTTACTGATGCGGCAGCAAAGGCCAGGATTGAATCCTACTACCCCGGAAGAGATGTGCATGTAATAGAAATGCTCGGTTCATGGGAAGCAGGCGGTGGTGCTCATTGCCATACTAATGACCAACCGGCTTTGTAGGCAGGGTGCTGATGAGGCTTATATTTTTTTAGGGCTTATTGCATTACATATATTTGCAACGATTAAACACCATATTTCTGGAAATGAAGTGTTGCGTAAAATGACTTAAATGCAGCAGACATAACTATTTTGGATCAAACGTAAATCCGGGTAAAGTGGGCAAAGTCTTTTTATTGCCTACCATTTCGATCCCAAAATCTTTGCCATTGTCAATCCCGAATGCCGATGCACACAAACGAACGGCTTACCTGATAAGCGATAGCGTCATGCTGGGGTGGTGAAAAAGAAACAGTATGTTAGCCATAAAACTGATCCCGTTTTTATTCATTATTTTTAATAACTTTAAAAACAACCCGTTATAAAGCAGGAATAAAAACGGGATCAGTTTTGATTGGTATTGGCTGCTTCTTTTTCACCCCCCCAGGGAACGCCCCCTCTCCCAGTTGGGAAGAATTGTTTTGTCCGTAGCTGTTCGTACAACGAATAAACCCAAAATACTCAATTATTCAAGTGATTTTATTGTTTAATCCTTCCTCCTTACCCACTTGTGTGTCGAGCATCAAAAGAATTTTGAATTTTCTTTTCCCATTCAGTTAACGTTAGCGAGTGTAGGGTGCGTCCTACGCACCTGTTTGTCAGTGTCGATCAATTAGACGTGACCATAAGGCAATGCCATTAAGTTAAGACAAACCTACGAGGTTGCCAAAACCTGCTCCGGTTAATTTTTCATTGAGTTTACAACGACCTGCGAGGTATGGGTTGACTGAGGTCTGATTTGGGGAGCGTTATCTTAATGGCATTGGACCATAAGGTCAATGCCATATCGTACCGCCCCAAATGAACGTTCCGTTACTTCGTTTACTTAGGTAACGAAGTATCAGACCTACGAGGAGACCAATACCTCGCAGAGCGTTGTAAATTAAACGAAAAATTAACCTACGATGTTTTGGCAAGCTCGTAGGTTTGTGGGCACGATATGGCATTGGACCATAAGGTGCGTAGGACGCACCCGGAATGAGAACCAGGCTAGGCTCGCTCCTTGTGATCTCCCTGAGATGTTTCAGCCTGTGAGGCTGTGTGATACCAAGAGTCCCCCTCAGACCAGTAATATTGCTTGAGGACGCCAGCTCTCAGTGCGTTTACCACCTCCGACGGCGAACAGAGACGCTTGAAACTTTGCTCAGGTTTTCAAAATGAGCAATTCGCTCCCGCTGACTGTCAAGTTCACTCTGAAGGCACTCAAGCACGTCAAGCAGTGTTTGGCCCTTTGCTGCCGGAAAACAGCTTGCCGCCACCTCACTCAAATTGACCGTTGCCGCTAATAAGACGGCTGTTTGAAGTCAAACTCGTTTTTTCATTTAATGTCTCCTGTATAAGTAGGACTTACCATAATAATGAGTACAACGGATTTTTGGCCTAAACGGATTATTTACATTGCCGGTTTGATAATCTGTTTTTCAAGTTCGCTTAGGAATGCCATGACTTGTTCTCGACTCACTGTGGCGTCCAAGAAATTATTAACAGATTTACCGCCTTTGAAATAGTCAATCAGGGTTTTAACAGGAACACTTGTGTTAGCAAAAACGGGGATACCGTTCTGAACAAAAGGCTCATAACTGATATTCTGTTTATTCTCCTCTGAGTGCTCACCTAATTTGTTGGGCGGACTGTAGATGGTATAAAGCTGCTCTACATGCTTGGCAACGGTTTTATTAGCAGATAATTGCGCGAGCAGTTGATTTTGTTTTTCTACATTCAAGATATGTGGTTTGCTTGTTATTAAGTTTAACAAGTTTTGAGGTGCCATAATGAACTTAAGCAATGTATCTTCAGATTTTTCTTGTAAGGCACCGTTTTCATAGCTGCTTAAAGTCGCAGCCTCCCAGTCTAATAAACGGCTTAATTCAATTTGTGTTAATCCGTAGTGGGAACGCCAATGACGAATTTCTTCCGGTTGCAACATGTCATGACGGCGGCGATATTCACGATAAGCCTCGTCTAAAGCATCATGCCCCAAACTGCTGGTAAATTTTTCTCCACAGACGGGGCATTTATAAAATTCTTCTGTCACTTCAAAATATTCACCACGCACGGTGACTGTCACTGCGGCTCGATCTGGCTTAATCTCATTTTCATAATCGCAATTCAAGCAATACTCTAACATCACTCACCTCTATTGTGTTGTAAAAAGCTCAAAAAATTGCTTAACGATAAGGATAAGTCAGGGGCTTTGTAGATTCATGAAACGAGATGCAAATGGCATTTTTCCTTTTCTTTTTTTCCCTGATAAGCCCATGCAGACGGAAGTTTTTTAACATTTTTAAGCCGTTAAAGAAATCCGATTTTTTAAAAAAATCGGATTTTTGGAACGTAGGGTGCGTCCTACGCACCGTCATTGGCACCATTTGAAATCAAATCATTAATGGTGTGAGATTAATGGCGTGTGGGACGCAGCCTACGCTTGCTACGTTCACTATTGTCCAATTGCTGTCCATTGAGCCCTAGCCCGATAGACTTTCGTATTACACCAGGTCACGAACTCGTAACTAAAGCCTCTTTTATCAACCTGTTTCACATTTACCCTAATTCTGTGGTTGTTCCCCTCTATAATATCCAGAAAGATTAAGCTTAACATGACGACCGGTGCGGCTTGAAATTTCCTCTTGAAATTAACCCGCTTATTTAAAATTCCACGAGTATAACAATTTTCTCGTAGCTTCATCAACTCAGGAATAGCATCTCTATTTATCTCTAAAACTCCTTGCTCCACGCGAGGAGCGGCTGTGGTTTGTCTCGTGCCATCCGGAAACTTAACACCTCCACTGGTACTATGAATGGTGCCAGCCACTTCCAATTTGCTGGTTGGGCTCGACGTGCCAATCCCGACATTGCCATCGCTTGAAACACTGCTCGCATCAGTTTTTTGCCGCAAATCCTTTTCAAGCTCAGAAATTCGCTCATGTAATGCTTGAATGCCATTGCTTGAAACACTGAGCGCATCAGTTTTTTGCCGCAAATCCTTTTCAAGCTCGGAAATTCGCTCATGTAATGCTTGAATGCCATTGCTTGAAACACTGAGCGCATCAGTTTTTTGCCGCAAAGCTTTATTCTCATTTTCAAGCTGAGCAATTCGCTCATGTAATGCTTGAATGGCATCGCTTGAAACTTTGCTCAGGTTTTCAAAATGAGCAATTCGCTCCCGCAGACTGTCAAATTTACTCTGAAGGCATTCAAACACATTTAACTCTGCTTTGCATTTAGCTGGTGGAAAAGAGTTAGCCGCCACCTGACTCAAATTGACCGTTGCCGCTAATAATACGGCGGTTTGAAGTAAAACTCGTTTTTTCATTTAATGTCTCCTCTATGTATTTAATACTCGACTCACAAGTTTTTTTTGACTTGACATTGTTGTTGGAGTCCAAAGCTTTAGCTTTGGACGTGCCCGCTGTTTGTCCAAACCGAAGGTGGACTCCATAAAAGGCAAAATGTCAAGTTCAAAAAACTTGTGAGTTATATTTACACATTTTTTTGTGAACTTGTCAAGAATCCTTTTGATATAATTTAAGCATGGAAATTTTTGGGAAAACCAATTGACTAGCGGTGAGCCACTATCTAGGATAGTCTTTAAGTTGGTTGAAGTGAAGGAAGTTGCGGTAAAGATTGAGGAACAGCGTAAACTATGGGAAGGAATTAAATGGCAAGCCAAAAATCCTATTTAGGAACGTGCATGAAATAATTTAGTCAACTTCAAAACAAGACCTGGCAGGTTAAAAACAAAACCTGCCAGGTCAAAGTTAAATTCAGGGATGAGGTGCCTTTGACCTGCCAGGTTTTGTTTTAACCTGGCAGGTCTTGTTTTGACTTTGGTTTTGACTTTGGTTTTGACTTTCAGACGTTATTTCATGCGCTCACCTTATTTATTGAAGAAATAGGATTTTTTAGGTTTTTTATACCCGCCGCTCATTGTAAAGAAAAGAGAATGGAAACTAACGCACTGCCAATTTAACCAACGATAACATGGACGTTTCTAAACTTTTTTTCACCACCGTCCCAAAAATGGCGTTGCCTAACATTGTGCCAACGGCACTGACAGGCTTGCGAGACTTTGATATGACTTGCTCTAAACAGCCAGCTTTATGCGTCGTGTACAAAATATCATCGGCTGTCAATTGAGCGGGATCATAATGCACGATCAAACTCCCCCCCTTTTTATTGAGTTCAGTGCTATAAATCCCCGTCATGGATTTTAAGATGCTACAGAGATTCGATGCCTGACAGTTATCGCGTTTGATTTGTGCTGAACGAATACGTAGTCTGCCGGGAATATTATGAATATAATAGCTCATCGTTTTATCCTCATCAAATTATTTGATTTATTTTATTAATCATAGGACTTACGCATTGACAAAAAAAAATATATGTGGTTAAATTAAAATTAGACTTTCAATCTGAAAACCGGCTCATGAGAATAGTTAAAAAATCTTCAACCGCGATATGCACGTTCTCAACGTATATATCATTTTTACTTAGCGAACCTAAAAATGCTACTTGTACTCGTTTATCAAACATTTTAGGGATTTCCCACGATAGCATTAATCGTTTTTTACAACGCGAAGATTATAATCAAAAAGACTTATTTGATCAGGTCAAATCAAAAATAGCCTTGGAAGGTGGTACTTTAAGCGTGGACGATAGTGTTATTGATAAACCATACTCAAATCCGAATAAAACTGAACTTATTGATTATTTTTTGTCTGGAAAACACAAAAAAACGGTAAAAGGTATTAATCTCGTCACATTATATTATACTGATATCAATCAAGTTTGTGTCCCCGTCAATTTTCGGCTTGTTGAAAAATTAAGTGGAAAAACCAAAAATGATTATTTTCTTGACATGTTACACGAAGTCTTGTTATGGGGGCTAAAACCCTTAGGGATCACAGGGGATAGTTGGTATTCTAGCTTAAATAATCTTAAATTTATGAAAAACCATGAATTAAGCTTTATGTTTGCTATTAAAAATAATCGTTTGGTTTCTCTTGAAAAAGGAACTTATATACAAATACAGCATTTAGATATTCCTAATGATGCCGGTTTAAGCGTTTATCTCAAGGGGTTTGGTTTTGTAAAAATTTTTAAGAAAATATTCAAAGACGAATATCGATATTATATTTTGCATTGCCCTCAAACTGATGAACTCAATCGACTGGTTTATGATGATTTTAAGCGAATTCACGACAAACATTGGAATATAGAAAGATTTCATCGGGCTGTCAAGCAAGTTTGCAATATCGAACGCTTCCAAGTGAGAACGACAGAAGCCATTAAAAATCATGTCTTTTGTGCAATCTGTGCTTTTGTTAAACTTGAATTAATGCGAGTTCAGAATCAGATTAGTAACTGGTATGAAATACAAAAAAACTTATTCAACGATGTAATCCGAGCGTTCATCCAAGAGGACTCAATAAATGAGAGCTATGTAACATAATAAAATACGGAATGTCAAGTTTTTTTGAGTCACTCACAAAATGTTTGTTTGTAATGTTGGAAAACCACCATTTGACACGGACTCAATTATGAGTAACTATTTGATATTCTTGATTAATTAATGAAAAGGGGGGCGGTTTTTAACATATTCTAGTTTGTTTGTCAATGCGTAAGTCCTAAATCAGTCAGTATCACAACGTTGTTGCAAATGATAAAGATTATCATTAATAAAGTCAAGCGATATCGGATAATTTTTTTTGGAGTACAAAGCTTTAGCTTTGTACTGTCTGACAAAGCTAAAGCTTTGTACTCCAATATACCTACCTATAGGCTTCTCGAACTGTTATCAATTTTTCTTTAATTTCCGCCAATTTATTTTCTTTTAGGCTCACTCCCGCTAATGAATTTAACAAGATACCAATCGTCGTCCCATTATGGAGCAAAGCTGTTAATACGGGCGAAAGCAAACCGAACGCCGCGCCCCCCGCAACGGCTGAGTTGACAACCATTGATACTTTAAAATGATAATGTATCAGGCGCATGGTTTTGTCGCCTAAAATTTTGGCATTTAAGACGGTTTCTAAATGATCATCTAATAAGACAATATCCGCTGTTGCCCGGGCTAAGTCTGCCCCTTTGGGCATGGCAATACCTACATCGGCACTTATCAGTGCTGGCGCATCGTTGACTCCATCGCCGACAAAAGCCACTTGTTGGCCTTTTTTCTGTAATTCTTTGACTACATTGCCTTTTTCTTCTGGGGGGCACTCGTAATAAACGGATGTCGCCTCTATACCTAACTGCTCTGCTAAAGCCAAGGCTTTGTCACGCTGATCGCCCGTCAGCAAGGCAATGTTTTTAATCCCTGATTGTCTCAGTTTTTTCAGAATATCCGCCGCCTCTGGGCGCAGATGATCACGTAGCCCAATAATGCCAAGCGGTTTTTCATTTAAAGCCGCGTACAACAAAGTTTTTCCTTGCTCTTCAAGTTCTTTAATTAATTCTTCATGAGCGGCAAAATAAATTTGCTTATGTTGTTCTAAAAAATGTCGACTACCAATAACAAGAGTTTGCCCCTCCACCAGCGTCGTCAATCCATGCGCTACCATATAATCCACATCTTCATGCTCAATGTGATGTAATGCTTTCTGTTTAGCAGAATTGACGACTGCATCTGCCACCGGATGTGTCGCATGTTCTTCCACTGAGGCTATCAAGGCTAAAATTTCATTTTTTGGCCATTTTTGTTCTTCTGTTAGGGAGATAACTTCGGTGACTTCTAAATTGCCCGTTGTCAGTGTGCCGGTTTTGTCAAAAACGATGGTGTCGGCACTCGCAATGTTTTCAATGGCTTGTCCACCTCTAAATAACATCCCATGCGTCGCGCCTCGATACATGGCTGATTTGATAGCGACTGGTGTACCCAGTTTTAAAGGGCAAGCGTGATCGACCAAAAATACTGCCGCTAAGCGGTGAAGATTTCGTGTGAGCAGATAAACCACCGCTCCTAGCCCTAATGTATAATAAACGCGCTGATTAGCGAGATCTTCAGCCATACATTGGGTTTTAGAGCGTTTTTTCAGGGATTCTTCAATAAAACGAGTAATACGGGCGGTGGTGGTATTATCGCCCGGGTGGCGCGAATTTTCAGTCGTCCATCCTCTATCACGGTGCCCGATAATACTTTATCTTTGAATTCTTTACGCACGGGGACCGTTTCTCCGGTCAGCGAAGCCTCATTAACCGCCGCTGTGCCATCGATCACCCGCCCATCAATCGGCATCATTTCACCGGTGCCGACGACAACTAAATCACCTTCTTTAATTTCCGTACTGGGGAGTTGAATGAGTGTACCCTCACGCTCTATCCATGCTTGTGTTGGCATCTGTTTAAGTAAATGACGCAATAAGGCATCAGAATGCTTTTCCGTTTGATGTTCTAAATCTTAGCTTTGGATTAGCAGCGGGCTCGACGAAGAGCAATAACTTTTTCGGCAAAAATCGTGACACTTGTAATGATAAAAAAAGTCTGTATTCTATAAATAATTTTGATTTTTAGAGTTTTATAAGAGGAGATGAAATATGGCTTTTAGTGAGTTTAAAAACATTGCAGAAGTGCAGAAAAAATATAGTATCAAATACCATGAAGACAATTTTATTGTCACTGAAGAAATACAACCATCAGAAAATTTTTTAAGTGACTTGGAATTTTTTAAAGAAAATATTGATGTTTTTAGTTCAGAAGCCTCACGCTGTGAAATTATCATTTCTCCCATTTTGAGAGAAGTGTATAAAAAATATTATTTAAAGTGTTCCTTCTGGAGCCAAAAAAGTATATCTTATGATGAAACTCTGTCTGGCACACCAGATTATATCTTTTCAGCTCGTTCTGAGTTAGGTAAGACTGTATTAGAGAAACCAAAACTCATTGTCGTTGAAGCAAAAAAAAATGATTTTGAACAAGGTTGGGGGCAATGTTTAGCAGAATTAGTTGCATCACAAAAAATCAATAATGATTTTGAGCATCCTGTTTATGGAATTGTGACTGATGCTAATTTATGGCAATTTGGAGAACTGAAAAAAGATGTTTTTGTTAAAGAGCCAATAAATTTTACAATTGATAAGTTAGGTCAATTGTATGGGGCATTAAACTATGTGCTTCAATTGACTGGAGAGACTCAAGCTGATGGTTTGGCGTAAGCAGGAGTCCAAGATTTATCTTGGACTCGACCCCACGGTGGACTCAATGCCATTAATTTCCAAGCCTCCGTCAAACCTGTTCCCCCTCAACGGCTCTAAATTCAACAGAATTCTCTAATTTATTATAAATAACATACCGTAGCTTATTGATATTATCACGACTATAGCCGATTGCGCCAACCGAGATAATATATCTATCTGTCTCATCAAGTTGAAATGGTTTTCCATATTGGATTTGATGGCAAGTAGAGGTGCAAGCTTCTTCACATTTTTCACCAAATATCAAGGGAATGTGAAGATGCCCAACAAAGGCTAATCTATAGGGTGTTTCATCAAACACATTCCACGCTTCTATTTCATCCCATAAGGATACTTTTTTCGTTCTGGGAGAAATATGAGTATATATAATATCTGATTCTATTATTTCTTCAGGAAGAGTTTTAAGAAATGTTTGGATATCTTTTGATAGTTCTAAATCATTAGATTCATCATGATTGCCACGTAAACTTGTGATATTGTTATCTCTAATAAATCTGACCACTTCCTCATTATAATCTCCACCCTCTACCAGATCACCCAAGCTTATGATTCGGTCACATTGGCAATTTTCTATGTCTGCCATCACCGCGAGTAGCCCGGGCAAATTGCCATGAATATCAGAGATAATCGCTATTTTTTCGGATTCTTTTTGAGCCTTGGATTTTATTTCACTAGGGCGTATCTCTAGTTTGCTGAAAAAACAGGAATCAAATTTTGTATTGCGCTTTTCGAGACGCGCTATTTTATTTTCCAATTCCCGGATCAACTTTTGTTGTTGCCAAATAATCTCCAACAATTCCGCTTTATTTTGCCTATTATTGCTCATGTCAACTTTCCGGCGTATAATTCATTCGTGAAACCGCCTCCCATTGTTCTATGCTATTGCTTGAGGTATGAAACAAAATTTCACCGGCACCTTGATATTAAAGGTATTTTTGTATCTCTTTAATTTCATTATAAGGTGCGTAGGACGCACCCTGAATGAGATCGTGCGCCCTTGGGCTAGTACTCTGTCAAGGTTGTTTTTATGGGTAATGTAGGGTGCGTCCTACGCACCCTGACGCTCAGTTAAAGGTGCGTAGGACGCACCCTACAATACCCATCAATTTTCGTTGTTTCGGGAATTGAGCGTAGCGGATTTCCCGAAACTTCGTTCAACCCTCGACTGAAAGTTCCCTACGGGAGGAAATTCGCTCCATTCCCGAAACAACTTTTCTACTATATAGATAAAATCGGAGATGAAATGATAACACTCATTGTTCAAAATAGCAATATAAAATTTATGGTTTTTATGATTATTATATTGGTTTAAAAACCATCAAAAAAAACACAATAACCAACGAAATAAACGCCGGCCATCCCAACCAAAACCAAATACGCATATAACGATAATAAAGCGGCGGCAAAGGAGAATCGTTAGCAAGCGCTTCTTCTGCCATATCACGCAAACGATATTGCAGCCAAACCACCGGCAACCAACAAGCGCCCGCAAAAAAATACAATGCAAAGCTGATGAGAATCCACTTTTGCGTCAGCGGCCAACCCACCAGCCACGCCATCCAGATTCCCGTAATAACTTGGACAATAGCACTTGTCGTTGTGAATAGCCAATCAGCGATAACCACATGTTTCGTTGTCACAGCAATGGCTTGCACATTACCACTGAGATGGGCGCGTAACATATAATAAGCACTGCCCGCACCTGTACCAAATAATACGGTAGCACTGATAATATGAATAGTTTTCAGCGACAGATATAACATTTTTTATTCTTCCTCAAAAACCAACATGATAAGCGTAGCAATGAGCAGGGGCATATTTTTACTGATTGGACCAAATGGATGGAGCCAAAATGCCGGCAAAGCCCAGCTAATCATGATCATATAACTCACCATTAACAATAACTGTAAACCGACCACAACACGTATTCGATAAGCCACCAAAGTCGCAATACCCAACAGTCCATCCAATGCCGCTGCCGAATAAAGCATGATAGGTGCCCAGATGCCACTGATACCTATCGCAGCAAGTAACTTATAACTTTCTTCCACCGGATAGACAAAGGCCGAAACAATTCCCGTCAATATCCAAAGAAAACCAATACTTATTCGCAATAAAGGCCGCAATAAAAATAGCCTCGCTTGCCACCGATCAGCCATGCTTGCCGGATTATCCCGCAAAGCAACTTCGACAGGGCGCGGCTTAATGCCTGTGCTGGGATTACCACAATTGCCACGCAATAACATATCCAAACTCTCTGAAGTCAATGGACCAATACCAAGCCAATTATTGATCTTTGCCAATAATCTCATTAACGGTATAGGAATAAACCAAGTCACTGTCGGCTTCAGATTCAACCATTTTCTCATCAAAACAAGTAATTGTAAAAAACTCACTTGCTGACTGCCAACCAATTCTAAGCGTTGTCCACCAGATGGCCAATTTCCTAACAGTGCCAGCACACACGCTATTAAGTCATCAATATGAATAGGTTGGAGAGCTTGATCACCTTTACCTATCACCGGTATCACGGGTAAAGCTGCCATTGCCGAAAATAATGTTGTACTCCCCCCACCTCGCCCAATCACAATGGAAGGATAAAAAATCACGGCATCTAGTTTTAATGTCAATAACGCCTCATCAGCCGCACGCTTGCTCCGGTGATAGGCACTATTCGTGCTGCCCAATGCTGAAAATTGTAAAATTTTCTCAATGCCCAACTGTTTCGCCGCCTTAAACAAGGCGATTGGGGCGTATGTGTGTAAATCTTCAAAGCGTTGTCCACGCTTTTCACGAATAATGCCAACCGCATTAATGACAACATCAATATTATTCAAACGCCCTAACCACACTTGCGGCTCGTGATCCTTGCTATAATCACAAGCTAACCATTTCACATCGGGAATTCGCGCTTGCCAGACGGAGGGTTGTCGGACACAGCCAACCACTTTATGTCCTTGGGCAAGCAGCGCCAGTAATAAATGTTGCCCAATAAATCCGCTGGCACCTGTTAATAAAATTTGCATGTTCTGATTATAACTCTTTTGGTTAACGTCCTTTTCGTTGTTTCGGGAATTTCGCTCCGCGGATTTCCCGAAACGAAGATCGCTACGCTAAACCAACGTCCTTTTCGTTGTTTCGGGAATTTCGCTCCGCGGATTTCCCGAAACCAACGTCCTTTTCGTTGTTTCGGGAATTTCGCTCCGCGGATTTCCCGAAACGAAGATCGCTACGCTAAACCAACGTCCTTTTCGTTAAGTTCCCTACGGGAGGAATGGAGCGGATTTCCCGCAACGAAGATCGCTACGCTAAACGAAGTCAAACGAAGATCGCTACGCTAAACCCCTCGACTGGGTTTGGTTTCGGGAAATCCGCTCCGCTCCATTCCCGAAACAACTGATCTCGCTTGATTTTTACATTGAAATTATTTTTTCCCCCAAAAGCGTTATAATTAGCATATTTATTTCCTAAAAGCAACAATACGCATCCAATTATCACGTTCCACAATTTCCGTGATATTAAAATCAGGTGCATAAGCCGCTGTGACATTATCACATTGATCCTTGAGAATGCCTGACAATACCAGTGGCGCTCCCACTTTTAAATGTGCCGTCAACAGCGTTGCCAAATTTATCAAAGGCGTTGCCAAAATATTAGCCACTATGGCATCCACCTTCAAATCAGGCAATTGCTCTGGAAAAACGGGGCGAATCAAAGCACTGACTTCATTTTTTGTCGCATTTTCCGCAGTCGCCAATAAGGCTTGTGGATCATTATCCACCGCCCAAACGCAAGCGGCACCCAATTTAACCGCAGCAATGGCTAAGATACCAGAACCACAACCATAATCAATCAGCGTTTTACCCGAAAAATCGTATGCTTGATCTAACCACTCCAAACATAAAGCCGTTGTTGTATGTGTACCCGTTCCAAAGGCGAGCCCAGGATCGAGTAAAATATTAATAGCTTCTGGAGCAGGCGGCGTTTGCCAACTGGGGCAAATCCAAACTCGTTCCCCAAATCGCATCGGATGAAAATCATCCATCCAAACGCGAGTCCATTCCTGTGAGGCTAACATTTCTATTTGATAAGGTGGCATCGCTTGCAATTGGCTTTGCAACTCACGGGTATCAGTATCGCCCTCAAATAAAGCAACGACTCGTGTGCGTTTCCAAAGCGGGGTGGTATTTAAAGCAGGCTCATATAATGGTTGTTCCTTTGCATCTTGCAAAGTCACGGAAACTGCGCCAACTGCGAACAATTCATCAGAAATCTGATCAACGGTGTCTGCGTCTGTTTCTAAGATAATTTGTAACCAAGGCATAATTTATTCCAAGATAAATCTTGGACTCCTAGAGGTAAAAAAAAATGGGTCAATTTAAATTATCTACTAAATCGGTTGTGAAAAAGGGCAATATCGTCATTTTTTTTTTTTTTGGCAGGACGCGGAGCGTATTCAGCTGATTAATATATAAGTTTTGGTGGATACTCTACAGGCGATATCCACCCTACATTGTCTTAACTTAATGGCATTGTCTTATGACTACGACTCAATGCCATATCGTACCGCCTCAAAATCAGACCGGAGCAGGATACCCATACATCGCAGGTCGTTGTAAATTAAAGGGAAACTGAAGCTACGGGGTATTCGTCGACTGAGGTGTTTGGGTGGTTTGCCAGCCGGGGTTGTGACTGTTTAGCCATTCGATTAGTTCTGTGGTCCCGACGTTAGGAGGGCTCAGTTGGTTGAATTCCAGATAGAGCGCCGTCAATTTGCTAAGTTTGCCTATTTCTGGTGGGATTGTGCCAGTGAGTCCGTTGCTCACCAGATCGAGTTTCGATACATGTCCACCATTACACGTAACTCTATCCCAATTACAAGGCGTATTATTCTCAAGCCACCCGCTATTATTCTTCCAGTTGTCGCCATTAGTACTATTATATAAAGCCACCAGTGCCTCACACTCAGTCGATGGTATTTCTGTGACAGTCGCGCAGTTAGTGGTTTGGGTGGTTTGCCAGCCGGGGTTGTGACTGTTTAGCCATTCGATTAGTTCTGAGTCTGTGGCACTTAGGTGGTTGTTGTCTACTTTTAAACTAGTGAGGTTTGTTAGTTTTGGGGGGATTGTGCCGGTGAGTTCGTTTTCAGACAGATAGAGCGTCGTCAAACGGCTAAGTTTGCCTATTTCTGGTGGGATTGTGCCGGTGAGTTTGTTTCCATACAGAGAGAGCGTCGTCAAACGGCTAAGTTTGCCTATTTCTGGTGGGATTGTGCCGGTGAGTTCGTTGTTCCCCAGTTCGAGTTTCGATACATGTCCACCATTACACATAACTCTATCCCAACTACAAGGCGTATTATTCTCAAGCCACCCGCTATTATTCTTCCAGTTGTCGCCATTAGTACTATTATATAAAGCCACTAGTGCCTCACACTCAGTCGAGGGTATTTTTGTGACAGTCGCGCAGTTAGTGGTTTGGGTGGTTTGCCAGCCGGGGTTGTGACTGTTTAGCCATTCGATTAGTTCTGAGTCTGTGGCGGTTAGGTGGTTGTTGTCTACTTTTAAACAGCTATCTCTCCTGCAATCATTAGGCAATTTGATTTGAGTGAGGTTTTTTAGTTTTGGTGGGATTGTGCCGGTGAGTTCGTTTCCAGACAGATAGAGATGAATCAAATTGCTAAGTTTGCCTATTTCTGGTGGGATTGTGCCGGTGAGTTTGTTGTTCCTCAGATCGAGTTCCGATGCATGTCCACCATTACACATAACTCTATCCCAACTACAAGGCGTATTATTCTCAAGCCACCCGCTATTATTCTTCCAGTTGTCGCCATTAGTACTATTATATAAAGCCACCAGTGCCTCACACTCAGTCGAGGGTATTTTTGTGACAGTCGCGCAGTTAGTGGTTTGGGTGGTTTGGGTGGTTTGCCAGCCGGGGTTGTGACTGTTTAGCCATTCGATTAGTTCTGAGTCTGTGGTCCCGACGTTAGGAGGGATCAGTTGGTTGGAATCCAGAGAGAGCGTCGTCAAATTGCTAAGATTGCCTATTTCTGGTGGGATTGTGCCAGTGAGTTTGTTTTGAAACAGAAAGAGATAAATCAAATTGCTAAGATTGCCTATTTCTGGTGGGATTGTGCCAGTGAGTTGGTTGCTCATCAGATCGAGATAAATCAAATTGCTAAGATTGCCTATTTCTGGTGGGATTGTGCCAGTGAGTTTGTTGGAATACAGAAAGAGATAAATCAAATTGCTAAGATTGCCTATTTCTGGTGGGATTGTGCCAGTGAGTTTGTTGGAATACAGAAAGAGATAAATCAAATTGCTAAGATTGCCTATTTCTGGTGGGATTGTGCCAGTGAGTTTGTTGCTCATCAGATTGAGTATCGATACATGTCCACCATTACACGTAACTCTATCCCAACTACAAGGCGTATTATTCTCAAGCCACCCGCTATTATTCTCCCAGTTGTCGCCATTAGTACTATTATATAAAGCCACCAGTGCCTCACACTCAGTCGATGGTATTTCTGTGACAGTCGCGCAGTTAGTGGCTGCTTGGGTTAGTGGGGCGATTATACTAATCAATATTATTATTGTTGCTTTGTTCATGGTTTTTTTCTCACGGTTTCATTTTGCGTTATGATGCCTGCGGTACGGTGTCGCATATTGAAGGCGATAGGTTATCACATTCTTTTTTTTGTTTCAAATTTGATTGGTGGTGTTCGTTGGGTCAATGCCATTGGCGTAGGGGCAATCCCTTGTGGTTGCCCGCCCCTACAGAGGACCGCATTTTTTGTAGGGGCAATCCTTTATGGTTGCCCTTAATTTAATGGCATTGGTTCGTTGGGTACATAACTATATGGATTTATTTTTAAAAATTTAATGGCATTGATTCTTAAATGCAATCCCTGTCGTTAGGTTTGTGTTTTTCTGCCGGCGCAGGTTTGCAACCGGCTCCGTAACGTTGAAATATCTCCTAAAAGCACCAGAACCGCAGCCATAATCAATCAGCGTTTTATCCGAAAAATCGTTTTCTTGATCTAACCACTCTAAACATAAAGCCGTTGTTGTATGTGTACCCGTTCCAAAGGCGAGCCCAGGATCGAGTAAAATATTAATAGCTTCTGGAGCAGGCGGCGTTTGCCAACTGGGGCAAATCCAAACTCGTTCCCCAAATCGCATCGGATGAAAATCATCCATCCAAACGCGAGTCCATTCCTGATCGGCTAACATTTCCATTTGATAAGGTGGCATCGCTTGCAATTGGCTTTGCAACTCACGGGTATCAGTATCGCCCTCAAATAAAGCAACGACTCGTGTGCGTTCCCAAAGCGGGGTGGTATTTAAAGCAGGCTCATATAACGGCTGTTCCTTTGCATCTTGCAAAGTCACGGAAAGTGCGCCAACTGCGAACAATTCATCAGAAATCTGATCAACTGTGTCTGTCTCTAAGATAATTTGTAACCAAGGCATAATTTAGGAAATATAAAAAATTTGTAGGGTGGATTAGCGAAGCGGCTTATACCAATTCTGAATTTAAACGCGATTTACAGTTGTCTCAAAAAAATACGCCTTTTATGGCGTGGACTATTTTTGTCATATCAATATCATTCTTGACATGGCAAAATCTAAAATGACTTCACCCGTTTCATCTGTAATAGCTAACTTGGCTCGCAGATTGAAATATTATCGACTCAAACTTGGATTAACGCAAGAAGAACTCGCTGAGAAAGCGGCTTTAAATCCACGTCATGTTCAAAAATTGGAATCTGGCGAACTCAATGTCACTATTGGTACTTTGGTATCAATTGCATTGGCACTGGATATCACTCTCACTGAGTTACTTAAGCCTCATTTACCCGAACCGCTAAGCACTGTCCAGCATACCACGCCCGAACAACTGTTAAAAAATTGTAGAAATACTCAGGCACTTCTTTCGATAGGAATAACATCTGAAATATTGTGCCATGCGATAGCTGATACCCATTTTATACTTAATTCATTGGATGAAAAACTTATTGAGACTAATTTACCAAGGCTAGGGGGGGGTACTGTTGAACTTGCTAATTTGTCTTCTATCATTGGCAATTTATTAGGAGCACGAATAGCATTTCATTCGAGCGGAAAATTTTATCGTAACCGCCCCCATACCTTTCCTGACTTGTTAGCAACTCAGGGAAAACTTGAAGATGGCATTGAGATAAAGGTAGCATTGGAAAAAAATAAGCCAAAAGGACATCTGGCTAAACCGGGTAACTATCTGACTTTTCGTTATGTCTTGACAAGCAACACCGGTTTTGACCGTAAAAAACGTGGTGATATAGCCACTTTATGGGAGGCGCGATGTGGTTTTATTTCTGAAGAGGATTTTTCACTCAGTAATACTAAAGGTGATAGTGGCAAAACGGCTGTTATTACCACTGCTGCTTTCCGCCAGATGTTTTTAGTCTATTTTAATAAAACCATAAGCCCTTATAGTCTTCGTTCTGGCGATAAACCTTATATTGATTTTAACTGACTACCATTGCTCCAACAAGGCGGTAGCGATAGCGCGTCCAAGCAAGGGAGGTACGGCATTTCCAATTTGTTTGACAATCTGACTACGATTACCTATAAAAATATAATCATCGTCAAACCCTTGCAGTCGCGCCCCTTCTCTTGGACTCAATGCTCTATCTTGGTAAGGATGGATACATTTATTAGAAGCGGGATGAACAAAATTGACGGTTAAGGTGACAGAAGGTTCATCAGCTTCTATTCGACTATAAGAGGTGCTAAAGCCACTTGATACCATGCCGGGTGGCAAAGCCGAAATATTTGAACCAGAATGTTTGATGATTTCTAACATTTTGGGTGAGTGGGCGGTACTTTTATGAAGTGTTAGCTTTTGAGTATTTTTGCGTCGTGCCCATTCAAAAGGCGTTGGCGAAATATCAGTTCTATAATGTTTGGCATCTTCACCAGATTTTAGCTTTGGCAAATCATGAATAGCATCCATGACGCTAATAGCATTTGGGAGTTTATTATCCATTAAAGGATAGGTACGAATCAGCTTTGGATGGTTCAAGGGCATCATACTTCGCCCTTCAAAAAAATGCGTGGGTTGTGGAAAAACAATCTTTGATAAGCTACGTCGTCCAATCATAATCATCCTCTCGCGTCTTTGTGGTAAGCCATAATTAACCGCATTCATTATCCGCCAGTCAATCCTATAACCTAATGTTTCAAAAGTGTTTATCATCTGTTGAAGCGTTTTTCCCTGCTGATGTGTTATCAAACCCACTACATTTTCTAACACAAAAAATTGCGGTTGATAAAATTGCACCAAAAAAGCGAAAGATTCAAATAAGGTATTTCTTGGATCATCGAAAGTTAAACTTCTAAAAGGGCGTATTGAAGAAAAGCTTTGGCATGGGGGGCTGCCGATGATAACATCAATATCGCCGGGTGCCAGTTCGGTGACTTTTGAAAAAGTGTCAGGAGAGCATTTTCTACTGTCGCCTTCAATCACACGGGCAAACTGATGATTTGCTTTAAACGTTTTGAGTCTATCCCCTAAAATATCTAATCCTGCTTTAATTTTAAATTCACCCGTTGCCTCAAAACCGGCTGAAAATCCACCCGTTCCACAAAAAATATCTATTATATTCATAATGTTCATAAATAATTGGTAAAAACTAAAGGCACATATTAATATTCCTATAAAATCAACCACCAAAAACCAACTACAAGGATTGGGTAATCGCTACGGATAAACCCTATTAGTGCCTGACGATTTTGACTTATCCGTAGCGATTATCAAATCCTTGTAGTTAAATAAACCCTAACTTCAAATAATCAAAGCCTCACTCCAACAATTCCTTCACCATCTCCGGCTCTTCAATACCGCGCAGGATAGCGTTGATAATCGGAGCTTCTACATAATCCAACGGCTCACACAGCACCTCCTCATCTCGCTTTCCGTCTAAGATGCGCTGGATGGCAGCCACTAGATTGTTGTCCGTACCAATTTCTTTTAGGACTGATTTTAGCATTTTCCTCACTTCTGCATCATCCACCGCTGCAAGAACTGCTGCAATCAACTGCCCATGTTTCCGTAATTCATACCGCGTCCCCTTAAACGCCGCCCTTGCTTCCCGCGACAAACGACGATATTCAGAGGCTTTAGCAGTGTCGTTCTGTTTTTCGGTAATCTGTGCCAAGACGTGATAGCTTGCCCAAATCTCAGCCGCTGCGGGGTCTAGGGTTTGTTTGATAGCTAATGCCTCTTGTGCTAATTGCCGCGCTTTTGGTAGGCGGTGGGGTTGGTTTTGGAGTAAGTTGGCGAGATTGTTGAGCTCTCTTGAGACATCTTTTTTATTACCTAATTGTCTATCCGCATTGAGAGCCTTAAGATACCAAGCCTCTGCCGCTTCAGGTTTGCCAGCACCTTTAGCAACTATGCCAGTGCCTCACGATAACGTTTTTCGGCTTCTTGTAGCTTGCCTTGCTGCATGGCTAGTGCAGGAGGGCGGAAATCTTCAGGCCATCGTTTAGTACAACGGATTTGGGGAATAAACGGATTGTTTAATACTCTTTTCATAGCATAAATTCTTAAAACAGGCACTGCCACAATCCGTTTATTCCCCAAACGAAGTAACGAAGTAAATCCGTTGTACTAGAGAGTGGTATGGAAATTTCCGCCCTCCTGCACTAGGGTGCCGAGTTGACGACCATCATCTTGTTCTGTTGCAATAGTCAATGCCGCTTGGTATGCTGTTTCTGCCTCATCATAATCCCCCATATCCGTCAGCACATCCGCTAAATCCGTCTGTAAAGCACCCATTTGCCGTTTTACACCCGCCTCAATAATGTCCGATTTCACTCCAGCTATAGGTTTAGCGTGCGAAGCTTCTTGATTGAGCGTTTGAAATACGCCATGACCATCAAAATGGATGATATCAATGGGCGGCCATTTGCGATATTTAGCACGGCGTTCTAGGCGTTTAGTTAAATTCTCCAAAGTGGGTGGTCTTAAAAATTCCAACTCAAACCGCCCCCAAGTCTCCTCATCTAAGGCTTTTAATACGGCCTTAGCATCGGCACGCGGATCAATAAACCCAGCATCAGTGGGCCTACTCACCACAAAAAGCACCCGTAAACCTTGTTTAGGTTTTGCTACAAAGGGTTGAATCAGCGTATCCGCCATGCCTAAACGGCGACCAATCGAAATCGTCGGCGCCTGATGACATAAAAAGGTATTTTCTGGTGAGTATAACAACTCCCAAGGCAAGGATAAAATCAAAGGATGTTTAGCACTAATATTCAACAAATGCCCACCCGCTTTCCGAAAATCCTCATATAAACGAATCGCAGTGGGCGTTTTAAAAGCGGCCTTAAATAGGGCTTGCCCCCATTGTGGCAATTTTGCGACAATCTTATCCGCCTGTTGATCATCGACATCGGTAGTATAACTGGTGGCGTAAATTTCCAAATACCATTGGATATCTTTTTGATCCGCTTTGCTCAGAGGAGACTTGAAATTGAATTCATTGCTGTCTCTACCCTCAAAATGGACAGAGAGTTTATGAGGGGTGCGGAATTTTAGGGTTAATTCTGGGCTCATTGGGTATTCCTTTTAGAAACGTGTAAAATATCATATTTTTCTTAACCGTAATTCAACAGCCCGTAGGTTGGAGTGAGCCCTAAATAACTTAAATATATGTTAAGAAGGGCAACCACAAGGGATTGCCCCTACAAGAACAAATGATATTGTAGGGGCAATCCCTTGTGGTTGCCCTGTTATGGTATCGGTATTGTAGCGATCCTGTACTAGAGCGATATCCACCCTACATGCCAGCTTAACTTAATGGCATTGAACCGGAGGTTACGAGATAACTAATTCTCAAGCCTTTTTAATTTTTTCTTCAAAATCTTGCAAAAATTGGTTAAGTGATTCAACCAATAAATGGACGGTTGTAGAAGGGTTACTCTTTGCCGGTGTTTCTTCAGATGAGTTATTGAGTAGCCTTTGTGCATTTCCAATCGCCTGTTCTTGGTTGCCACCTGAAGCCATTAAATCTTCATACATGTTGGGATTATTTTTCTGGTATTCTTTACCCAATAAAGGCGTAAGCATCTTTTTATAGCGTTCTCTATCAATTGGCGTATAATGATAATGCAGCAAATACCAAAGCTCAAAGGCTTCATTAGTATAAGCTGCATCTATATCGTTTGCTTGTGCTTTTGTGATGGCATTATTAATTCTACTTTGTCACATTTAATAAAATCAATGAGTTGTAGGGTGGTGTAGAGCGATAGCGCAACGAAGTGGCGGGACGCCCAACCCACCAACCAGTTGAAAAATGGTGGGTTTCGCTCTACCCACCCTACATGACCCGTTAAAATTAAATCTGACAAAGTAGAATTAAAATCCGATTCTGGAAAAGAATCTTTATCAAAAAGCTAAGGCAAATTCTCCAATCAGCGGAATGGCTCCATATCGGCCTTGAAAATAGTCGGTTTTATAAACCGAATCTTTATTCACTGAGTCATCCTGTTCTAATTGAAAGGCGGCTAAACAAAATAAATCGGTGGCACCTTGCGGGTCTTTTTCCGCAAACCAGATTTGATCTCTCCTGAAAAAACGAGGACTGAGTAGGTTAGTATCGTGCGTTTCAAAAATGAGTTGTGCGTTATGTGGATTGGTTTCTTTATCCTGAAATAAATTAAGAATAAAACGCATCATCAAGGGATGTAATTTGGCATCCAGTTCATCAACGATGAGTACTTCACCATTTTTCAGTGTGTCTATGATAGAGCCTGATAAAGCAAATAATTTTTTGGTGCCTTCTGATTCATTTTCTGTCATGCTCAGCAAGACAGATGAAACAGTTTCTCCCTTGTTATTAAAAAGACGGTGTTCAGTCATCACCGCTTTTGCGCTTGACACTAGAAAACCTTTTAAGCCTTTGGGTAATTCTTGGGGTAAATTTTGGGCTTGGATATCCACAACCTCAATATTTTCTATCGCGGTATCAGCCGCTTTAAGAAATCTCAGAATGTCTTGTTTGTCATCGGGTTCTTTGAGTTTTTTGAGGGTGAAATTTTCATAAGCGTCCGGTTCAAGCGCAAACAAGACTTTAAAGCCATTTCTAAACCATTCCATCATTTGCCCAGCAATGCCACTGTCATCAAGTTGCGCGGCTACCGATAAGAACAGTGCATTTTTTCTAATCTTGAGGGTTTTGGCTATTTCACCTTCTTTGAAGGGCTTAGCTAAGCTGATTGTCTCAGTCTCATTTTCAAATCTCCGCTCAAATAATTCGATTTCCTCGGATTGATTGTTAGGTAGGTAAAATAACCATTCCTGATAAACACGCTGGCTATCAACCGTAAAGCCATAGCGATAAAGTACCTTTTTATAGATAAAGATAATCTCAAATTCGCTGGGTTGATCGTGAGTATCTATACTCAACTTAAAAGGTTCAACATCAATGGCTTCTCCCGATTGTGACTCTTTAGAGGATAACATCACCATATTTTTCATAAAGCGCATCGCTTTAATCAAATTGGTTTTGCCACTGGCGTTAGCACCATAAATAATGGCAGTCTTTAAGAGTTCATAATCGTTAATCGTAAATACATTATCTTCCTCATGTCCGGCAATATTCGCAGATACCAGACTCAGAGTGTTCTTTTGTTTGAAAGATAAAAAGTTTTCTACGCTAAATTCTAGTAACATATTAGTTATTCGTTGTCGTCAATATTTAATTGCATTCGGTAGTCATTTTATTCAGTAAACTGTCTTCCTGACATAAATCTACGCGCTCATATCCAATCTTGAGGCTGTTGAGCAAGCATAGACTCGGCTTGGGGACAAAAAAAAATGGCGCGAAACGAAGTAACGGAACGTTCAAATTTTCAATCAACAGATGACTCAGTTTCATAGTATTTTATCCTTGTTAGCCAGTACAGAAGCATAATATAGTAATCCTATTTGATTTGTGGTTCCCAAGACCTCAGAGGTTTAGCGTAGCGATCTTCGTATCCAAAACCTCTGAGGTCTGATTGACAAGTCATTTAGGACACCTATATCAAGTATTTTAAAGAATTATAACGAAAGGCGGCTCGCTCTTTAAACACCGCCTTAAATAGGGCTTGTCCCCATAGTGGTAATTTTGCAACCAAAAATAACCCTATTCTATATAAAAGTTGTTCACAATTCGCCTTCAACGATAAAACCAAACTACAAACCAGCCACCAACCCATCAAGCCGCCCCTGCAATTCCCCAACCTGCCATTCATCCAACCACCGCCGTAGGGTAACGTTTCTGGATGATTTTCAATCCATTTACAGAATTACCATTTCCAAAGTAGTCAAAAAGTTTCTTTTTTCCAAGACGCCTATCCGCAGCTTTCAGTATTTCTGTGAGTCCAAACTTATCATTTTCAAATTTTTTATTCAGTAAATTTTCTAAAGGCGTATCAATGTACTCTCTAATTAACGCTGAAATGTCAGATACTATATAAATACATCCACGCATTACTCCCTCAATTTCGATTAAATGAGTAGTACTTAAATTTTCCTCATTCCATGAAGTACTAGGATTTAGAAACTGTTTTGGAAAGTCCCATATATTTTGTTTCTCAAGAGTTACCCAGTATCGCCCAGCATAAATTTGTCCATAATCACAACCGTCTCTGAATGCAGTACAGTGAATTTGAAGTTTTAACTTTGGATCAAAAAGTTGGTAAATCCTTGATTGAAGTTTACTCCAACGTTTTCTCATTCATTTTTTCCTTTTTTTAACTTGCCGTTTGGGTGGCCCCTTGAAAAATGCTTCATTGGGGTGCGGTTCCTTCGTGGCCATCTCCTCCATATGTTTTTTTTGCAGAGCCTTTTCATCACGTATTTTCTTTCTACATGCATAACATCTAACTGCATGGGAGTTAATATTTCCTTTTGCTACCTCATACCACCATTTTTGCTGCTTTGCTGTCCATATTTCTTTCGATCCACAATCATGGCATGTATACGGTCAATGCCACCTTCGTTAAGGTATTCAGGAGTCCAAACTTTAGTTTGGGAGAGCCGACGCCCAAGATAAATCT
>JSZA02000348.1 GCA_000785145.2 Candidatus Thiomargarita nelsonii
CGATGATTTTGAGTACACCGGTGTTAGGGTTAAAAACGATATTTGAGGGATTAATATCTTTATGAATAATGTTTTTTTGGTGAATTTGGCCTAAAATGTCGGTGGCACGGATGGCAAGCGTGAGTAATTCGTCTAGGCTAAAGCGGTGCTTATCTAGCAAAATTTTGAGAGATTCGCCGCCAAAATCTTCTAGGCAGATCACTAGCGTATTTTGGTGTTTTTCAAGCTTGTAAACGTTGATAACGCCATCTAATTCGGCTAGACGGCGCGTGATGTCGTATTCTTGGCGATAGCGGGTTAATTCTTCTGGTGCGGGATAATCTTCTTTTAGCGCTTTGAGGATAACTTTTTGATTATCTTCTTTTTTGACGGCTCTATAGACGAGCGAGTTGGCGCTTTCGTATATTGGTTTGATAATTTGGTAATTTGGTAGCATGGTTGTGTTTTCCAAAAATATGAGCCCATTCCAACAGGGATTTACAGGTTCAAAACAAAACCTGCTATTGTCAAGCTTATATTAATGGGTTATTGGAGTACAAAGCTTTAGCTTTGTGCGTTGCTTGACAAAGCTAAAGCTTTGTACTCCAACCCAAAATTTAAAGTTTGACAAAGTACTAGGTCAGTCTCATCCATAGAATTCTCTTAACATTCAATAACCTGCTCCATGAGGTTTTATTCCATAATTTGGGACTGTCCGATTTCTTATAGTGACGCATCTCGTCTTTGTCGCTTCTTGCTCCGGTTGTGAGATTTCTCCTTGCGTCACTATAATGGCTCTCTTGGCTAGTGGGGTTGGTTTTGATTTTTATTCGTTGTTGAACATTGGCTGTACTAGATATTTGTGCGGAGCGAAGTTTACAACAATACGACTATTGATGAATGAGAGAGAGTAGGTTTGGCTTTTGCAGGACGCGGAGCGTCCGAGCAGGCATTCCCACGCTCCGCATCAATGCCATTAAGTTAAGGGCAACCACTTCAGTAGGGGCGGGCAACCACAAGGGATTGCCCCTACACCCGCCCCTACGATAAATCACGGTTTGTAGGGGCAATCCTTTATGGTTGCCCTCTTAACTTAATGGCATTGACGCGGAGCATGGGAACGAGAAAAAAATGACAAGATTGAGGCATGGAGTTTGGTTTTTTTCGTTGGGGCGATTTGGCTGTACTTTGGACGCCCAAGATAAATCTTGGACTCCAGATCGTAGTCCAAAATTTATTGATTAGGTGGATTTATTTCTGGAATCGTTCTTGTAGTTTTCCATTTCTTTCAAAAAATAGTCCATTTGTTCTTTCGTTAATTTTCCTTGTTCCACCATCCGATTTGCTACAGTTATTCCCGTAGCGATTCCAGTAGCGATTCCAGTAGCAATTCCAGTAGTTACCCCCCTAGCAACATCACTTTGCCGATAATTGAGTTGTTCTTTCATAAGCTTTAATAAGGTTGATTTGTTGAATACCGCCTTACTATAAGACTTTTCCCATAGATATTCAATAATTGTACGCAAGCTTTCCATTTTTTCTTTAGAAAGCTCATTAATCATTTTTGTCAACGCTTCTTCATTTTTCTGGATTTGTTGACGAATCTCATCAATTTGCTTTATTGGTGAGTCATCATCACTAATGTCTTGTAACTCTGATTGGATGATGAATGGTAAGAGAAATGGTAGATTTTTCTTTATCACCGTGTCAATTGTTACTTTGTTTAGATGATATGCTTTGTATTTTAATTCTCCAGAAAATCTTGGATCAGTTGTTGGTAATTTGACGGTTCTATTTTCTACTATCTCCTTATTTTTTGGTGAGCCTCTGAGGTAGAATACGTTACATAGAACGGTTTTTCCGGTGAATCCGTCGTCCATTTCCATGAGCTGTCTGTATTCTAATTTACGCTTGTCCATAAGTTTGTCGGATTCAAACTTTCGCTCAAATTCTAAATGGATTATGACTTTGTTGCCCGTTTTGTCTTTTGCCTCGAAAATAACGTCGGCAATTCGTTTGATAAATACGAATTCTTTGCCAATTAATGCTCTCGCATTTTTGGCTTCAACATCATATTCTTTTAATATCCAGAGTGTTAGGAGTCCAAAATTTATTTTGGACGAGACGCCCAAGATAAATCTGGCCGACTCAGGAACCATCTGCTTTTATTTCAAATACTTAAATACTTATGTCTAAGTGAGTGCGCGGAGCGCACTCTCTTAGACACAAGGGCAACCATAAAGGATTGCCCCTACAGAATTCTAAATGACAAGATTGAGGCATGGAGTTTGGTTTTTTTCGTTGGGGCGATTTGGCTGTACTTTGGACGCCCAAGATAAATCTTGGACTCCAGATCGTAGTCCAAAATTTATTGATTAGGTGGATTTCTTTCTGGAATCGTTCTTGTAGTTTTCCATTTCTTTCAAAAAATAGTCCATTTGTTCTTTCGTTAATTTTCCTTGTTCCACCATCCGATTTGCTACAGTTATT
>JSZA02000340.1 GCA_000785145.2 Candidatus Thiomargarita nelsonii
AGACGATATTACTCGGCTACTGACTAAACAATATGCCGATATTTCAGAACGCATCAACCAATTACAAAATGAACTCTCTCATTTTATAACTGAGCGTACTTCAAACTCTTTTTCATCAGCCACTGCCAAGTCTGAAACATTGGAACAGACGTTGAAAGAAATTCAAACACGGGTGGATGATGTCAAGATTCAAAAAAATTAATAGTAAGTACCTTCCCAAGAATTTTTAGGTATTTTGGAGTCCAAAGCTTTAGCTTTGGAAACCCACGTCCAAAGCTAAAGCTTTGGACTCCAATATCTCCGATAATTCATGGTTCAGTACTTATTATTTTTGTTGATGAGCCTGAATTGAGTCTGTTTATGGATTGGCAAAGACTTTTGTTGAGAATACTCATGCAGCAAGGCACTCAAAACCAATTTCTGGTTGCGACGCATTCGCCGTTTATTTACGCGAGCGCCTACCAACCATTCTTGTTGAGGTAAATATGATATGACGATTGGTTCGCGGAAGTTGGGACTACCTTTGAGCCCCAAAATTTGATTAATCCAATCAAAAAAAATGATTTTGAATATACCGGGTGCCAAGTGCCAAAAAATCCTATTTTTTAAAAAAATAGGATTTCTTTGAAAGGTGTTGGCGCGTGGGAACCAGAAAAACACCTCAAAGCAATAATTATCCAGGCTCTGATGGCGGTAACACAGTTTGCTCGGGCTCTGGCAAGAGCATGGTATTGTCTGATTGCTCCTGATGACTAGTGCAGGAAGGCGGAAATTCCCATACCATCATAAAATGGGCAACCACAAGGGATTGCCCCTACAATATCAATTGCAGAGGGTAGGGGCAATCCTTTATGGTTGCCCTAGTGGTACGGGGATTTTCGCCCTCCTGTACTAGCGACTCCATCTATGTTCCCAGTCACCATGATTTCAGGCGATAAGGTGTGCAGTTGCACCCAAGCACTGTTGTTCATCCGCTGCCAAATCCCTGTTGGCATTGCTCCAGAAGTGCAAGGCGTACCAAGCAAGTCTGAGTTTATTCAAAACAAGCCGTTTGAGTCTCATCCCAACCCGGATTGATCCCATCAAGCCATTTTTTCAATTTTTTAGAAACTTTTGTCTTCAAGCAATTGTCGTTTAAATCTAACTCCGACAATTTCTTCAGTTTCATCAAAGAATTGGGAATCTTTCCACTCAATTGGCAGTTGTTCAGCGACAGGGTTTCTAAATTCTTCAACTTCTTGAAGTTCTTCAAGCTTGTGCCATTGAGTTCGTTGTCAGATAAAACGAGACTTTCCAACTTCTTCAATTTAAAAAACTCTGCCTCCAGAGAGCCCTTGAGGTTGTTATTCCCCAAAGATAATCCCGTTACATGTTTTTTCCGACAAGTCACTCCGTTCCAACTACAAGGTGTATTCGTCACATTCCACCCGGTATTATTCTCCCAATTAGCACCATCAGTAGTCTCATAGAGTGCGATAAGGGCTTGGCATTCCTTTTTTGGAATTTCGGTGACTTGCTTGCAGTTAAAACTTGAGTCATTATCTGTGATCGTTAGCACGGCGGTATCTGGTACTCCTAAGGCTGCCCCGCCTTGAACATTTCCTAAGCTGATAATAAGGGTTTCATTTCCTTCTATAAGGTGATCATCAATGATAGTCACTGGAAATGTTTTGGCATCGGCATCGCCATCATCCCAGTTCAAAGTGCCTTGTGCCTCGCTATAATCGTTGCCAGCAATGGCGGTGTCGTCGGTGGTGGCATAGTCTATAGATACGGTATTAACATTGCCGCCTGTGCGAGTCACGGTGATGGTAACATATCCGTCACCTTCATTGACATTATAATCAGCCGCTGAAAGTTGCAACACTCCTGACAGTGTTCCTACCCTAAAGGTTAAGGTATTGCTCCAGAGGCCTTCACCCAAGTCGTTTGCGGTTTGCACCTGCCAAAATGTGTCACCTAAGGGTAATTGGTTTTCGGGAGTGATTGTGCAAGTGCGAGTTCCAGTAGGACAAGCGACTTCTTCTGCGGTGTATTCCCATTGGGTGGTTTGGTCGGTGGCATCGGTTACACTGAGGCGATACCATGTCGCGGTGTCAACCGCACGCCAAGTGAAGGTGGGTTGATTGGTGTTTATCGTTCCTGATGGCGCGATCAACAGGGCTTGTCCGGGCAATCCTCCGCCCACGATGGCTATTTCCAAAGTTTCTGGCGCATTGGATGGGATGATCAAATTGGCATTTTTGCCGCCGGTGCTATTGGGTGCATAGACCACTTCTACCGTGCAAGTGTTTGTCGGTGTCATCAGTTGGCTTGTGCAGTTATCTGAGGTGATAGTGAATTCTGCTGCATTTGCTCCAGTCAGGTTGATTGTGCCGATGTTGAGGTCTAAGTTTCCGGTGTTGGCAATGGTAAAGGGTTGTGGGGGTGATTGGTCGCCTACCTCTACAAT
>JSZA02000404.1 GCA_000785145.2 Candidatus Thiomargarita nelsonii
CTGTTTTTGAAGGTGGGTGGGGAGTATTTTTGGTTTTTGAATGATCATTTGGGGACGCCGCAGAAAATCGTTGATGAACAAGGGGTTGTTGTTTGGGAAGGGGTTTATGAGAGTTTTGGTAAGGCTCGGGTTGATTTGGAGGTTGTGGGGAATAATTTGCGGTTGGCGGGGCAGTATTTTGATGTTGAGACTGGGTTGCATTATAATTGGTGGCGGTTTTATGATCCAAATTTTGGGCGTTACATAACAAGTGATCCGATTGGGCTTGAGGATGGATTGAATACTTATGGATATGTAAATGGAAATCCATTGGTGTTTATTGATGATATAGGCTTAGCTAGTTGGAGACCCCAGACTGTCAAGGGGTGTAACAAATTAAAAAGCAAGATTCAAAGTTTAAAAAAGGAATTGGAAAGACAACGCGAGAATCTCATAAACAATCCACGAAGTTTGCCAACGTTTGCGTGTCCTAATACGTCACTAGCAGCATCTGCAGAAGGGCATGTGAAATTATATTTTAAATATAAACGTGATCTCAAAAATGCTCAGGAAGACTTTAATAATAGATGTGGTGGGCCGGGTGGAACACCAACACCACAAACACCATCTGTTTCTGTTCCAACCCCAAACTCTAATTCGTCTAATTCATATCTTTTAGCGGGTATTGGGGTTGTTATTGTTGTAGGTATTGGAATTATTTTAGTGCCAGAAGTTACAATTCCTACATTAATTTTTGGTGGAACCGTATATAGTGGCGCACAGTGAAGTAATATAAGAAAGACTGTGTGGCTAATACTAGTGCAGGAGGGCGGAAATATCCAGACCATTATAAAAGTCGCTTTCCTGTACTAGTCGGAAGAAATTTTTTATCATGAGATGTATAAAAAATGAGTGAAAAAAACGCACACCAACTTATTGAAGTTTGTTTTTCTTCGCCGAAAGAAGCTAGAGCGTTGTTAAAAAAAGAACCGAATTTAATTCATGAAAAAACAGAATTTGGGGAAACGCCGCTTCATTATTTAGTTGTTGAAAATCAACTTAATAGTGTGCAATTGCTGGTAGAATATGGAGCAAATGTAAATACTAAAAATAAATGTGGTGCGACTCCGCTTTCCAATGCATCATCTTTAGGATATTTGGAGTTGGTTAAATATCTTTTATCTCAGGGTGCTAAAGTAACTGGTGATGTTGGGTTTGGTGAAACCACACTTCATGAAGGAGTCAAAAGCGGAAACCCTGATATTATAAAGATTCTTATAGAAAATGGTGTTGAAATCGAAGCACAAAATGGGATGAAAGAAACTGCTCTTCATGTGTCAGCATCAGATGATGAGAGAGTAAGAGTGACAAAATTTCTTATAGAAAAAGGGGCTAACATAAATGCACAAGGTTTATTTAGTGATACACCCCTGCATAAAGCCGCATTGCATAATAGTATGAAAAACGTGGTGGTATTGGTTGAGCATGGTGCCTCGCTAAAAATAACAGATTCGCAAAACTGTACTCCATCTGAATTGGCTTTTAATGCTAAAAATAAGGCTGTTTATGAGTATTTAGTACACGAAAGCGGAAATCCCAATAGCAGCTTCCAAAGTAATTGATGTAGCTAAAGGAACACGAACACTGGGAGTTGATGATCTTGGTATAGAAGGAGTTGCTGGGTTTAAGGCATTACTTGATGTATCAGGAAATGTGGTAACTATTAATTTGGCAATGATTAGAAGTGCTGGTACAGGCAGTATAAGAAGCTTTTCCACAGTAATTAATAGATTATCTCAACTGGCACGAGCCGAAGGTGCAACTCAATGCCATTAAGTTAAGGAAAAAGTGTTAGACTTATTGGTTTTCAAATCCTCGGAAAAATTAAATCATGGAAAAAAACATACTGGATGGTGAAAATGACAAAGCCACCCGATCAATTACAATTATTCGCGAGTTGTTAAATGATGACTCATTTAAGAACGAGCACCGTACTGCTTCTAATTTTTTTAGCCGCAAGTACAAATTGGACTTTGTAACCGTCATTTTACTTATTTTACAAAAAAGCGTCAAATCATTAGGGTGCAGTCACTTTACTACGACGAACCAATTGATTCAATATTTTGACGCAAAATTTATTCCATACTATGAAGCAAGCGTAGCCTGGATTGTGCGCCAGTGTGGCTATAAATCCAATGAATACGGTGGTATTTCGGCACGACGAGTGTCTAAAGCAAGCTCCGCCTGGATTAATGTAGGGTGTGTCCTACGCACCGTTTTGTCACGTAAAAATCTACATTGATTTGTCACGAACTGATAGCATTCAGATTGTGGTTGGAAGCCTCAAAATAAATTTCCTATTTTCCACCACCGCTTTGATAAAAAAACGGATTACGCCAAATCCGTTTACTCCCAAAATCCGTTGTACTAA
>JSZA02000361.1 GCA_000785145.2 Candidatus Thiomargarita nelsonii
TCCAAACGATGGAAAAACCAATGGATTCATCGAAGGGCATAAAATTACCATTAGGATATGGAGTGCCCAAAAAGAAATAAACATCGAAGCTCCTAACTACTACGAACTCAATAAAAACCCAATTGAGCCACCGACATTTGAAGCAAATGCAGACTATGCAATCAGACTGAATCAAAGCACAGAAGACATTATTATTAACTTTGGCACAGAACAAGGAATTGTGGCAAAGATGAATAACGACATCTGGACTAAGATTCACACCCAAACCCCCAAAAGCATGACCATTGGCGACATTGATGGAAATGGACAAGACGACCTACTCGCAGACTTTTCGCAAGAAGGCATCTGGATACTGAAAAACTACAACAACTGGGAATTTCTACACAAATTGTCAGCCAATAGCATCACCACGGGAGACATAGATGGTGGAGGAGTAGATGAAATCATTATTGACTTTGGCGAGACTTATGGAATATGGATATGGAAGAATAACAGCAAATGGACACAACTGCATACCATCTCACCCCAAAGCATCACCACAGGAGACATAGATAACAATGGACAAAATGAAATCATAATAGACTTTGGCGAGACTGATGGAATATGGATATGGAAAAATAACAACAAATGGACACAACTGCATACCATCTCACCCCAAAGCATGATCACAGGAGACATAGATAACAATGGACAAAATGAAGTCATAATAGACTTTGGCGAGCCTTATGGAATATGGATATGGCAGAATAACAGCAAATGGACACAACTGCATACCATCTCACCCCAAAGCATGATCACAGGAGACATAGATGGAAATGGACAAGACGAAGTTATAATAGACTTTGGCGAGACTTATGGAATATGGATCAGAATGAATAACAGTAGCTGGGTTCAACTGCATACCCTATCACCCAAAAACATGACCACAGGATATATAGATAAAAATGCGAAAGCAGAAATCATAATAGACTTTGGCGATGGGATATGGATATGGATGAATAACGACAACTGGAAAAAATTGCACTCGCTCTCAGGCGAAGGTATAGTGACAGGCAACATAGATTTTTAGATGTAAGGAGTCCAAGATTTATCTTGGCGATAAAAAAAATAGCGTTTTGAATCGGATTTGACTTATCCCTTATTAAATGCAATCCGTGTAGTTTTGTTGTGACTTTAATAAAGGATAAATCAAAACCAAAACATATATAATAGAAATGGCATCGACGTTTTTATGTTTTGACTTATCCCTTATTAAATGCAATCCGTGTAGTTTTGTTTTTTTTATGAGGAAAATTTTTTATTATGCCAAAGAAAAGCTTTTTATTATTAGTATTATTTTTAGCATCCCCACTAGCTCAGGCTGCAACTGATTGTGCGGCTGTCACAGAAATACCATCAACGGAGTGTGAAGTTCTTGTGACTTTATATAATAGTACGGATGGTGATAACTGGGAAAATAATTCCGGGTGGAATGTGACGAATACGCCTTGTAGTTGGGAGGGAGTGAGGTGTAGTGGTGGGCATGTATTGGAGCTCGACTTGGGGTACTATAATGGCACTTATGGCAACAACCTCACCGGCTCAATCCCAAGTGAATTGGGCAATTTGACTAATTTGGAGTATCTCTTACTGTCTTCCAACTCACTCACCGGCACAATCCCAAGTGAATTGGGCAATTTGACTAATTTGGAGTCTCTCTCTCTGTCTTCCAACGAACTCACCGGCTCAATCCCAAGTGAATTGGGCAATTTGAGCAATTTGACGACGATCTTACTGAATTCCAACGATCTTACCGGCTCAATCCCAAGTGAATTGGGCAATTTGACTAATTTGACATATCTCAAACTGAATAACAACCAACTCTGCGGAGAAATCCCATCCGAGTTAATGAATTTGACGAATCTGGGTTATCTAAGATTAGAAAACAACAACCTAATCAACACAGACACAGCATATCCCGCTAACCTCATTACATGGCTTGATGAAAAAAACTCGAATTGGCATACACAAATATCCCCCTCCGACTGTGGCACCACCAACCACACCCTCACAATCACAAAAACCGGCAACGGCACAATCACCAGCACCCCTGCTGGCATTAACTGTGGCACTGACTGCACAGAAGACTACAACACTGGAACAGAAGTCACCTTGACTGCTACACCTGAAGAGGGTTCGACATTTACCGGATGGAGTAGCGGTTGTAATGGCACGGGAAACTGTACCATTACAATGAACAACGACAAAACCATAACAGCCACATTCCAAAACTCCGGCGAACCACCACCACACTTCACCCCAAATTGGACAGGGCTCCCCCACAAAAGAATGAGCCTCTGGGCAATTGAAGCCACACTAGACAGCACACCACTTGAAACCAATGACGAAATAGCCATCTTCGACGGAGAA
>JSZA02000345.1 GCA_000785145.2 Candidatus Thiomargarita nelsonii
AATCAGTCAAACCATCGATGGACTCCAAACGAAACAAAGTTAGCGTAGCTAAATTCAAATTTTTAATACCTTTTTTAATAACAATGTTACTATTTTGACAAAGGTGGTAGATGGTTTATCACCCCAGGGAACTTGCTCCTTAAACAATCCTTACGCCAGATTTTGTGGTTTTGGCGTTTTAAAGTAAGTGTACTTACCACACAGACAAAAAAACAAAAACGCCATTCTAAGAGTTTAAAGTAATGAGAAATCCTTTTTTTTAATATAATAGGATTTCTTTAACTCTTCGAGCGGCGTTTTTTTTTAGATTACTCGTATAAATCTTTGGCGCGAGTTTGCGTAGCTGCCCTCAGTTCCTTTCGATTTTGCCCTTATTTTTCAAATCACCTTAAAAAAATGTTTTATGCCAAAGAATTGGCATTTATTTTTAATTCGTTTATTTCTCAAATAGTTGTACATCGCTCCCCCTAATGCAATGCCATATCGTACCGAAATATTGTAGGGTGGGTAGGGGCAATCCCTTGTGGTTGCCCGCGCAACCCACCATTGTTATAAATTTCAAAGAGTTGGTGGGTTTCGAACCGCTCTACCCACCCGACAAAAAAAGCTTAACTTAATGGCATTGTCCCCCTAATGATATTCTTTGAAAGAAAATAGCATCTCGAATCGGTTTTGACTTTATCCCTTCTAAAAATAATCCTATTCTATTTAAAAAAAAATTTTGGCAAAATTTAGAAAATTGTCCGTCAAAGAGAAAATGTTTGCAATGTGGAATGTCATTATTTTTGTTAACAGAGTGATTTTATTTAATTTTTTAAATTAATAACAAAAAGTGTTGCAATTTATAATGAGGGTGGTAAGATTGGTCTCGCCAGGCAATATCGCTTTGGCGTTTTCTTGGGATTATCGGAGATTATCAATGTTGAAAAAACATTATTTTGGCTTGTTAGTATTGTTTTTAATGTCACCTTTGGCGCAAGCTGCAACTGACTGCGCTGCCGTGACTGAAATACCATCGACGGAGTGTGATGCTCTTGTGGCTTTATATAATAGTACAGATGGTGATAACTGGGGAAATCATTCAGGGTGGAATGTGACAAATACGCCTTGTGGTTGGCATGGAGTGGGATGTGGTGGTGGACATGTATCGGGGCTTTCTCTGGCTTACAACCAACTCACCGGTACTATCCCGCCGGAATTGGGTAATTTGAGCAATTTGACAGCTCTCTCTCTGTATGGAAACCAACTCACCGGTACTATCCCACCTGAATTGGCTCAATTGAGTCATTTGACAAATATCCATCTGGGTGGCAACCAACTCAGCGGTACTATCCCACCGGAATTGGGTAATTTGAGCAATTTGACAGATCTCAATCTGGATGGCAACCAACTCAGCGGTACTATCCCACCTACACTTAGTCAGTTGGGCAATTTGACACATCTCTCTCTGGATAACAACCAACTCACCGGTACCATCCCACCTACACTTAGTCAGTTGAGTAATTTGCAATATCTCTTGCTGTATTCCAACTCACTCACCGGTACTATCCCACCGGAGTTAGGTAATTTGAGCAATTTGACAGTTCTTGATCTGGATTACAACCAACTCAGCGGTACTATCCCACCGGAACTTAGTCAGTTGAGCAATTTGACTGAGCTCTATCTATCTGGAAACCAACTCAGCGGTACTATCCCACCGGAACTTAGTCAGTTGAGCAATTTGACAGAGCTCCATCTGGGTGGCAACCAACTCACCGGTACTATCCCACCGGAACTCAGTCAGTTGAGCAATTTGACAGGTCTCTCTCTGGATAACAACCAACTCACCAGTACTATCCCACCGGAATTGGCTCAGTTGAGCAATTTGACACATCTCTGGCTGTATTCCAACCAACTCACCGGCACTATCCCACCGGAACTAGGGCAGTTGAGCAATTTGACTGAGCTCCATCTGGATAACAACCAACTCAGCGGCACTATCCCACAGAAATTGGGTAAGTTGAGCAATTTGACAGTTCTCGATCTGTCTGACAACCAACTCAGCGGTACTATCCCACAGAAATTGAGTCAGTTGAGCAATTTGACACGGCTCAGGCTGTCTGGAAACCAACTCAGCGGCACTATCCCACAGAAATTGGGTAAGTTGAGCAATTTGACAGTTCTTGAGCTGGATAACAACCAACTCAGCGGTACTATCCCACAGAAATTGGGTCAGTTGAGTAATTTGACACAGCTCAGGCTGTCTGGAAACCAACTCAGCGGTATCCCACCGGAATTGGGTCAGTTGAGCAATTTGACCGATCTCTATCTGAATCACAACCAACTCACCGGTATCCCACCGGAATTGGGTCAGTTGAGCAATTTGACCGATCTCTATCTGAATCACAACCAACTCACCGGTAT
>JSZA02000342.1 GCA_000785145.2 Candidatus Thiomargarita nelsonii
TTGACCAGTTTTTCCGAGAAATGCCCGAAGCTATTGGGAAATTGCCGACGTTTCAAGAGGCTTTGGCAGATAGCCAAAAAATTGGCGAACAACAAGGTGCTCTACACAACGAGCATCGTCTCGTACTTCGTCAATTACAGTGCCGATTTAACCAAGTACCAAAAGGCATTGTGCAAAAAATTGAGGCAACCTCTGATCTTGAGCAATTAGATCAATGGCTGGTTCAGATTATTACTGCTAAAGAATTGGAAGATATTGAAAGGCTTTTTCAAAGCTAAGGAACGTGCATGAAATAACGTCTGAAAGTCAAAACAAAAGTCAACCAGGCTGCTAGACTAAAACCAAACCTGGCAGGTCAAAAGCGTAACCAGGTATGTATTTGACTTTGACCTGGCAGGTTTGGTTTTGAAGTTGACTAAATTATTTTATTATTACCAAATTAGCGGACCGAAAAATAGAAACATTGGTTGATCTGAAATGGGTGCTATTTTATACCGAGATGCCTAGTACAGTAACAATAGAAGTGCTGAGAAATGACAAAACAATGACGCTTGATGTTACATTGTTTAAATTTGGACATCATTGATGGTAGGCGTCCAAGATTTATCTTGGACATCTTTTTTAATGGGAAAATTTAAAATGATGACAACTATTGCAATAGCCCGCAATGATTTCTCTAATATAGTCAATCGTGCATTTAACATTTTGAAAAATCTGGAGACGGCAGAAGAACTGGTGCTGGCGGAAATGGCGAATGAAGCCATGAAAGAAGCGGGCGAAAATATTTCGTTGGAAGAAATGAAAAAAAATTTTGGCCGTTGCTAATAAAATAGAATTTAGTTTTGTAGGGTGCGTCCTACGCACATTTATCCTTACTTCTCTCCGCGATTTTTCAAAGCTAAGCAAGCGTAGCACCATCATACACCCGCCTGCCAAAAAGGCGGACAATTTTCGTTGTTATCTCGCTTAACTTGGCGAATCGGAACGGATTTATATCTGGCTTCATTGTGTGTTAAAACTTGGTAATCCCATTGAAATTCTTTTTTCCCCCAAAAGCGTTATAATCAGACAAAAAGAGGTGATTTATGCCAGAATTTTGTTTTAATTGTGACTACGAAGAGGAGTTACAGCCAAAAAGAGAACCAGTGACAATCACAGTGCGTGGAGAAGCCATTTCCGCCACCAAAGAATTTTATCAATGCCCAAATTGTGAACACACATTTAGCAGCAGTCTTGGACATGATGCCTTAGATGAGGCTTATCGTGAATATCGCCGCCGTCATGGCATGTTACAACCGCAACCGACGTACACAATACGGATTAACTCAAACTGAACTCAGCACCTTGCTTGGCTGGCTCGAACCAAGGCTTAGCAAATACGAGAATGGAGCTTTACAAGAAGAAACTCAAGACACGCTGCTCAAATTTGCTATGGAACCTATTAACTTATTACAACTGATAAAGAGAAAACCAGAGGCTGTGGCTTTAGATAAACGGGCAAGACTGATTGAGCAACTTTCCTCTAATCAATCGTTGGCAAAACATTTATTTTAATCAAACAGTTGCAAATATTAAGACCTATCAGCAATTCCCAATTCGCTTAACAAGCACCCGCCAGCGAAAAAGGCGGACTTACAAATCGGGGATATTATTACAAAATTAGCGGACAGGAATTTTATACCGAGATGGATAGTACAGTCACAAAATGACGCTTGATGTTACATTGTTTGGACATCATTGATGGTAGGCGTCCAAGATTTATCTTGGACATTTCGCTTGCATCGAGTTTCTAATTTAAAAGTAACCGAATGACAACTTCAAAAGAACCTTTTGATGAAACGGCGAAAGCCTTTTATCGCCATCTCTTTAAAACTTGGGGCGTTGAGGTGGAAACGGAGCGAGAAGTTTTCTCACACGCACGTACCATTGATCTATGATCCACTCACCCTAGCCGAGCATAATCGGATTCTCATGCGAGCTTGGGCACTTGGAGCGACCCCCAAATCTGTTTCAACTGAACACCAAGAAGAAGATGATGATGATAATAAAGAATCCGTTCCACTTCCTAACCAAATGACTGTGACAATCGTTTGTGTCATGCGGCCCGATAAAATTTTGACTAAACTGAGAAACGAGTTAAAATTTAAACGAATTGAGGCCGGCATTTATCACAGTAAAGAGGTGCTAGAAAAATGGATCATCTGTCCCAGTGAATTGGCTTTGGTGCCCAAAAACTATCCCTTATTGCCATTAGCACGAGGAAAGAGATTAGAAAAGTTTATTTCCTTGTGTGTGCGTGAGGGGCTTAACGATTATCTCAGACTTATATTAGACATTGGATTAGCCACCTCACCAGAGGCTTACTGGCGAAAAATTTTGGAGGTGAAACAAATG
>JSZA02000338.1 GCA_000785145.2 Candidatus Thiomargarita nelsonii
ACGGAAAAGTGATCCCATTTTATTTTGAAGTGCGAGACTCAAACCGATGGTTGCTTTCGTTTGCAGAGCTTTATTATCGCACATTTATAAGCCAATTTTTATCGTTTAAAACGCGGACGGTTTTAGATAGTGGAAATCGTCCTTGGAGTTTTGCCAAGCTCAGAAAGATGGCATCCACGATAAACAACAACAACGTACTGAAGGATATGGACGACTTTCAAGATTGCCTAGACAAGGAACAGGTTGAGCAAGCGGTGGATTTGGCATTTAGCGCACCTGAAGTTTTCGCTGGAAAGGAAAACGTCTTTTTCCTAGTAATGATCGATGAAATTCAGTACATGACTGAATATCTATACTATGACAAAGCACAGCAAGTTAAAGCGTATAATTTGCCTGGTACTTATCATGGACTCGTAGAATCCAAAATTGCTCCAATGCTGGTTTCTGGCAGTTATGTAGGTTGGATGGTAAAAATGATGCGAGAAATGTTTGTCGGGGGGCGACTAAAACAAACAGAAATTCCATCAAAATTAACCCATGATGAAGGCTTAGAAACCGTATCTCGCTATGCCGATTTTTATGAAATCGAAGTGACAAAAGAAAGTGCTCTAGCGATCAATCTACTAACCCAAAGTGATCCGTTTTATATTGCCAGCTTGCTTAGAAGTGACTGGATAGAGCGAGATTTTAGCACCAATGATGGCGTAATTAAAACTTTGGATTATGAAGTCAAAAATCGAAAGGGTGAACTGTTTGGCACTTGGTCAGAATATATTTATTCGACTATAAAGGCGGTTAATGACCGCTATGCTAAACAAATCCTCTTGTTTTTGTCCAGAAACCGAACAAATGAATGTACTCGGACTCAAATCAGCGATCATCTGGAAGGCAAATTGTCAGATAGCGAACTGGAGGAAAAGTTAAATGCTCTTGAAGCTGGAGATTTAATTACTCAGGGAACAAGTAATTTTCGTTATCGGGGTATTCCTGATGATATTTTGGATTTTATTTTTCGCTCACTTTATGAAGAAGAAATTCATCATAAAAGACCGGATATAGCGGCAGAATTAGCGGCTTCTTTAAAAAAAGATAAAGAAATTCTGTCCTTAAAGGGTCAATGCCATTAAGTTAAGGGCAACCACAAGGGATTGCCCCTACAGCATTGAACTCACACCTGCAATACTATCTGGCTGTTGGGTTACGTTTTTTGTTGTACAAAAAATCTAACCCAACCTACCTGGCTTATAAATTTGATCAAAAAGGCACATTAAAATGACATCAAATAAAACCAACAATCATCATCCCCTATCATCCCCTCAACTAGACTTTTGGTTTGACCAAATCCTGCACCCCGATGTGCCACTGTACAATATCGGTGGCTATGTGCGGATAGAGGGCACTATTGATCCAGCTCTTTTTGAAAAGGCGCTCAATCAAGTCATTGCAGAAAATGACGCACTCCGCATCATCATTCACGCGGGGGAAAGTCTGCCCACGCAAACCTTTGCCGAAAATGTCCACATCAATCTGGACTTTCAAGATTTTTCAGCGCAGGAAAATGCTCACAAATTGACAGTAAAATGGATGGAGCAAGAATTTGTCAAGCCTTTCCAGCTTTATGACGGGTTATTGTTTCAATTTCCATTATGCAAAGTCTCGGATAATTGTTATTACTGGCTTATGAAATACCATCATCTCATAGTAGATGGATGGGGTATTTCTCTGATTGTCCAACGTGTTGCCGCCGCTTATAACGCATTGGCTACTGAGCCAAAAAATTATGCTTACCAAGATTTTATTCAAAATGATCAAACTTACCTTGAGTCTGAAAAATTTGTCAAAGCCAAACACTACTGGCAAGAAAAATACCGCGAAGTGCCAGAGCCGCTTATGGTGCGCCGCTATGCTGCCCAATTTCAGGGTAAAACTATTCCAAGCCAACGCTCAATTCTGTGTCTCAAACGCCCTTTATACAATCAACTAATTGAGTTTGCTAAAGAAAATAAAGTCTCCACGTTTCATGTTATCTTAGGCGCACTCTATTGTTATTTTGTGCGGACATGTCACCGAGAAGATTTGAGCATTGGATTATTTACACTAAATCGGAACTCTGCCGCTTTTAAAAAGACTATAGGCATGTTTACGAGTGCTAGTCCAGCTTGGTTTCGTTTTGGGACAGATTTGAATTTTGTCGAACTGGTTCAATCCATTAGCAAAGAATTACAAAAGGATTATCGACATCAACGCTTTCCTATTGGCGAAATCAATCGGCAAACGGGGCTGCACAAAAATCAAATTTTTGAGCTGACGCTGTCTTATGCCAAGCACGATTTTGACACGCATTTTAATGGCAACCCCGCTAGGACATTCCATCTCACCAATGGT
>JSZA02000344.1 GCA_000785145.2 Candidatus Thiomargarita nelsonii
TAAATCTAAATCAGTCAATTTCTTCAGCTTCATCAATGAATTGGGAATCTTTCCACTCAATTGGCAATTGTTCAGGCAGAGAAATTTTAAGTTCTTCAATTTCTTGAAAAAATTCAAGCTGGTGCCATTGATATCGTTGCCACACAAATCGAGACTTTCCAACTTTTTCAATTTTAAAAACTTTTTCGAGATAGCACCCTTGAGATTGTTGGAAGGTAGTCCGAGTTTTTTTACAGAACCCTTCTTACAAGTGACTCCGTACCAATTACAAGGCGTATTTGTCATTTTCCACCCGCTGTTATCCACCCAATTATCACCATCTGTGCTGTCATAGAGTGCGACAAGGGCTTGGCACTCCTTTTTTGAAATGCCTGTGACTTTCTTGCAGCTAAAAGCTGAATCATTATTTATGATCGTCACCTTCGCCGTATCTGGTGAGCCTAATATTGCGCCGCCAGTAGCATTACCTAGACTCACGATGAAAGTTTCATCGGTTTCCAGAACGCTGTCGTCAATGATGTCTACTGAAAAAGTCTTGTCATCATCGTCACCAGTCCAATTCAATGTGTCTGATGTTTGGGTGTAGTCGTCGGGGGCAGTGGCGGTGTCGTCGCTGGTGGCGTAATCTACTGACACTGCATTTTGATCATTTCCTGAGCGAGTGACGGTAATAGTGACTGAGCCGTCTTCTTCATTGACATTATAGTTAGTCGCTGAAAATTGTAAAGTGCTACAGTAGTAGGAGGGAAAGATTTGTGTATGCCAATCCTGGTTTTTTTGGTTAAGCCATGTGACGAAGTTGGCGTTATATTCTGTGTCTGTGTTGATTAGGTTGTTGTTTTGTAATCTTAAACCATTTGACTGTGAATACAGATTTGTCAAATTCATTAACTCGGATGGGATTTTTCCGCATAGTTGGTTGGAATACAGATAAAGAACTGTCAAATTACTCAAATTACCTAACTCCGGTGGGATAGTTCCGGTGAGTTGGTTGTCATTCAGCCAGAGATATGTCAAATTGCTCAAATTACCTAACTCCGGTGGGATAGTTCCGGTGAGTTGGTTGTCATACAGCCAGATATCTCTCAAATTGCTCAAATTACCTAACTTCGGTGGGATAGTTCCGGTGAGTTGGTTGGAAAACAGATAAAGATATGTCAAATTGCTCAAATTACCTAACTCCGGTGGGATAGTTCCGGTGAGTTGGTTGTCATTCAGCCAGAGAAATGTCAAATTGCTCAAATTACCTAACTCCGGTGGGATAGTTCCGGTGAGTTCGTTGAAATGCAGATTGAGATATATTAAATTGCTCAAATTACCTAACTCCGGTGGGATAGTTCCGGTGAGTTGGTTGTCATTCAGATGGAGATCTGTCAAATTGCTCAAATTACCTAACTCCGGTGGGATAGTGCCGGTGAGTTGGTTGGCACCCAGCCAGAGAACTGTCAAATTGCTCAAATTACCTAACTCCGGTGGGATAGTTCCGGTGAGTTGGTTGTTATACAGAATGAGAACTGTCAAATTGCTCAAATTACCTAACTCCGGTGGGATAGTTCCGGTGAGTTCGTTTCCACTCAGAGAGAGCCTTGTCAAATTGCTCAAATTACCTAACTCCGGTGGGATAGTTCCGGTGAGTTGGTTGGAATACATATCGATCTCCGATACATGCCCATTACCACACGTCACCCCATACCAACCACAAGGCTCATTATCCTCAAGCCACCCGGTACTAGTGTCCCAACTATCACCACCCGTACTATTATACAAAGTCACAAGAACTTCACACTCCGCCGAAGGAATTTCAGTAACATCCGCACAATAAATAGTAGCCTGAGCGAGTGGGGATGCTAAAATCAATATTAATAATAAAAAGCTTTTCTTTGGCATAATAAAAAATTTTCCTCATAAAAAAAACAAAACTACACAGATTGCATTTAAGAATGGATAAGTCAAAACAGATTTCGGGGCGATTATACCGAAATTGTGCTGGAGTTTGCAAGCAGAAATTACTACAACGGATTGACACTAGAGAGATTATTAGTAATCTCTCTCATATCAGGTTTGATTATAGTATATTCAAATATTAGCACAATTAATTTAAAAATTAAACGAAACGAAGTAACAAAATAAATAATTAAAAACAAATACCTTTAATTCGTTTTTTTTATTTTTGATGGCTTTTTCAACTAGCAAAAAAATTCTATAAGTCACAACAAAACTACACGGATTGCATTAAAAAAGGGATAAGTCAAAACCGATTCAAAACGCTTTTTATTTTGGAGCCAGACTCTTTTATATGTTATATATAGAGACTTTCAAAAAATTTGGACAAGCTTTTTTTTTAAACTGTGAACAATT
>JSZA02000353.1 GCA_000785145.2 Candidatus Thiomargarita nelsonii
TGGTTTTATTGGCTGGTACTCTTTGTCAAAGTCGAGTTTTAATCCCAAAAGTAATAAAGCATTAAAAGTTTGATGGATACGATGGTGTTCCATCAGGCTGGGGGGTAGATTATTAATCTCCCAATAGTCGAGTTGTATTGCTTGCTCCCGCGTTGATAAAGTTTTTTCTAATCGCAAAGACGCATAATATCCATCGTTTTTATCGTGTTGAATAAGTGCTGAGTCCACGCTGTCCGTGTTATAGCGTATTCGTAACAAGGCAGCTTGCTCCAAAGGCGTGAGTGGTGTGTATGGGTTTTGCAACGATTGACGAACAATGGCTTTTATTTCTTCGTGACTTGTTTGCATAAGTTCTTGATTAGCTTGTGTAATCTTATCAATTTCGGCTTGGTTGACTTCTTGCTTTAGAACCCGCATCTCTACTTTGGCTTTGGCTTTTTCTTGCTTATCAAACGATACATATTTGATTTCCATGCCTTGCGCGATGAGTCGGCGGATGAGGAGGTTTGCGTCGCGCTCATACTTTTGTATTTTTAAGGTAGCAATGCGGAGTTGATCAAAATCACTAAATTCGAATGCGGATTGGGGCAATTTGATACCAATTTCAAACTGATTGTTGGTGAGAATTTCAGCCGTTTTTTGTACACTGAGAAATGCTTCATTTCGAGCTTCTTTTAAGTCTTGCTCAAATTTTTGGTGCTGAATATTGTTTGTGCGATTACAGGCGGCTATATGAATTTCATTGACGTTTCGCCCACGAAAAAGCATTTGCTCGAACGAAAAAGTGTCTGCTTCTCCATTGTATTGTCCAAATGTTTTTTGAAAGTGGGGTGTATCAATACTAAATCCTTTGGCAACTGAGGGGCTGAAGAAAAAAAAGTCGATTTCTTGTACTCTGTCATTGATATTCGCAGTGAAGTCTTGTGTTAGCGAAGCACCCGAATTTTTTTTGGTAATTGCTTGCCCTTTTTTACCTACCTTTTCTGCAAATTTTTGGGTTTGTTCTACTTTGGAGACGCTATCGGAGCAAAAAATACATTTGTCTCCATTTTGCAATGCTTGATGTAAAGTCGCCCGCAGTGTGTTGCTATTTTCATATAAATATAAGGTTTTTTCTGCCAGAGTACGAGCAGGTTTGGCGATATATATTGTGATTTCATCGTGGGGACGGGTTTTTAAGAGAAATTGCAAACAAAGCTTATCAATATCGGCTCCCGTGACGATTGCCTTTTTTGTTCCTAGCTTTTTTTGTAAAAAATCGAAAAGTGGCTTGCGTTTTTCTTTTTTTACTGTACCAATGGTGCAAGCATCATAAACAGCGTCTATTTCATCAGCATAGAAAAAATTGCTTTTATTAATCAGCGGAGCAAGGCGGGGATGGGTTAATGAGTTGATAGTTACTGCGAGCGAGTCGGCTTTTTCAGCGTCGGCAATGTGAGCGATGTCTTGATAATTTGTGCTATCACATTTGCTCGATACATCACGGCTTAATACGATATAGGGCGTTACTCCTACGGGAAAGTCAAGGTTTTGGCGGGCGAGTTTGACGGCAGGTTTTATAATGGAGAAGGTTTTGCCTGTGTCTTTGGGGGACATAAGGATATGTAATCCCGTTTGGGCGTTGATAATTTGTTCATTAATTTTGGGGGGTATCCGCAATTTGTTATCAATGTGCTGCAAATCAAACGAAACGATTTGTACATCATCTGGTAGCGAATCCTGCGCGATGATAGATTTTTGGATAAGTTTGTTATATTGCTGATGAAGGATTTTATGGGCATATTTTATTAATTTGGTTTCATTATAAGCCGCATAATCGCTCAGTCTCGGGTGTTGTTTCTTGATTGTTTCAAAAATTTCTTTTTCTACATCCGCCAGCGCACGTAGTGGTGTTTGCTTTGCCCCACTAATGCATAGTTCCAGCACGCTTTGGTATAAGGGTTTGGTGATTTTGCTGTCACGCAAGCCTATATAATTTAGTTTGGTACATTGCCAGGCAAAACCAGTGAGCGGCTCAATTGCAGAATCCAACAAGGCTTGTACGGCATTTTCTCCATAAAGGGCGTACAAGTCGCACACGTCTGTGGGCTTTTTTTCTGCGCTGTTTAAGCTATATTGGGGGATAATAATTTTAAAATTCGATTTTTGCGCGGCATTAATACCTTTGAGTATCCCAACATTGTCCATTTTGTGGTATTTGTGAGCGTCATTGTCACATACGATGATCCCTTCAATTTGGGGGTATTGTGTCCGCAAGATTGGTACAATGGTGGCGTATCCATTGGCATCTAGCACTACTACGATGGGGATACCATAGGTAATATATAAGCGAATTCCATCTGCTAG
>JSZA02000352.1 GCA_000785145.2 Candidatus Thiomargarita nelsonii
CTTCCACATTCTCTTCACCGACTAAAATGCTTTCAATAATCCTTGCCACTCTCGGCTCAGTCAACTTATCCGCCAATTGATCCAAATGCACATCCCGTCGCTGAATTAAAATTTCAGCGGCGTTATCGACATCTGCTTTAGTCACTTTATCTTTCCAATCAATGGCTTGTTCATCAAAACACAATTCCCGCCCCAAAGCGTTGACTAACCAAGGTTGTCCGCGAGTTAAGTGATCAATTTGTTGTATTGCGGGATGAGTAAAGGTTTGCCCAGTGTCTGTGGTATGCTGAGCATATAAATCTTTAATTTGTTCATAAGTGAAATCCTCTAGTCGAATGGATTTCTCTTTAATGTTAAATGCAGAACCGCCCAGAATATGACGATTTGAGGCATCTGAGTAAATCCGATAATCACGGATGTCGCGTAAACCGATTAAACATAAGGCATGAGGGAAAGCATTGGGACGTTGACTATAACCAGAGCGTAATTGACGCAAGACTGAAAGTAGTCCATCTCCAATCAAGGCATCTACTTCGTCCATTAAGACGACTAGGGGTTTTGGTAACTCCATACACCAGCGAGATAAAAAGGCTTGTAAACCTTCATTCATTGAACGAACTGCAAAACACCGTTCAGAAGGGTGGTATTCTTTGGGTAAATATATTTCTGCCATCAACTCAATGCGGCTCATAATGACTTTATTAACGGCTTCGATTTTATTTCTTAAAGGTTGAGCCGCTTCTATATTGACATATAAGGCAATATACTTTTCCTCCTCATTCAAATTCTTCATCAATTGCAACATTAAGGTGGTTTTGCCGGTTTGACGGGGGGCATGTAAGATGAAATAGCGTTTATTATCAATGAGTTTTTTGAACTTTTCAAATTGAGGGGTAGTTGGTACCATGTAATGATCAACGGGAATACAAGGTCCAGCGGTGTTAAATGTTTTCATTGTTCTCTCCTAAAAGATGGATGTCTCATTTTACCACAAACATAAGGCTTGTCTTTTTTTTTTAAGAAAAAACTTTCGTCGCTCCATGCGATTAACTTTATTACGTTCCAGGATTTGCAAACTGCTATAACTTAAAGTTTTTATAGTATTAATAAATACAAAAGAAAACTGGCAACCATTTCGTTTCATTTTCAACATCACTCGCAGCGGGGACTCATAATTCCAGAGGCGCTGAATTTTTGGGGAAAACAGTTCAGAAAGTGAGTATTGAGGAACTCAATCGTTTAGTTGAAAGTGGTACTATAATAACAATAACACCAGACGATGCTTTTGACATTATTAGCGCCCACCCAAAGAAAAAAGTTAAAGATGATTGATGACAAGCAGCAATTTTAGAATGGTTGACGCGATGAACACTCATAATCCCGCCCTAATCACATTAAAGGAAATGGGATATGAGTTAGGGATTTATCCTCCAGAGTTCGATGAAGAAGTAGAAGTTCCCCAGACAGAAGTTGGTCATTGGTGGGCAAAAAAACACCTGCATGAATTTGTCGCGGGTGATCCTTTATCATTATTAGGTATTATTTCAATTTGGGAGCATCGTGGAGACAACTGGATAAATGAGAATGACGTTGATATTTCTGATCAACTCCTAAGTGAAACTTATGGAGATGAGTAATGTGTGAGTGTCGATAAGTACACTCATGGCATATACTCCTTGAAATTTTCAAGTGGCGCGTCGAAATCATCAGCCATTGTGATTAATCCCTTTGCACTACCAAATTGTGGATGTCTTTGGTTTTTTTTGACAGAGACAAGTTTTACCTTATATTCTTGAACTTTCACTCGCTCCGCTCACCACGAAGTTTTGCAAAAAAAACTGATTTAATTGAAACGCTATCGTGAAAGAAACGGTGACTGGACTGGGAAAAAAAATTGTCTTTACCAATCGCAGATATTATCAAGATTTTGGAATCTAACAAAGAAAGTGCGGTATTAGCGCGTTCAAATTCGGAATGAACTGGATGTATCTCACCTCGCGAACGGTGGGCGATTTTACGCGAATTTAATAAAACATAAGAAACGTCACGAAATTGAACACCGAGCCGCTGGTGCAATTAATGATAGCAATGAAATCATGATAATACCAATAATATTGTTGGTTGGTGCTTAGAACCATAAGATTTAATGGTTAGCAAGCTCTATGCAGGTTCTCGAATAACGATGGTTTCTAATACACGGGCTTATATACACTCAATAAACCATCATATTTATTTATGGGCAACAAAAAAAACAGTTATTTGTAGAAACGAGCAGTATTCAGCATACTCTTGTGGGGATGTCAGAGCTCA
>JSZA02000356.1 GCA_000785145.2 Candidatus Thiomargarita nelsonii
CGGTTCAGGCACCCTGAGTGAAATTGCCTTGGCATGGCAATTAGGCAAACCGATTATTGGGCTGAGCGACATTGACGGCTGGGGAGAAAAATTATCGGGGCAAGTATTAGATGAACGTCATAATCAACCCATTATTTCAGCCAAAACGCCAGATGAGGCGATACAAGCGGCGTTAAAGTTGTTGGAACAACCAAGAAAAGAGCCGGGGAATATTGATAGTGGATGGATTAATAAATCTTCATGAAAATATTAGCAACTTTAGGTGATTTTAGCCGAGAACACGGGCAATTGGTGTTAATTGATTTATTACAAGAAACTTGGGAAATCGTGTTAGATTATCTACCTCCCTCCCATTTGCAAGTGTCTGGTAAGGGTTTTACCGGTGCCGCTTGGATAGGTAATCCGGGCGCCTCGGATTTATTAGTCTGTGGATACGCTGCCGTGTTTCGCGTCAATCCAAACCATTGGTGTGTCACGGATATTTTGCACCGCCCTGATATGAATGATTTGCATCATCTTGCTATTGCTAACGAACATTTGTATATTGCGAATACGGGGTTAGATCGGATTGATTGTTATCAGATGAATGGTGATTATTTGGGAGCTTATGATTTGATTCCAGCTTGGTTAGGGCATCAACGACAAACAGAATTGCATGCGTCATCAACTGATAGTTATTACCAAAATTCGCTTGAAACTGAGTTGCCTTTTCATCGCCGTCGTGTCAAGGATTCCATTCATCCTAATCATTTGAGTTTTTGTGGACAACAATTGCTAGTCACTCGTTTTCGTGATTGCAGTGTTCAAGATGTGCAAACTTGGCGTATAGTGATTGATGATTTACCGGGTTATCCTCATGATGGTTTTGTTCAAGAGCACTGTTTTTGGCTGACAACGACGAATGGCTATTTGTTGGCTTATGCTGTGGATGCAAGCGGCGTTACAAATAAACGCTTAATGCAATTAGAATTATTTGATCGTTTTGGAGTCAGTGGTTGGTGTCGCGGGTTATTGGTGACTGAAGACTATTTTATCGTTGCGCTGACTCGTATTTATGAACGTAAGATTGTCCGTTGGTGCGACAGGGCAACTGAGCCAACTGAAACCGCCATTTTTATGATTCGACGACAAGATTTCAGTCTTTGTGCGAAAGTCAATTTGCAAGAAGTTTCTCCACAACCCAAGATTTTCACATTATTGCCTTGAATAAGCTAATCATCCTAATGTATCACCGAGTTTGTGAGCGTAATCCAGATACGGCTTGCTATTTTACTCGTGGTACTGCTGTCACGCCACAAACATTTCATGCTCAAATTCAAGCATTATCAAAACGGGTAAAATTTGTCACGTTAAGTCAGGGCATGGCACTATTACAAGGGATGCCATCCCAAACCCTTTGTGCCATCACGTTTGATGATGGATATCGGGATGTTTTAGAACATCAGATTAGTGATTATCCTTTGACGTTATTTCCAGTTGCCCGTCATCTCGCACATAGCAATTCACTCATTTTTATTGATCATTACTATGCTTTATTGCACCGCGCACAAAAGCGTCATGGTATTCGTTTAGAAGGAAATACTATGGATATTGATGGCAACCTTGAATGGTGGGTAAAAGGCGCTGTGAAGGAATCTTTACAACAGGCAACACAACGCAATAATCTCTTGCAACAATTGACGGAAATATTACAAGTTTCAAAGCTTCCCACACCACAACAATTATATTTATCTCAATCCGAGCTGAGTCAACTCACAAAACAGGGACACGAAATTGGCGGGCATGGTGCAACTCATCAAAGATTAACAGAACTTTCTGAATCAGAATTACAAACAGAATTAAGAGAAAGTTATCAATTAGTGGAAAAATTTCGTGGCGCAACGAGTAAATCTTTTTGCTATCCAGATGGACGATATAATCAGCACATCAGTGGTGTGGTTAAAAAAATAGGCTTCGATTATGCTTGTACTGTTACGCAAGGAAACACTCAAGCGGATACTCCTTTTTTTCAATTGCCACGTATTTTTATGCGAGAAACTTTAGTAAGTTTTGGTGGATACGCTACCGCTTAATCCACCCTACAGGCTTATTTTATTTTTTTTATGAACGGCAAGTTCAGAAAGATAGCAGGCATAATGAAAGTCTGTATCGTACCGCCCAAATCCATACATGTAGGGTGGATTAAGCTCTGCGTATCCACCTGTTTGTCAGTGTAGCGAGTGTAGGGTGCGTCCTACGCACCTGTTTGTCAGCGAGTGTAGGGTGCGTCCTACGCACCTGTTTGTCAGCGAG
>JSZA02000350.1 GCA_000785145.2 Candidatus Thiomargarita nelsonii
TTGGACAAAACAAGAACTTGAGGTGATGGAATACTGGGAAATGCGTGAGCGAGCGGATCAGGATAAGCGTCAGGCTGCTTATGATAAAGGCGAGAAAAAAGGGCGATTTGCTGAAAAACAAGAAATCGCTCGCAATATGTTAGCCAAGGGTATCGAGCCGGCTATTGTTGCTGAAACAACTGGGCGCACCGAAGCTGATTTAACGGCTTTATAATTCATCAATTAACCAAGGATTTTTTTAGAAATAACCCAGCGGTTTATCGTGGCTCTTGTTTTTTAAATATCTAAATCAAAACCCTATCTTTGTTATGTGTGAATTTAGTTCATGAGAATCGCTTTCTTCACTGGCTCTCATCATCTGCGTGGAAACGATATATTTTGGTCAGGTATCGCTCAAGAGAGTGCTGAAAACGCTTGTTGTTCAGTTTCCTCAATGGCTTTATCAATCACAAGGTTCGGAACGCCTTGACGTTTTAAACTTTCAATGAGAGTTTGTGTAGGCAGATAGTTTAAGCGTTCTAAGTCAATCCGCAAACCTTGACCAATATAGTGTCGAATCAATGCATCATCGCTAGAAAATCCAAACGCGGGAGCAACTCGCTTTAAGTCCTGGACGACATCTTCTGGCATACGCACTGTTATTGCCATTAGTGGACGATCTTTTCTAAGCCTTTCATTCAATTCAGTAGTTTTCATAATAGTACCGTTCTTTTTTAGTCACTGGACGAGCTGAGATAATTCGGAAACAATCTTCTTCTAGTTGGATATGAACCACAAAAAGATGTTTTCCATTTGAGTTGACACCAATCACAGCATCTCGTGCTTCATCTTCTGTACTGGCATCGACAACCCGAATAAACGGATCGAAAAATACTTCACAAGCCTGCTCAAAACTAACCCCATGTTTCTGAATGTTTATTTGTGCCTTTTGAACATTCCATAAAAACGTGATGCCTTTAAATCTAAAAGAATTATCCATAATAAAGAGAATTTATAATGAAATACAGCTTAAATCAAATAAATAAACTATAACGCAAGAAATAGGTTAAATTGTCTGAATCAGAATTAACAGTAACAAAGTCATTTTAGAATTAACAGCTAATCTTACGCACTGAACTTCCAAAAGTCAAAACCAATAACTACACGGATTGTATTTAATAAAGGATAAATCAAAATCAAAACAATGCGGCTTTATATCTCTTCTGTTTTGACTTATCCATTTTTAAATACAATCCTTGTAGTTGATTTTGACTTATCCTTGGAAGTTCAGTGCGTAACATGAATTAACAGTAAACCCACCGCAATACCGCTTTGCACATCCAATTTGCCGTGATCAACTAACCACTTTTCGCCATCTATTGCCCCTTTTATGTGTTCGGAGATAAAGTAGCCGCGCTTTTGCTTTACTAAATCAACAAAACCACAGTCAAGTGGTTGTGGTACATATTTGCCCGCAATTTCCGCCATCAAAAAGGCTTCTTTGAACAGGGCATCCGGTGAACCCAGCCGCATTTCCCAAAAACACTTGATAACGACTGATTCTTTCTTTAAACGGTTTTGCACCAAAAAGACACACCCCATTCCCCCAGCACCCAATATGGTACCCGACATATCAGAGAGGATTTCTATGATGCTGCTGTTGAGTCAATGCCATTAAGTTAAGAGATATTGTAGGGTGGGTAGGGGCAATCCCTTGTGGTTGCCCGCGCAACATCGTTATGGGACGCCCAACCCACCAAACATTTGAAATTTATAACAATGGTGGGTTTCTACCCACCCTACAAAAAAAGCTTAACTTAATGGCATTGTGCTGTTGAGTAGGGTAGAAATGCCTTTGCGTAAAATTTTGGTTGACATATTTATTTGAGTAAAAAGGAGTCCAAAATTTATTTTGGACGAGCCTATGTCCAAGATAAATCTTGGACTCCTTTTATAGCTGAAAATTTCCGGGCTAAACGGCGCGAGTTGACGAGCGTCTACTTTCTCCCTTTGTTAGGCTAATATTTGCATGATGCTGGATAAACTCCCCTAAAGAACGTAAAGCCTCATTGACTTTTTCTGAGCTGGGGAACATAGCCACTACATCATCATCTAGACGAACGATGTTTGTTCCTTCTCTATATTGCTGTGCGTATTTTCCTCTCACGCCGTTTGAAAAATCGTATTCATCCAACATATCGGGGTCTTTTCTGTTAGCCATGATTTCACTCAAATTTCAATATCTCCGTTGTTGATGCCTAAGTAGACACCATAAAATGGTGAATTTCAATATTTCAAATTGAAATTATAAC
>JSZA02000349.1 GCA_000785145.2 Candidatus Thiomargarita nelsonii
ATTAATTTAGCGTCATTAATGATCACTTGGAGTTGATCAAGAACTTGTTGCCGCTGTTTGGGTTTGATCGTGCCTGAAAATATGGCCTCAAAAGTGGCCTCGCATTCGTCAATTATCAAAATCGGTGATTCTGGTAAATAGGGACTAATCCCCTCATTTATAATGGAGTTCAAGCATACCGATAAGTTGAAAAGCTGGTCTTGCTTTGTTTGGACTGATTGCTTTTTGACATCCTCATAATCCTCAAGCACTTTGACATCGTTACTCCAAAGTTTAGCTAAAAAACGGAGCGACGTTATGACAATGCTTGTGTTAAAACGGGAATATAAAGCTTTTATCCCACTAAAAAAAGTACGTTTAGCCCATGTTGTCTTGCCTGTGCCCATCGGCGCGTCACATAAGAGGATTTTTCTTTTGCCCAGCAAAGGTTTGATTTCATTTTCAAAATCCCAGTTGATCCATTGAGCCGCTTCTGATATGTCTATTTGTAAAGCCTTGGCTTTGTAGCGTTCCCTTCGTGCAAGGAGTTGCCTCTCCCTCGCGCTATCCATCAAATCACGGTATTCGCCGTCGTTGAGGAATCTATCTAAGCGGCTCGGTTCCCTTTTTATGCGGGGTGATTTCTTCAAGGCACTAAAAACTCGCTTTTCTTCAGCTTTAGTCAAGCCGAAAAATTTTTGAGCATATATCCAGTTTGAGAATGTTCTGAATTCATTGTGCAAATTCTCAACACTTTCAAAGTGTTTTATCCATTCGTCCAGCGTGGCAAAGTTTTTGTGTGTTGGCTTGTAAAGTGGCTTAGCACTTTTGGATTGTGCCTTTGGCTTTGCTTGCTTGCTTGGTTTAGCTTGATTTTCCTCAATTGGTCTATCGAGTAGCAGCTTGTCAATGTCCAAGTCCAGATAATCGTTGTCGTAACGGATAACTCCAGATCGCTTGCCAGCTATGGGATCAATTGCAGGGGCTTGGATTAGGGGCGCGGCGGTGAAGTGTGGTTGTACAGCTTGATATAATGATGTGTCGAATATTTCAAAGCCAGCGCGTTCGTTGATCGCTTTTATTAAATCTTTGGCTTGGGGATTAGATAAGAGTTTAGATAGGACAAAAAATAAATGGCAGCTTAGGCTTGTCGAGTCAATCCAGCCACACGAACTGGATAGTTGATAGTGGCATGAGACATTAGCCAATTCTGGCGCGTAAGTGTCAATCACGAGCCGGATTGTTGCTTGTATATCCACTTGCTCAATCGGCTTGTCAATGCCTAATTTTGCCAGTGGCAATTTGTCAATGTCAAAGCCAAGCCATCTTTCTTGGCTCTCTTTAAACGCAACACTTGCACCTTGACCTAATGCCTCGTATTTTTCTAATAACTTACGGCGCGGGTATGGTTTACTTAGATCAACCCCGTCACGCAATGAGCCGCGTAGTATAAAGGCGTGGGAATTGGACTCAAGTTCGGTTAATAGGCTTGAAAATTCGTCAAAAGTTGAGAATTGTTGGATTGAGATAAAGCCAAGCGTTATCTTTTTATAGTTAATTTTTTTGCGCTCGCCTTCGGCGTTTATCACAAGTCTTTTTGTTGCCAGTTCTGGCTTGTGGTACTGATTTACTGGCGAATAAATTACTAATTTTGCTTGATGTGAGTCATTGTTCACTGTTATCACCACAAAAGATTGGGTGATAAGTCTTTAAAATTACAGTAAATTATCGTTAGTTTAATAAAGCTTGAATTATCGCATCTGATCAGATATAATTTGTTTCACCTAATCGGAGATAAAATCTAGCTATATTGCTGTATTTTAAGTCCTTATCACCGTAAAAATTTGCTCACTGATTATGTCATCTGGCTAAGAAAAACGATAATTAGTGAGCGCGAAGGGGCTTTCTGGTTAGGCATTAATATAACATGCTTTTACTTCGATTTAAAATCGGGTTAGCAAATTCCTCAATCCTTTTCAAATTTCTTGTCGTTAGCCTCAACCAACTCTTCTTTTTTTCTCGCTTTTGCCTTTTTTGCCAACTCCTTGGCATGTAAATTAAGTATTTTTGTTCTTTCTGGAGTCAAGGTTATTTGATATTTTCCATCGACAAATTGAAGTGAATCCCCAGCTTCTGGGCAAAATTTAAGATTATTATAGGCTTCTAGTAAGTATTGCGTTGAATCTGTCTCGGCGTGTTTTTCGTGCGTTTTTTTAGTCATAATTTTGTTAATAATTTCATTGTCAATTAAGTTGATGTGTATTTTCTCAAATCCAAATAAAAAATACAACCTTTGGCATTCAAAGCCTAAG
>JSZA02000346.1 GCA_000785145.2 Candidatus Thiomargarita nelsonii
CGGTGAAAATCTCTGGATCACCGAAAGCCTTTTTAAAAATGACATCATAACGTAACGAAGCAACTTCTTTCATGGTATTCTCTTTAAAGTCAAATTTTAAAATGTAATGATAACATAATAGGTTGGACTTGCGGCTCAAGCGTGATAGTATATCATTCCCTTCACTAATTCTTGTTCAAATTTCAACAATATCTGTTCCTTATCCCATTCTTGAACCGCAATCTCCCGCGCCCGCTTGCCCCATTCGTGACACTGTTCTTGATTGGATGCCATAAACAACAAGGCATCTACAAAAGCACCAACGTCTCCCGGTGGCACGACTAAACCCGCCAGTTCAACCGTCTGGGCAACTTGTGTCCCCGACCGTCGCCAAAATGGGACAACCACTGGCTAACATGCCCCCCAGTTTAGAGGGCATAACAAGTGAGGCGGCATCTTCGCGCTGCGGTAACAGATGAACGTTGGCCATATTAAGTAATTCATTAAATTTTTCAATCGGTTGCAATGGCATAAATTTGATATTTTTGAGTGAATGCGCTTGATTCATCAAATTTTCCCGCTCCGCGCCATCTCCACAGAGAACAAAAATGATAGAATATAAGGCTACAAAATGGTCGGGAGACAAACTCAAATGGGCACCTAATGTGGTGCCCATTCTGTCAAGCGGAAAAATCGTGTGCGTATCAACCCAATTAGGAAATAAAAAGGTGTTTTCAGGATTGTAGCGAGACTAAGCGTACCCAAGGCGCGGCGAATAGAGCAATGCCAGTATGATAAACCCCTAAAAATAAGACCTCAGTCAACCCATACCTCGCAGGTCGTTGTAAATTCGACGAAAAATTAACCTGCGGGGTCCAAACCCCCGTCGGTTTGCCAAAACACGACGCCAATGTACCCACACCACGAATGATAATAAGTGCAAAATGCGCTTTAAACCAGAAGGCTTAGTTGGCACCCACAGAGGGCAACGTATCACTTTGACGTTTTGGATGGTTTCACGCGCATAAGCAAAAGCAGAATATTCTTGCCATACTTGCCATCGGGGATAATAGGGTGGTGTCGTAATCACACTCACTTCATGCCCTCGCGCTGCTAACCATTCTGCCATTTCGCCCGTATATTTGCCGGTGCTGATGAATTCTGGTGGGTAATTTAGGGCTTGGATGAGAATTTTCATGTCACGCGCCACGGGCAACCACTAGGGCATTGCCCCTACAATTTTCCTATTATTTTATTTCAAGGAGGGCAACCACAAGGGATTGCTCCTGCGGGGTTTTGGTCTCTCCTACAGCCGCCTCCCGGTTTTCCTTGCCACTTGCTCAATTAACTTCGGTTTCTCAAATTGAGTGGCTGCAAGAATAATATCAATCCGTTGTTCTCCCAGCCGCAATTGCAATTTAACCCATAATTGTGCTGTTTTTAGCACCCGATCCCTTGGTTCGTACAAATCGGCTTCGACAAATAAATCGATATCGCCTCCACGTTTGCTATCATCCACTCTGGAACCGAACAGCCAGACTCTGGCATTTTCTCCCATCACTTCATGGACCGAAGTTTTAATGATCTGTATTTCTTGTTGAGTTAGACGCATTTTTCAAAAGGTGTGGTTTCTAACACAAAATCATCTGTTGTGTTGAGAGCGAACAAGTTGTCATTAACATACATTTTAACTTGCGTAAATATCTCATACAATTTTTGAGTGTTTCCATAAACTATATTGATATTTAACGCATTGGTTTCACTCTCATTGAGGTGCGAAAGATCGTTTCTCAACTTTCTTAACAAGAGCCATTCTTCTTTATTTTTAATTTAATAGCACCCAATTGCTCAAGTCTATTAAGTAAATCAAGAAATGGCTTATTTTTAACCTCTTCCCCTGAACAGATTAACACTCCTCTGAACAATCTCTCGCCCATGGCATCTTGGAGCTTTGAAAATCTAAAGATGAACTGATCAATATTCTCTACCTGTTCCTCTGTTAAATCATCATATTTTGTGGTATCAAGCGGCAAAAATGTAGCCATCTTGTGGTAAGCGTACAACATTCTCTTGATGTGTTTATTGCACTCTTCTAGGGCTTGGAGTAATTTGAGTTTCGGTATATCCATGGCATACAATCTCCATTGAATGAGTTGACAAGTGCCGTAGGTTGGTCTTGGGCTCTGAGAGCCACCCTACCGGGCTTTAAAAGTTTAAAATACCGGAGCGACTAATGGATGGCTCACTGTAGTTCAACAAAAATATTTTAACATGGCGGTATTTTGGA
>JSZA02000413.1 GCA_000785145.2 Candidatus Thiomargarita nelsonii
ATCCGTAAATAGTCCAGGAATAAAAGTAGGTATATATATTTATATAGCCGTTTGTTGCGAATAAATTAAATAACATTTAGCTAGTTAGAAGAATCACATTATTATTGATTTTGCGGGTGTCATCCATTTTTGCCTTTGATCTTGTGTTAGTGAGTGCCGATCTGTGGCGGTGCTGGTAGCATCGAGAAAGGAGGTGAGAAGATGGCTAAAAAAGGATGAGGTTGTAAAACTCCACCTAAAAACTGTAAGAAATAGTTAACGCTATCATTACAATACTTTAACCAAGGATGGCACCCGCACCGCTCTCTTTACATTCTTAATAGAATAAGGCCAATTATAACATAATAGGCTAATAATATCAATAGATAAAGCAGGTAAAAATCAAAAAAAACAGTGCGTTTTAGTCGCTGTTCATCCAGCAACTCCCGCTGGTTTTTACAATAGACAAGAGAGAGGGAGCTTTTAAGGAAAAAAAAGGAACTTGTTGAGAAGAAAAAGAGATACTTGAAGCTCCTTGCTGCCTTGCAAAAAGGCTATACGGTATGATTAAAACATGAACAGGACTCTCTTGCAGTTGTTTAGAGTAACGCATACCTTGCTAAAACAGGCAAGGCATGCTTAATCTAGAGGTTTTTCGGACATCAAAGAGCTAGGTTGATGATAGGTAGCTCTTATTGCCTCATATTACTGAGTTAATGCTTTGCAAGATATTTTTCCCCGGCTTCTGCTTCTAAATAATTTCTTAGCTTCTTCTGATAACTTTTTCCTAAACTCGGGCTTCTCGTTATTACGTTGATACGAATTTTCAAGCGAAAGCTCTGAGAATTCGGAGCCCTCTATCTCTATCGTCTCTTTGCCCGTCCTCTTTGGTCTTCTATTATATTGTAGGACGAAGGCATTGATGGCTTGTGCAGACTTTTTCCAAAAAGGCTTAAATGCCCATCTAGCTTTTGCTGATAACTTTTTCCTAAACTCGGGGTTCTCTTTATAACTTTGATACGCACTTGCAAGCTGATTCTCTGAGAATTCGGAGCCCTCTATCTCTATCGTCCTTTTGCTGTTCTGCTTTGGTTTTTTTCCCTCATGTTTCAAGACGAAGGCATTGATGGCTTTTGCGAGTGTTTGCCAAGCAGGCTTAGCTTTAAAGGCCTCTTTAGCTTCTGCTGATAATGCATCCTTAAACTCGCGCTCCTCTTTATAACGTCGATACGCATCTGCAAGCGAACCCTCTGAGAATTTGAATTCGTAGCCCTCTATCTCTATCGTCCTGTCACCGCGCTGCTTTGGTTTTGGGTTTTCATTATATCGCAGGACAAAGGCATTGATGGCTTTTGCGAGTGTTTGCCAAGCAGGCTTAGCTTTAAAGGCCTCTTTAGCTTCTGCTGATAAGTTTTTTCTAAACTCGGGCTTCTCTTTATCTTTATAATAATGTCGATACGCATTTGCAAGCGAAGGCTCTGAGAATTTGTAGCTCTCTATCTCTATCGTCTCTTTACCACGCTGCTGTGGTCTTCTCCCGTATCTCTTGACAAAGGCATTGATGGCTTGTGCAGACTTTTTCCAAAAAGACTCACCCTTAAAAGTAAAGGCTGCTTTAGCTTCTTCTGATAATGCATCCTTAAACTCGCGCTTCTCGTTATGAGAGTAATACGCATTTAGAAGCACACCCTCTGAGAATTCGTAGCCCTCTATCTCTATCGTCCTTTTGCTGTTCTGCTTTGGTTTTTCCCCGTATCTCTTGACAAAGGCATTGATGGCTTGTGCAGACTTTTTCCAAAAAGGCTCAAAGCCCCATCTAGCTTCTTCTGATAATTTTTTTATAAACTCGGATTTTTTTCTATGATTGCGATACGCATTTGCAAGCTGCTTCTCTGAGAATTCGTAGCCCTCTACCTTTATCGTTCTATCCCCACCCTGTTTTGGTGTTGGGTTTTTCTCATATTCAAGAACAAAGGCATTGATGGCTTTTGCGAGTGTTTGCCAAGCAGGCTCAAAGACCCATCTAGCTTTTTCTGATAATGCATCCCTAAACTCGGGCTTCTCGTTATGAGAGTAATACGCACTTGCAAGTGAACCCTCTGAGAGTTTTAAGCCCTCTATCTCTACCATTCTTCCCCCACCATCTTTTGGTTTTTCATTATATCGCAGGACAAAGGCATTGATTGCCTTTGCATAGAAGGCTGGATCTTGGAAAAGCCCACGAAAAGATAAAATCAACTGATCGATATGTGCCGTATCAGAAACCTTCCCC
>JSZA02000347.1 GCA_000785145.2 Candidatus Thiomargarita nelsonii
ACTTAGTGCCCTTTAGGGTACTTTATCCCTAAGAGTCCAGGGATTTATCCCAAGGCATCTTTTGGAAGTTTACCTAAAATGGAGGTCACACCCATCTCATTCGCTGAATTTCTAAAAGTTTGGCGAAGTCCTGCACATAAGGGCTATTAAATACACTGAAATGGGCTCCACTGAGCTGATGAATTCTCACTTCATCTACACCGTCCAGCGAGCGTAGCCTGGATTAAATGTATGCAGGGTGCGTCCTACGCACCATCTTGTCACGCATAATCTACATTGACAAAAAGGTGCGTAGGACGCACCCTACAATCCAGGCTACGCTTGCTAAAAATTAGGTTCGCATAACATCCTTGTCGTTTTTCTTGATTTGCGGTTTCATCAATAATTTTTTGAAATGAGAGATTGGAGTCCAAAGCTTTAGCTTTGGATGTGGGTTTCCAAAGCTAAAGCTTTGGACTCCAAAATACCTAAAAATTAGGTTCGCATAACATCCTTGTCGTTTTTCTTGATTTGCGGTTTCATCAATAATTTTTTGAAATGAGAGATTGGAGTCCAAAGCTTTAGCTTTGGATGTGGGTTTCCAAAGCTAAAGCTTTGGACTCCAAAATACCTAAAAATTAGGTTCGCATAACATCCTTGTCGTTTTTCTTGATTTGCGGTTTCATCAATAATTTTTTGAAATGAGAGATTGGAGTCCAAAGCTTTAGCTTTGGATGTGGGTTTCCAAAGCTAAAGCTTTGGACTCCAAAATACCTAAAAATTAGGTTCGCATAACATCCTTGTCGTTTTTCTTAATTTGCGGTTTCATCAGATAAACACGGCTTTCCATGCGAGCACCGGTACTCAGATAGGTATGGAGATCGTGGGCAAAACCCTCTAGTTTGTTCAAAAAGGCGCGATTGCCACGCACTAAGGCGTTATAAGCGAGTACCGCCGGTATCGCCACGGCTAATCCAAGTGCTGTCATAATCAAAGCCTCTCCCACTGGGGCTGCCACCGTATTCAAAGCCGCACTCCCCTTTGCACTGATTGTGACAAGTGCATCATAAATTCCTAATACTGTGCCAAATAATCCAATAAAGGGCGCGGTGCTTCCTACTGTCGCTAAAATAGTTAAGCCTGAATCTAATTGGGCTCTTTCTTCGTTCAGGGCGCGGCGCAGGTGACGCATAAGAAATTCGCTGTGGGTACAAAGGGTTGTCGATTGTTTCTCGGCTTGTTCTTTATAATGAAAGCTGGCATTAATGCTTTGCAGTGCTAAACGAGAAAACGGCTCCTTGGCTTTTTTTATTGCCGTGTGTGTTATTAAGTCAGCATCGCTCCAAAATAATGTCAAGACTTTGTTGGATCGCCAGTGCGTGATTCCCAGTTGGATTGCTTTAGTGATTATGAGATACCACGATAGTATCGACATAATGAGTAGTATAAAAATAACAGACAATGAGATGATATTGAGATGTTCTAAAAACGCTGCTAACCCATAAGGGTTATCTAATAAATCCATCATTTATTCCTTTCAATTCAGTTTAAAAACAATAGGAACTATAACCCAACCGGTGACTGTTTTTCCATTTTTTCTGGCAGGAACAAAACGCCATTTTTTAACCGCTTGATAGGCGGCTTTATTCAGTCTTTTGAATCCGCTTGATTTTTTCAGTTGTACGGTTGCGGCTCTGCCGGTTTTAGTCACTTTCACTCGTAGCAAAACCTTTCCTTCTTCGCCTCTACGCCTTGAAATTCTTGGATAAGGTGGATATGAATTGTGTAAATAAGCGGCTTTGTATGAGGCTCTCTTCGTTACGCCGCCGCTATTTTTTCTTTGCCCACGCGATGAACGGGCAGCTGTTGAACCTTTTGTCGCTGATTCTTGAGGCGTGGCACTCACTTTTTGATGGATAGCCTTTAGTGAGTTAGCGACTTTTTTAACCTTTACCCGTTTAGGTTTTGGTTTAGCAACGGGCTCTTTTTTGGGGGCGACAGGGAGTGCTTTAACTGCTGCTGGTGGTGGTGGCTTGGGTGGGGTAATAAGACTGATCATTATTGGTTTTGGCGGTTGTACAACACGGGGCTGCTGCTGCACCACTTGCCACAACACCAGCGCATGTAGTGCTAATACAATCAATAATGCCAGTAAAGGTTTAATCGCTTGTGCAATATAATTCATTTTTTTTTAAGACTTACTCCGGTTCAGTAACAAACCCCATACGAGTAATCCCCGCATTTTGCGCCGCTGACATTATCGAGGC
>JSZA02000365.1 GCA_000785145.2 Candidatus Thiomargarita nelsonii
GACCATTCGGGTATGGGACAGCAGTGCTCAGAAAGATATTAGCATCAATACTCCTAACTACTACGATCTCAATCATAACCCAATTGATCCACCGGCATTTGAAACTAATGCTGATTATGCTGTCAGTTTGAGTCAAACCACCGAAGAAGAAGATATTATAGCAAACGATGTTGTTATTGACTTTGGCTCACAATATGGTATTTGGGTATTAATGAATAACAACTCTTGGGCTGAGATTCACTCCCAATCACCCATAAGCATGATCATTGGCGACATTGATGGTAGTGGTCAAGACGATATCATTATTGACTTTGGAACTTCAGGTTATGATTTGAGTGGAATTTGGCTATGGATGAATAACAGCGCCTGGGTTCAATTGCATACTTTATCAGCCGAAAGCATAACCACGGGAGATATGGATAATAATGGACAGGATGATATCATTATTGACTTTGGCTCAAGTTATGGAATTTGGGTAAGGATGAATAACAGCGCCTTGTTTCAATTGCATACAATATCACCCGAAAGCATAACCACGGGAGACATGGATAATAATGGACAGGATGAAGTCATTATTGACTTTGGCGAGACTTATGGAATTTGGGTATGGATGAATAACAACGCCTGGGATCAATTGCATTCTTTGTCACCCGAGAGCATGACCACGGGAGATATAGATGGTAATGGTCAGGCCGATGTTATTATTGACTTTGGCTCACTTTATGGAATTTGGATCAGGATGAATAACTACAACTGGGCTAAGTTGCATAAAGTCTCACCCGAAAGCATGATCACAGGAGATATGGATGGTAATGGACAGGATGAAGTCATTATTGACTTTGGCTCACCTTATGGGATTTGGATCAGGAAGAATGACAACGAATGGGCTAAGTTGCATTCAATATCACCCGAAAGCATGACCACGGGAGATATGGATGATAATGGACAGGCCGATGTTATTATTGACTTTGGCTCACTTTATGGAATTTGGGTCAGGATGAATAATAGTGGTTGGGTTCAATTGCATACAATCTCACCCGAGAGCATCGTGACAGGGAACATAGATGGGCTGCCATCTCTTAATCACACTGACATCACAACTCAGGAGGGACCAGCCGAGCTAGACAATGCTGCGCCATTACCAGATGCTGGAATTATCGCATTACCTCCAAAGTAGCCAACACTTATAGAAATCCTATACTGAGCACCGTCATAAACTGAACTTTTTTGGAATGAGGCGGAGCCTCATTCCAAAAGCGCAATTTGTGACAGTGCAAAGTATATTTATTAAAAAAATAGGATTTCTTTAAGATTAGATGGATTCATAGAGTAATAATCCCAAAAACTCGTTGTCCACTCGATTTCATTGATATTGAGCCCTCTATCCAAATAATGAATTTCTTACTTATGCCTGTCAACCCAAGTAGGCAAACGTCTTTTTGTTTGCCCACCATTCTCAAGTTAACTCTGTTGTTTTCGTTGTTTAAGGATAGCCTCAATTTCTTCAGAGGATAAGTCTCTTAACCGATCTTCTGGTTTCAAGCCCATTAACCGATCTTCTGCTTTTAAAGCTCTCAACCGTTCGTTGAATAGATTATCAAGTTCTTCCTGAGAATAATATTGAACCCCCCACATATCACCAATCGCCTTGATTTCTGTCTGACTCAATTCAAGTGTCATGTCATCATCTCCTTTTATTGAGATATGTTGCCATAATTCGAGTAAAAAACCTTTAAATGGTTTTTGTATCCGTTTGAATCCTTGTTCTTTCAAAAGCTGAAACGATTTAAGTCTTTTGAGTTTTTTACTGGCTAAACAAGTTATCCAAGCATTATGAAGCTCATTAGGTAACTCATTAAGGGATATCAATGTGATATGATTATAAGCAATAATTGTACTTTGATAAATACCGGGTTGTACTCGGATCGTATAACCGTATTGCTCCCTATTAACTTTTTGTGGCTGTTTCGCACACATCACAAACGTTTGAATTTCGTCATCGTTTATTTTTTGTGAGCGTGCATATTCATACCACGATGCTTGGATAAAGGTATTTTTATTAATGGATTCAGTCGCCTTAAATTCTATCAAAATGTACTTTGTTGCGCTATCTCTAATTCCATCGGGCAATCGCTCCAGTTGTTTTTGAGTCCAATTTTCAGAATCGAGTCTTAATAGTATGACATCCGCTTCGGGTAGTTTTTTGACTACCTTAACATCAGTAAAAACGCTTATC
>JSZA02000357.1 GCA_000785145.2 Candidatus Thiomargarita nelsonii
CGATTCTTCTTCCCGATTAAAATACTTTGAGTGAGCAATCACAACATGCCCCGATTCGCGGGCACTCATTTCTCGCAAAGAATCATAAGTGTACAGCGCAAAGCCGCTGGAAATTAAAATGGATGCGGTGCCCACCGCTGTAATTATTATCGTCATCAAAGAGCGGCGACGATTGCGTATGACATTCTTATATGCAAACCATAACCATTTCATTGCAATACTCCATCAATCAATTGTAATCTCCGTGAGCAACGCGCCGCCATGCGATCATCATGAGTAGCGATTAAAAAAGTGGTACCAGAATCGCGCCCAAGTGTGTGCATCAAATCAATAATATGATGAGCCGTCTGAGTATCCAGATTAGCGGTCAATGCCATTAAGTTAAGGTATTTAGGAGTCCAAGATTTATCTTGGGCATCGGCTCTCCCAAGATAAATCTTGGACTCCGAATACCACGATTGCGGGCATTTATCCTTAACTTAATGGCATTGAGATTAGCGGTGGGTTCATCGGCGATGATTAAGGGCGGTTTTTTGATCAAGGCTCGTGCAATCGCAACGCGTTGTTGTTGCCCTCCAGATAATTGATCGGGTAAATGATTAACGAATTCGCCTATTCCCACTTGTTCTAAAAGTGCCAAGGTACGTTCTCGACGTTTTTCGACACCAGCCAGCAATAGTGGATATTCTACGTTTTCAAATACAGTCATCACCGGAATTAGGTTGAAACTTTGAAATACAAAGCCAAGATATTCGCGCATAAGCAAGGTAAGTGCTTGTTTAGTCAGGCGACTGATGTCTGTGCTATCGAAATGATAATGTCCTTCATCGAAGCCATCTAATAAGCCACAAATGTTTAACAGGGTACTTTTTCCACTGCCTGATGGTCCTTGTAAGGCGGTCATTTCTCCTTTGTTGATGACTAAAGTGATGTTTTTCAGAGCCTTTATCTGACCAAAGCGATAGATTTTAGAAATGGAATCGAGTCTCAATAATGCACTCATTTTTTTAACTCCCATAATAATAAGAAAATGCGTTTCATGGGAAAATTTCTCAGTTAAGTTTGGAACGCATAGTTTAATGAGACTGAGAGTGGTTTGAAAGTTTTAGGCGATAAAACGCGTGAATAGGAGTCCAAAATTTATTTTGGACGAGACGCCCAAGATAAATCTTGGACTCCTAAAGGCTCAGGAGTCCAAAATTTATTTTGGACGAGACGCCCAAGATAAATCTTGGACTCCTAAAGGCTCAGGAGTCCAAAATTTATTTTGGACGAGACGCCCAAGATAAATCTTGGACTCCTAAAGGCTCAGGAGTCCAAAATTTATTTTGGACGAGACGCCCTTTCGACGTGAGGAGAAATCTTATCTTGGACTCCTAAAGGCTCAGGAGTCCAAAATTTATTTTGGACGAGACGCCGAAAAATATATTGATGGCTCAAGCTTTGAAATTGAAAAGGCTTATCAAACCAGTTATAGTTTAGCCCTCAAAGCCATCCTTGCCGGTTTAGGAGAAGTCTCATTTTTAGAGGCGAACACTTTTAAAGAATTCGCTTCTAAAATAAAGCCCCTTTATCTGGAGCCCTTTGCCGCTGCTCAGAATTTAGAGATAAATAGTATAGCGAGACAGCTTATAGCCCAAGGCGAAAAAATTTCTCTCTCTTTAGAATTCAACCAAGAAAAGAGTCTAGAGAAAGAACAAGCTTTGGCTCAAATGTTGTCAGATGACAAATATTTATCTATCACTGATGAAATCATTGAGAATTTATCTCAAATAGATAAAGAATTTTTAGCCTTTCTTCGTTTTGGCGACTTATTGGGTAAAGCCATTATTTTCTTTTTAGAAGAAGAATTACGGAATAATCAACGCTTTTATAATACGCTTGATTATTTGATGAAAAAAGGCTTGGCGCAAGATATGACTAAAATGAAGGCTCAATTGGAGGATCAAATCCAAAAAGCCAATTTGTCTGAGACGATAAGAGTCAAAGATGAGTCAACGATCATCCTGCCCAATCGTTTGAAACTTATCAAGGCACTTTTGGTTAAATTGGAACAATTGCCAAAATCTCATCCCCTTTATAGTACGCTCAATATCAAAGAAGCTTCACTATTATCCTCAAGTCTGGCTGGACAACAAGCTGAAAATTCTTTGCAACAAGCCAAGGAAAATAGCCAAAATGAGGGCGAAAAGGCTTTAGCGTCTTATAATTTATTTCAATTGGAAATCC
>JSZA02000355.1 GCA_000785145.2 Candidatus Thiomargarita nelsonii
ATCACATTCTTCGATGGCTTCAACGATGGCAGAAATCTCTTGATTGAGTTCGGCAAGTGTGATGCCTTCTAGTTGAAAGTCTTGATAGGTGCCGGGGGCTATGGGAGGTAGTGTGAGGGGTTGAGCTATGCCGTTGTCTATGAGGCGTAGTTTGCCTATTGTGATATCGGGCGTACCGGATTTACCTGGTATGGTGTTGACGCGGTAGGTGTTGTGGACTTCCCAACTGTTGGGTTCGACGCGGGGTATGCTGAGATCGTATTTGCCCTATGTCAAGAATTTCGTCGGCTATTAATTGTATGTCTAAGATATAGGGGGCATATCCTTCAGTGGTGAAGGTGAGTTGTGCTGTGAGTTCTTGAATTTCTATTGTTAGTTCAAAGGTGCCATCTGGGGCTGTTGTTAGTTGTTGTTGGTTTTGGTCGATTTGGGCTGTTATGTTGACGTTGGCGAGTGTTTGGTTGGTGCTGGCATCCATGACTATGCCTTTTATGCCTATTGGGGTTTTATACCCTTCTGGTTTTAAAAATATTTCTCCGAGTGCTAGTTGGCTAAAGGGGAATAAGTTAACTGTGAGCGTTTTGTTATGGTATCCGGTTAGGCTCAAGGAAAGGATGTTTTCGCCTGCCGCTAGGTTGGTTAAGTTGAATTGTCCGGTAGTGTCAGTGGTGGTGGTTTGAGTTCCATTTGTGATGGTGACGGAGGGAAGGGGTAGTTGGGTGGCTTTGTCAATGATTTTGCCGGTGATGCTGGCATTGTCGGGTGGTGGGGGTGGTGCCTGTGGGATGGAGTTGGGATGTTAGGGTGATTGTTGTGTTGCTTGGGGTTGTGATGGTACCTGTCAAGCTGTCGTATCCGTGGAGTTCAATGTTGATGTTGTGTGTGCCGCTGGCTAAGCCTTCTATGCGGTATTTGCCATTGGTGTCGGTTTGGGCGAGCTGTGTGCTATCTATATATATTTTTGCTCCGGCTAATACGACATTTTGTTGACTGCCATCGCTGATTATGCCTTCTAATATGGCTTGATCGGGTGAGAGGGTGAGTGAGACGATGTGGGTGGTGTCTGCGGTGAGGGTGAGGGTGGTTGAGGCGGTGAGGTAGCCGTCGAGTGTGGCTTGTAGTATGACTTCTCCTGGGGTGAGTTGGGTGATGATGTAGGCACCTTGTTCGTCTGTGTGTATGGTGTCATTGTGTCCGGTGATTTGTATGGCGACGCCGGGGAGTGGTGTTTGGGTGCTGGTATCTGTGATGGTGCCTTGGATGTTTGTGGTTTCGGTAAATAGGCGAATTTGTCCTAAGTTGATGTTTTGGCCTGGTTTGAGTTGGATTTCGCTTGTTAGGTTGGTGCTAATTTGTAGGGTGTAGTTGCCGGCTAGCAGACTTAAAAAGTTAAATTCTCCGAGTGAGTTGGTGATTTGGGTATCAGTGCCTGAGAGTTGTATGGTGACACCGGAGAGGGGTGAGCCGGTTTGTCCGTCAATAATGGTGCCGGTGATTTGGGCTAAGTCGGGGTTGTGGGTGATTTGAAAGGCGCGTAGGGCGAGGGCGGTGGTGTAAACGTCGTTGTCCCAGCTGCCATTGGTTAGTTGGGCGTTTTGTAGTGCGTCAAGGCTGTTTGTGAGTTGGTCAGGATTTGGGAGCCTGGGTAGGATCAATGCCATCGCCGTTAAGGGCAACCACAAGGGATTGCCCCTACGTGATATGCCATTTTTGTAGGGGCAATCCTTTATGGTTGCCCTTAACGGCGATGGCATTGATTGGGGCGTTGAGTGCCCAGGCGGTGTCTATGATGGTGCTGTCATAATCGCTGAGATCGCCGATGCCGCCGTCGAGGTTGAGCCGTGTGATGAGTTGGCTGGTGATAGGTTCAAGTGTTTGTCCAGCAAGGGCGCTCCGTATGAGTGTTTGGGAGAGCCTTTTTGTGCTGGGAAAGCTTTGGGTTTGGATAAATTCGAGGGCGGGAGGGAGTGTGGGTTGTGATGTTTCGTTTAGTTGGTAAAGGGTTTGTAGGGTTTCTGCGGTGGCTGTGAAGGGGGTAGCGATGTCGTTTTCGGTGGTGTAGGCGCCGTTGGTTTGGGCGGTTGTGATGAGCCAGTCTATCGCGGGGTTGGCTGCACTGGGTAGTGCTGAGCCTAATGCGAGTAGGCTGGTTAATATGAGGAGAATCCTCTTGGTTTTTGTTGGGTTTGGCATGGTTTGGTTTTGTCTCCTGGT
>JSZA02000351.1 GCA_000785145.2 Candidatus Thiomargarita nelsonii
GATACACATCCGATTATTGAATATAACCTAAGTCCACAGGTATATACATATAAGAGAAACGAGTAAAAACGATGTCAGTATGTCACTTGCCGGAGTGCAAGAGGAGTGTGCAAACACTTAGCGACAGCATCGGGTAGGATAGAGTGGTAAGCCAACGCCAGTTGAAACCGTCTAAGGGGGATACTGGATATGCCGATTCACTCTCGGAATAATTGTGTTATGAATTTAATTGAACAAATTCCATTTGGATTACCAGTGGATAATAACGAATAGGTACTCCCTAGAATTATGAATATACTTTGGCAACACTTGAATCCTGAATGGGTTCCCGTGTCTCACCTTGGCAACCATCAATACGAGAGTATTGATGTAGTCACGGCTAAATGGGATTGGGATAAACTCGTCTGGGGCAAGGTGCGTCGGCTTGTATTCAATTTGCAAAAGAGAATTTATAAAGCTACAAAATCAGGTCGGTACAGCAAAGCAAAAAGCTTAATGTACCTATTGCAAAACTCGTATTATGCAACGCTAGTAGCAGTACGCACCGTAACAACGGAAAATAAAGGAAAACGTACACCAGGAGTAGATAGAGTAATAGCCAATACGCCTAAGAAAAAGATGGCTTTAGTCAAAGAGATGTTGGATACAATCCACAATGGTTGGGACAAATATAGACCAAAACCGGCTAAGAGAATATACATCCCGAAAGCAAACGGGAAACTTAGACCACTGGGGATTCCAACCATTAAAGATAGGGCTATGCAGGCGGCCACAAAAATCGCTCTTGAACCATTTTATGAGGCAAAATTTGAGTCATGTAGCTATGGATTCAGACCAGCCATGGGATGCCATGACGCAATTGAAAAAATTACAATGGTACTACTCAAAAAACAGAAATGGGTTCTGGACGCTGATATAAAAGGCTTCTTTGATAACATAGACCATAAGTGGTTAGCATCGCAAATGGACACCGACTTCCGACCAATAGTTAAACGGTGGTTAAGAGCTGGTTATATGGAGAAATCCGAGTATAATCAGACCAATATGGGAACGCCGCAAGGTGGGACTATATCGCCGCTTTTAGCTAATATAGCCCTGGACCAAATGGAAACCGACCTGATTGAACACCTACGCTCCTTAAAAGGTTGGAAAAAGAAAATCGGTACAACAACCGTCAGCACACGGACAGTCAAAAAGATAAAGAAGCCCCGAGAGGAGATGAAAAGACCTCATAACGAGGTAAAGAAATATCAGAAGGAACCAGAAAGAGTTCATAAGGGGGCAGAGAAATCTTATAAAGTTAGAGACAGTCTACACATTGACGTGGTTAGATATGCCGATGACTTTGTAGTACTCCATGAGGATAAAGAGGTTATTGAGGAATCCAATAGATTTATAGGCAAATGGCTTGAAGTTAGAGGATTAACTTTATCTGAAGAAAAAACCAAAATTGTTCATTCGACTGAGGGTTTTGATTTTCTGGGCCATCACATCAGGCATTACGAAAATCGGATTAAAGGGACTTATAAGTTAAAGTTATTAAATGGCACCCCCACTGAACAACGAAGGACTAAAGCAACGCATGTACTACGAGTTGAACCAACTAAAGAAAAGATAAAAGGTCATTATAGAGATATAAGCGATACTATCTGGAAATTAAAAGCAGCAACTCCCTTGCAGTTAATTAGAATACTCCAACCCAAAATATCGGGGTGGGCTAACTACTATAAAACAGTACATTCGAGCGAGGCATTCAGCAAACTTGACCACTTACTGTGGAAAAGGTTATACCAATGGGCGTGTCGTAAGCACCCAAACAAAGGCAAACGCTGGGTAGCAGACAAATACTTCTGCACTGTTAATGGTAGAAAATGGACTTTTGCTCAAATAGTGGGTAAAGGTAAAGACAGAAAAATCGTCAAATATCTCAAGGGATATTCCAAGCACAAAGAAAAAACGGGGAGTTATGCGAAAGTTGGTTACGATAGGTCATATTATGACGGTGATACCGCCTACTGGGCGGGACGGCTTTCCAAAGGCTATGGCAACATCACACCGTCTAAAGTGAAAATGCTAAAGAGACAAGATGGGATTTGTCCAGTATGCAAATGTAGATTTGGCAACGAAGACTTGCCTGAAGCACATCATATTCACCCAAGACACTTAGGAGGTGAGAATAAATACACGAACCTCGTGCTGGTTCATCTACAT
>JSZA02000414.1 GCA_000785145.2 Candidatus Thiomargarita nelsonii
GCGTATCCCTATGCTCAAATCTTCTCTCGTTTTTTCCGGCAAGATCCGCTTGTTCAAATAAGTAACCATGATCCCCGGGCTTTGCGCCTAGAATAAACGAAAGCCCTTGATCTTGAAGTATCCGAATATGTGGGCCATTGGAAGCAAGCCCATCTTCAAGGATAATCGCTTTAAGTTTGGGGTGGTCCTCGCGAAACTTTGTTATCATGCGTTTGGCCGCATTTCGTTCTCAATCATTCTTTTTTTGTCCATCTTGTTTTAAAACAGCTTCAGGAAACAAGGGAAGAACCTCTTTATGATCCGCATGAACCATAACCATGGCCAAGCTATATCCTCTGTGGAGGCCTCTTCACTAGAGACCTCTTTTGTTTCTTCCTCCTTAGAAGGAAAGGCGGAAGCCTCTTCTTCAGTGGGTAAAATCTCTTTCTCGCTGGGTTTTTCCTCCGGTGAGGCTTCCTGCTCCTGATTGCCTACAAAGGCTTCTAAGGCTTGCTGAGAAATAGAGGATAAATAACTCATGAGACATCCTTTTTATGTGAAGTGTTTGTGGATTTAAGTTGTTAATTAATGGAGTTTAAAAGAATAAGGCCAATTATAACATAATAGTCTAATAATATCAATAGATAAAGCAGGTAAACATCAAAAAAAGTGCGTTTTAGTCGTTGTTTAGCTAGCAACTCCCGTTGGTTCTTACAATAGACAAGAGAGAGTGAGCTTTAAGGGAAAAAAGGAACTTGTTGAGAAGAAAAAGAGATATTTAAAGCACCTTGCTGCCTTGCAAAAGGTTATCTTGTGCTAAAACAGGCAAGGCATGCTTAATCTAGAGGTTTTTCGGACATCAAAGAGCTAGGTTGATGAGAGCTAGCTCTTATTGCCTCATATTACTGAGTTAATGCTTTGCAAGATATTTTTGTCGGGCTTCTAAATAATTTCTTAGCTTTTTCTGATAATGCATCCATAAACTCGCGCTTCTCGTTATGATGGTAATACGCATTTTTAAGCGTACCCTCTGAGAATTCGTAGCCCTCTATCTCTATTGTCCTTTCACCACCATTCTTTGGTTTTCCATTATATCGCAGGACAAAGGCATTGATGGCTTCCGCATACTCTTTCCAAGTAGGCTTAGCTTTAAAGACTCCTTTAGCTTTTTCTGATAACTTTTTCCTAAACTCGGGGTTCTCTTTATTACGTTGATACGCTTGTGCAAGCCGATCCTCTGAGAATTCGTAGCCCTCTATTGTCCTGTCACCGTGTCGTTTTGGTCTTTCCTCGTATGTCTGGACAAAGGCATTGATGGCTTTCGCGAGTTTTTTCCAAAAAGGCTCAGTAAAGGCTTTTTTAGCTTCTGCTGATAATTCATTCATAAACTCGAGATTCTCTTTATTACGTTGATACGCTTGTGCAAGCCGATCCTCTGAGAATTCGTAGCCCTCTATCTCTATTGTCCTTTCAGCACCATTCTTTGGTTTTTCATTATATCGCAGGACAAAGGCATTGATGGCTTGTGCGAGTTTTTGCCAAGCAGGCTCAGACTTAAAGGCTTTTTTAGCTTCTGCTGATAATACATCCATAAACTCGTGCTTCTCGTTATGATGGTAATACGCTTTTGCAAGCCGACGTTCTAAGAATTCGTAGCCCTCTATCTCTATCGTCCTTTCACCGTTATATTTTGGGTTTTCATTATATTGCAGGACAAAGGCATTGATGGCTTGTGCAGACTTTTTCCCAAAAGGCTCAAAGGCCCATCTAGCTTTTGCTGATAACTTTTTCCTAAACTCGGGGTTCTCTTTATAACGTAGATACGCATTTGCAAGCGTACCCTCTGAGAGTTTTAAGCCCTCTATCTTTATCGTTCTATCCCCACCCTGTTTTAGTTTTGGGTTTTTCTCATATTCAAGAACAAAGGCATTGATGGCTTGTGCAGACTTTTTCCAAGTAGGCGCAGACTTAAAGGCTTTTTTCGCTTCTGCTGATAATGCATCCATAAACTCGCGCTTCTCGTTATAATGGTAATACGCTCTTGCAAGTTGATCCTCTGAGAATTCGTAGCCCTCTATCTCTATCGTCTTTTCACCGTTTTTCTTTGGTTTTTTCCCGTATGTCTCGACAAAGGCATTGATCGCCTTTGCATAAAAGGCTGGATCTTGGAAAAGCCCACGAAAAGATAAAATCAACCGATCGATATGTGCCGTATCAGAAACCTTCCCC
>JSZA02000416.1 GCA_000785145.2 Candidatus Thiomargarita nelsonii
TTGGTTTAAACAACGTTTAGCAGAATGGGCTTACAAACAACAAAGGAGTTGGAAAAAAGCCGCCGAATTTTTAGACTGTAATGAAAAAACCTTACGCAATCAATAATGCTGAAAGAAGGGCAACCACAAGGGATTGCCCCTACTATTTAGTCTCTAGAAATCAGATTTTTTAAAAAAATATGATTTCTTTTTCGGAGTCCAAAATTTATTTTGGAATAAGAGAATTGGCTTATTAATAATATTGAGCTAATCTTGTGCTGGACGGGGTTTGCAACCCCGTCCGGCATAGAGGAACGAGTAAAAACGATGTAGGATATGCCTACTTATCCATTCTTATAAACTATCCGTGTAGTTGTTTTAAAATTTAGCTCACTCAACAGCCAACAAACTCAGTACCCCATTAGGCGTAAAATGACGAAACTGTATAAACAAATTTCTAAGTTTCAAAAATACCTCAAGAGCAGAAAAAGCATCATCACTTGCATATTGAATCTGTTGCAGACTGAGAGACTTTACCTCCCAGTTAGAAATAGAGATTTTTCTTTTTTTCACCAAATTTTTCTTCAGCACACGGGCAACCATCTGCTTTGAACCAACCATCCTTTGATTACACACCTCCTGAAAGACTTCACTCAGATCAACAGCGTTGGAGACTTTACAACCAAAATTTTGGAAAATTTTCCTATTATCATCTCTAATCCCAACGCCAATTTTCCTGATATCACCACAGCTTAACAACTCAAGAAGTGGACTGATATTATTTAACCTACCCATTTGAAAAATGAAACACTTCTCACGAGTAGCAATTTGGATGATAGCTATACGATTCTGAGGTACTCCTTTTTTAAAGACTGGCTTAGATTCCGTATCATAGCCAACAAACCCTTGTCTCTTGATCACCTTACAAGCACTTCCCATTCTATTATTAGAAACAACAACAACCTCTTTATTTGAAGTATCGTATTTAGGAAGCTTAGATAACTCTTCATCAGAAACCCGATTATTAAGATCATATATAAATTTTATATACTTTAAAGATTCAGGTTTATTCGACTGAAGATATTCCATAATATGAACATTCAACACAGATTTTAGATTATTTAAATGGTTTCTCCCAAGAACACATTCAAGAATATTAGATTTTCTTCTATCAAACAGACAATCAAAAATTTCCATTCATTAATCTCCATGACAGTAACTAGGAGCCCCCGTCCAAGATAAATCTTGGACTCCACTATCAGGCTATAAATTTTTTAATTCGTCGTTAACCACTTAAAATAGAAAGGGAATTGTCCAAAAGATAACAGTCTCAGTTTTTTTAATTCGCGCCTAAAAGCGGGTCTAATTTCAACTGTGTAAGCCATTTATAGTTACCCCAATTCTTTTTTCAGTTCTTCAAGTGAAATATTTTCGCCGGGTTCATCTAGTGCTTCTATGGCTTCTTGATAATCAAGTATATCTAGGAATATTCTTAAATGATAAAAGCCATATTGATATTACTATTCACATTAAACACCGTACAGGCAGAATTACTATCAACCTATACCTTCACAAATGCCAACGGAAACGAGGCAACATCCCAACAAAGGCACATCACCGACTACTACTCATTCACAATCCAACCCAATTGCGGACTTGAAATAGCCCAATATGATGCCGAATACCGCTCACCAGCCCGGCAAAAAAGCTTATTACAACTCTCCCGCTATGCGCGATTGCCAAAAGCTCCTTTACTTATTATAGGAGAACGTGGCATCGGAAAAACGCGCCTAGTAGAAAGTCATGTCACCCGCTTAAAACAAAAGAAAAAATTGATCACCGTAGCTTGCGGCACCTTAGATTCAGATTCTGGATTGGCAGAAAGTATGTTATTTGGACATATAAAAGGAGCATTTACTGGTGCTAACAAAGATCGCGCCGGATTGCTAAAAGAAGCCGATGGAGGCATCTTATTTTTAGACGAAATCCAAGACTTACCCAAACCCTTGCAACGTAAACTGGTACGGATATTTCAAGATCGAAAACACCGTTATCGTCCCGTAGGCAGCGATAAAGAACAAGAGACAGATATTGAAATCGTCTGTGCATCTAACCGCCCCCTAGACGAATTGCGTAAAATACTAGATGCCGATTTGTTTGATAGATTGAGCCATTTAATTATAGAAATTCCCCCATTACGAGATTGCCGAGAAGATTTAGAAAT
>JSZA02000406.1 GCA_000785145.2 Candidatus Thiomargarita nelsonii
GATTCATCGCTGTGCTTAGTCCAGCCAAGCACTTCTATACGAGTAATGACCGAGATAAAGGCACCCGTTTCTATCGCGTCTTCGACTTGCTGACGAGCAGATTGAGTTAAGCTGGCATTTAGATAGTAAATGAGCAAGTTGGAATCAAACACGCACTGCTTTGTCATTAATCCCACCCCCTACCCCATTCCTTACGCATTTCATTAATTTCTTGGTCAATTTCATCCAAGCTTTTGCCCCTTCCCAAACATCCCCAAGCACGTTGTAAGACTTCATGGAGATTTTTTTTTTGTTTTGCTGTGTTTTTTTCCACGTCCATCACAAGCACAACACGCACCTCTTTGTCTACTTTAGGCGGTGCTTGGTTAATCCAACGAAATTGATTATCACTGTAAATGGCTTCGTAAGTTTGTAACATAAATATCCTCCTATCTTAATTATTTAGTCATTCCAATTCATTTTAGCAAAGTGTTCTTTTATTCTTTCATAATGGCTTTCTGTCATCCCTTTTTCTGGCGCTTCAACAAATGCCGTCATTTTCACCTCAATAAATTGAAAAACTTTTAACAAAATACTTGATTCTCCTTTTTCAACCAATTCTTTGATCTTTTTATTAATAGGTGGTATATGAGTATATTTCTGGTTGACATATTTGGAAAATATCACCTTAAATAAGGCTAATCTATAGATAAGATGAGTTGTGAATACTTGCTCAAAATCACCCTGACTGCTTGACTCCGCTAGCAATCTCAATAGATACATTGAACACAACATATCTTCAAATTGGGTATTATCGTTAAAAACTCGCTCATACAAGCCATGAGATAAAAACAACAAATCCTTGTTATCTCCCTTATTTTGAAGTACCGTCACGGTTAGGCGTTTCACCTCGAAATTCATCCCGTCTTTTTTCAGACCACAATTGTGTATTAAATGATTCATTTTGTAGGCGAATTTGTACTTTATCGTTGGCATGAAAATCTCGCTCTGAAATCGGATGTTGTGAATTGGTGTAACGTGTCACTTGTAAATCAAAATCTTTTCCGCCAGATTGAAGTAAACGCAAAGTAATCAATACTTCTCTATCTATTTTCTTTTGTTGTCTGGGAGTTGCCTTTTTGTAAGCGGCATGAATCGCATAAACGGTTTGTGCCCCATTAATGATTTGGAATCCTAATAATTCAAACTGTTTAGCACGAGCCTGAATCTCCGATAAATCATCAGTAATAGCGGTAATGCCATTATTGTAGTACCAAAAATAAGAAGGATTTTCAAGCAGGGTTTTTTCTATTTGTTGATTAATTTCCGAATCAGAAATGGGATTTCTGACATTTTTAAAAAATAGACTAAAACCAAATTCTTCAAATAAATGAAAAATGGTTTTGGGTTTGACTAAAAAAATATAGGCATCAAAAGGTTTGTCGATTTTAATAAAACTCCCATTGTGACGTTTTGGGCGTTCAACCGTTAAAGTGACGGGGGTATCTTCTGGATCATAAGTATATTCTAATGGATTAGCTGGCGTGATTTGCTTATATTCACGTTCAATATAATCTCGCTTAATCCGATTTATATCAATAAATTCCAGTCTAACAGGTTTAAATTCTTCCTTAAAGCTGGCAATATTATCAGCAATACTGGTATTTCCTTGACACAAAGACAAAAATATAAATTTTACCCGCCCATTTTTTTCAATATGAGCCTGTCAATCTGACCGTTTTTGATTAAAGCTATCGTTTTGAGTTGGCTTTTTATAGCCTCGCAGAATCGTGCTAAAATTATTCAAAGCATATCCGACTTCCTTACTATCAATATCCTTCAAGGCATTATTGCGATTATTCCATTTTGATTGGACAACATAATAAATGCGATTATTTCGACTATCAGTCGCATCAAAAATGATGTCACAAGAGCCATCACCATCTGTAGGTAAATAATGGGTGGTTTTACCATAAAACTCTAAAAACCAGATCAGAAAGGCATAAGCTTTTTGCCCTGTTTCTGAATTTTTATGGCGTTTAATTTCTTCATCATTTTTATATTTTTCAATAAGCTGAATTAGCCGTTTGTCAATGACATTGTAAAAGTCTTTTGTGAGCATTTTTAATCCTGATTGTTTGTTCTAATGAAAATTAGATCACTTCCTGAAGGGAAATTAAACAAAAATAACTCAAAGCTGTCGTCAAATCTGG
>JSZA02000358.1 GCA_000785145.2 Candidatus Thiomargarita nelsonii
GCGCCCCAAGTGGACACTGTTTTTTGCTCAGAGTCGTTTTTCATAATTGTTTTGGATATCAACTAAGAATTAATGCTGGATAGGATAGCTTTGGCAATTATTAAATAACCTTGATTTAGATCAAGAAAGCGTTTTGTTTTATAGCCAGTATCACATGACCTTGCACTATTTTAAAACATAAATTATATATTTTTTATATAGTTAATCACTAATTTGACGACAAGATCATGTGATACGGGCTATAGTACAACGGATTTGCGGAATAAACGGATTTAAGTTGACATTTGATTTTCATCGTGTAAACTGCGCCTTGGATGGTCGGGTAGAAATAGAGTTATCTGATAACTTATAACTTAAAATAATGTCCCTAACAAGCCATTTTTTCAAAAAATGGCATTTCTAAAAGTTTAAAAAGGCGTACCAAAAAATTAAATTTAGGACACCGAAACCCCTACCAGACATTTTATTTAGGGACAAGTCTAATAAGGAGAATATAATGTATGTAATGAAAAAAAGAAAGTTCGTAATTTTAGCTACATTCCTAAGTTTTGTATTTATGTATTTTACAGCTGTTGCTAATGCTGGTGATATTACCCAAACTGAACTCTTCTTCGATGGCGGTGAATATCAGCTATCGATAACACATATACCTCACCTTACTACTGAGCAACGTGATACTATTCAGAAAAGAATTGATGCCAATACGACATCATTATCTACACTGGGGGTTCTTGATACACCATATTTTATACAACAAGTTTCACTTGAATGGCCGTTACAATGCTTAACAAATGAACCGGGCTGTCATGGAATTTCAAACTTTGTAGACCATAATCCAAGCACTCCAGATGCATTGCTTGATTATTATTGTGGAGAGCGAACCTATGATACTGATTCAGGTTACAACCATAGGGGAATTGACTACTTCAACTGGCCTTTTTCGTGGTACAAGATGGATTATGATCAGGTTGCAATTGTAGCCGCTGCTCCTGGTATTATTATCAACAAGGATGATGGTAACTTTGACCGTGAATGTGGGTTCGGGGGTGGGATGTGGAATGCTGTCTATGTACGCCATGCCGATGGTTCAACTGCCTGGTATGGGCATATGAAAAATGGCTCTCTCACAACAAAGGTGGTTGGTCAATCTGTGACCACAGGTGAGTTTCTTGGCATTGTTGGCAGTTCAGGGAACTCGACGGGGCCTCATTTGCATTTTGAATTATATGATAGTGACGGAGCATTGATTGATCCCTATTATGGTTCCTGTAACTCACTTAATATAACTAGCTGGTGGTTACAACAGCGCCCTTATTATGATTCTGCAATCAACCTGGTGGCATCACACAATTCTCCACCTGAATTTAACACCTGCCCTACCCAAGAATCCCCAAACTTCCAAGACAATTTCCAGCCTGGTGACAGAATCTACTTGGCTAGCTATTATCGTGACCAACTGGCGGGACAAGTAAGTACATATTCAATCTATAGACCAGATGGCTCAACATTTTATAGTTGGCAGCATTCAAGTTCTGAACCGCATTATGCAGCATCTTACTGGTATTGGTGGTTCTACTTGCCCGATGATGCCCCAGTAGGCGTCTGGACATATGTCGTAGATTATGAAGGAGAATCCTATACGCATACATTTAACGTTGTAGGTAATAAATTCTGTTCTTTATTCGGTACAGTTACAGATAAAGATACTGGAAACCCTATTAACAAAGCGAAGGTTGTGTTGAAAAAATGCAATAGATGCAAAGATAAAACGGATAATCAAGGTTATTACGAAATCAATGATGTTGAATGCGGAATTTATAAAAAGCTGCTGGTTAAAAAGAAAGGATATAAGGTTTATAAAGAGACAAATATTGAAATAGAAGACGATATTGTTCGTGATGTTCAATTGAAAAAGAAATAAGTTTAGAAAACACAAGAAAGGGATAGAAGGTCATGGACTTGGGGTCAGAGAAAAATTAAATCTGCCCCACCGATACCCAAAAATCCCCGCTCAACAGTCCACTAAACCTCAAACAATATTCCGCTGTGCAAACACTCCGAAATTCCGTATTATACTTGGACTCTCCAAGCAAGCGTAGGGTGCGTCCTACTTCCGAGGCAAAAGTTTTTGCTCCGCAAAAACTTTTGCCTCGGAACC
>JSZA02000354.1 GCA_000785145.2 Candidatus Thiomargarita nelsonii
ATTTTCATTTATCTATGCAAATTGATTATCCAAATGATTATGATCGCCGCCAAGCTGCGAAAGAACAACGTACTATAGCAAACACCACATGACTTGATACTAAAAATATTGACCCAAACTTACTATAATTGTTACTATTTGAAAGTGATTTCAATGGTTGTTTTATCAAAAGATTTAGATTGAGGGGGTATGTCATTTCAAGGTAAAGAAATCACAGCAGAGATGAAAGAAATCGTCAGATTGCTAAAAGAACACTTTGATGTAGAACGTAAAACCGCTAAATTTGTCTCAACTAAGAATGCTACATTAAGGATAGCAAAGGCTCTTGGAATCGGCGAGGCGACAGTAAAAAGAATTATGGCTGAGAATAAAAAACCAAAGGAAAGCTTAGAAATCAAGAAGAGAGGGAAGCCTCCTTATAAGGTACCCAATCACTTAGAACCAGTCATTAGAGATTTCATACGAGAAAAGAACTTAAAGGGTCAGAAAGTTAGCACTGAAGAACTTAGGGAACACCTATCGCTGTCATACCAAACAGAAATTCCCTCAACGACGCTTTTGCGGACACTAAAAAGGTTGGGTTTTGTATTTGGTATAGGCGAACGTAGAAACGCTTTAAAGGAACAAGAATATGTTATAAATGCAAGACGTAACTATCTTCGTCAAAAAATCGCTAATCGAGGTCCTAATGGCTCCCTAAAAAGACCTGAAGTTTATTTAGACGAAACTTATGTCAATAAAAATCATTCAAGAAAATTTACTTGGTACTTGGAAGAAGATGGTCCGTATGTTAACAAACCAAGTGGAAAAGGACCAAGGTTAATTATCCTAAATGCGATCACTAAAGATGGTTGGGTCAAGGGATCGGAATTTGTATTTACTGCCTCAAGAAGAACTGGAGATTATCATGGGCAAATGAATTGGGATAATTTTTCCAGATGGTTTAAAAACCAGTTATTACCAAATATACCAAGTAATTCTATCATAATACTAGATAATGCAAAGTACCATAACGTTTTAGCCGAAGAGGCATTCCCAAAACCAACAACAACCAAAGAAGAATTAAGAGCGTGGTTAGAAAAAAACTATTTTTCACCAAACAACGATATGCTCAAATCAGAACGGTTTGAAAAATGTAAAGAACTTGCACAAAAACAGAAACTAAAACTTGATGAAATTGCGGAAGCACATGGTCATACCATCCTACGTACACCGCAGTATCATCCCGAACTTCAACCTATCGAAACGTGTTGGGCAATAGTAAAAAACGAGCTTGCTGACAAATGTGATTTCACAATGGAAAATTTGAAACAAATGCTCCCAAAAGCTTTTGAAAAAGTAACGCCAGATACGTGCCAAAAACTGATTGCAAAAATGGTATCGCTCGAAGATAAATTTTGGAAAGAAGATAAAGAGATTGAAGATAAAAAATCGTATCAAGTCATGTGGTGTTTGCTATAATTTAGGCGGAGATATTTTTATTCATGGTAATTCTGTATCAATTGGTTGTTTAGCAATGGGTGATGAAGCTATTGAAGAATTATTTGTGTTGGTAGCCACAGTGGGATTATCTAATGTGAAGGTAATATTAGCGCCGCAAAAAGAGATGTTTGATTTAAGTGAGCCAGTGCATGCTTGGATACCAGAATTGTATGCATCGATTCGACAGGCTTTGAGTGAGTTTAAGCGATAGCAAGCGTAGGGTCAATGCCATATCGTGTCGGGCAACCACTAGGGCATTGCCCCTACGGAGGACCGCATTTTATGTTTCCGAGGCAAAAGTTTTCGCGCAGCGAAAACTTTTGCCTCGGAAGGCAATCCTTTATGGTTGCCCTTAACGGTGATGGCTCAGCAAGTAGGGTGCGTCCTACGCACCTTTTTATATACAACTTATTAATTTTTTTATGATTTAAAAGCATTCAACCCCAAAATAACCCTAAATTCCTCACCCTCATCAATAAAATCAATAAATCTATTCAAATTTTTGGCCTCACGATAAACCATCGGCAAACCTCTTCCCAGCTTCTCCATATATCCCAAATTTTCCATGAATCGTACCAATAAAGGGTTGCGTGCATAGCTGGTGCCTACAATCAGTTTTTCCACATTCACAGTATTGGGAAGTCGCACC
>JSZA02000013.1 GCA_000785145.2 Candidatus Thiomargarita nelsonii
GGTACAATCGGATTAGAAATTGCTAATCCAATTTACCGTGAAATTATCCCCAGAGAATTAACGGCTACTCGACAAGAGATGCTGGGTATCAATCCACAATGGTATGTCAAACCCGATGGCAAGCTGGATATTGAAAAACTCTTGGACACTTATATTGAGTTTTATAAGCAACATAGCGAACTGATAACAAAACGCCGCACCTACACTGAAGCCGCACATCATTTGTTATTTATGGCTTGGTTACAACGCATCGTCAATGGCGGTGGGCAGATAAGCCGAGAATATGCGGCAGGTTTGGGACGTTTAGATTTATGTATAGAATTTGCTGGAGAACGCTTTGCCTTTGAATTGAAGCTTAATAGCAAAATTGCTCTTGCTGAGGGAAAAAAGCAATTGATCGATTATTTGGATCGGCTGGGTTTGGACAGCGGATGGTTGATTATTTTTAATCGGGGTAAAATTAAGGATTGGGATGAGGTGGGTAAGAGAGAAGCGGTGAGTAAAAGGATTGAAGTGATTTGGATGTAGAGCGTCGCCGTCATTGTCTGAATCAGCAAGTGTCGGGTGCGTTCTACGCACATTTCAAGTGACATAAGGTGCGTAGGACGCACCCTACACTTGCTTTGCTCTAAGAGCACTCAACATGATAATTTAGTCATTGAGTCTTAATACTGCCAAAGAGGCAACAAAATCGACGAACAGCTTGACATCATTATTCTTCTTTGTGATCTCGATCATACAGGAACAAGTAGCTACAGTTATTGACTATTTTCTTCGCATCGCCAGAAAAGACTTCCCTGTTTTCAAATAGCGGCAAGAAATCTTTAAGAAAATTTTTCGGATTATCCGTTTTGCTTTTTCCCCCTGTATTAAAAAGCAATACAAGTAATTTTCTTTTTTCGTTGTACAATGTTTTATCCGGCAGAAAAAATTTGTGCGCCAGACTCATATCCTGCGCGGCATGATTTTCCATGCTTGTTTTGAACAACTGATTGAACGGTGCTGGATACTCGCTAAATTTCCAAGCAATTTGACTAATATCAAAACAATACTTGAACATCAGACGACAAAAAGCAACATCGTGTGGTCCCTCACAAAACACCAGCAGGGCATTAATATTTTCCATTATTTTGCCCTCCTAAGATCAACATTACCCGCTTCGACAAGTCGCCGGAACTCTTTGCCGGTGAATTCTCTAGCAACAATACGATCTTCATTTTCCACTAAAGCACACGCAGACAGTTCATTGATTTCTGTAATGTTTTTAACGAAAGCATCAATACACTCTTTACTGTGGCTAGTCAAAAATACCTGTGTATTGAAAAGTTTTGAGAGTTCATCAATAAATCCAGCAAACTTAGCTATCAATTCCGTATGAATGGCATTTTCAAATTCATCAATAAGAATAATTCCATTTTGTGCCGACGCAAATAGTAGTGAAATGAAAAAAATACGCTGTAATCCTTCACCGTATCCGGTTAAGTCCAAGGTTTCTTTGAACACACGATCAGTGACAAGAAAGCGTTGCATTTCATCAGCCAGTCGAATATCCTCAACCGTTCCTATTACCTTTTCACGAATGAATTCAACGATTTTAGGTAAGCTTTTGGATTGCACACTTTTATAGTGAAACTGTGCATAGCGGTGTGGTTCATTTAAGAAAAAAGGACTGCTAAACACGGACGGACAAAGAATTTTAATGCGATCCGCCTGAGTTTCACGCTCCCGCCCTTTGAATATCCTTGTAAGGGATTTGAGTGAATTTTCGGCATAACGTGAAGAAATTTCCACCGACTCCAGATAAAAAGATTTGTCGATTTGATTATTCTCTTCTTTATAGTGTTTTATCTGAACCGTTGATTTAGCTTTATCAAATTGCCCACTAATATCAATCTCCGGTGGTATCTGCTCAATAAACCATTCTGGATTGATCCGATCTTCAGCAATTTTTCCGCGCCGTCGAATCACTTCAAGCAAACCAAAAAAATCATTCTGACGACAAAGCAGATAGATGGCTTCAAGTAATGTGGTTTTTCCTGAATTGTTAATGCCGGTAAAAAGATTGATGCGGGATAGCTTTGAAATTCTTAGGTCCTGCAATCGCTTATAGTTAGAAACCAACAGTTCAGAAAAATGAGCATCAATGCGGTCATGAAACACTGTTTTCTGTTCCACACCGGCAAGATTAGATGCTTTCGCTCTGTTTATAATGCTCTGAAGACGACCAAGAGCGGATTCAAGATCAGGCAAAGAATCTCCCTGAATCACCATTTGTCCCAATGTGTCAATTTCATTGCTGATTGATTTTATAGCAGCCTGTTGATGTTCACGGAACATTTGGTTACTAGAACGGTACGCAGCATTGATGTCACGAGTGAGCTTGAGTTGTTCAATCGCTTTTTCATCATTAATTATCTGGCTTAATAATCTGATATCATCCCGTGTCACCAGTGCCGGTTCAAGGTGAGCATCCGCATAAGATACGCTCCCTTCATCATCTTCATTCTCCAGCGGTTCTGTGGATATTAAGGAAAATAAAAATCCACTATTTTGAGCATTTTGGGACTTATATTGACCATCATCCCATTCTAACCAGTCTTTCAAAGCCGCATTACGGACAATTTCTCGAAAAATTGGAAATTTATCTTCCTTAAATTGATCACCGTAATCAGAATCATGATATTGCTGAAGAAATGATAAAGCCCTTAAAGAACGGCGTAGTTCCACTTTAGAAATGGCTACTCGTTTGCATATATCTTTTTCTGAAAGTCCGTGGGTAGAATGCATTTTTTCAAGCAACTTAGCCTGATTCCACTCTCCCCATTTTTTGTTTCCGCTGATGTGTTTCAGTGCCATCAAGGTAAGATGGTGCATCTCATCGCTATCAGTATATAAAACAATCGGAACTTTACTAAAAATATCCGAATTTAGTTTACCAATATCAATAGCATTTTGTTCATACTCTGATTGGAGATATTTCAGGGTTGCTACCCGCCGATTACCTTCAACAACAAGATATTCTCTCGCATCCAATGGGCGAACTTGTATCTGGTCAACAGGCAGGTAATCATTCGCCTTAAAACTGTCAATAATATCTTGAATATTCCGATTTTTATGACCCACTAATAACTGAGATGTTCGATGCTGAACCGACTTATCCTTGAACGATTGTTCTGAAACTTCCACATAGTTAGGTTCATGGATCAAACGAAAGTTGTTTGGATCTAAATATAAATTTTTCAAGCTGACTTGTTTTTTATTGGCATCAAATTGTCTATTGTCTTCTGCCATTTTTTTTGCCCTCGTTTATAGAAACCCATTGTTCACCTTTCCAAAACTTGTTGGATTTTAATTTAAATCATAGTTCAAGATTGATTTGAGGATCATCATGCGGGGAGCATTCTAGTTAAAATTGATATTATATGTCAACTCATTTCAGCTAATATATTGCAGCACTAGCAGCCTGTCGGATTAATCAAAGTCAACCAGGCTGCTAGACTAAAACCAAACCTGGCAGTTTGAGGGCACAAGCAGGTATGATTTTGACTTTGGTTTTGACCTGGCAGGTTTTGTTTTTAACCTGTAAATCCCTGTTGGTTTTGACTTTGACTTTTTGCTCGATGTGATTAATCCGACAGGCTGCTAGCACCTACCCTTTACTCAATACTCAATCTCCGTACTTCGCTAAAGGCTTGACCTTGTTCAGTTTTCCCCACTACACGAGAATTATCTGCCCGCATCGAGTCTGGGCAAAACGGTTGATGCGTGTCAATATTATAAGTCTGAGGTTTTACGATTTTTCAAATTTGAAATTATTCGCCCAAGTCTATTTATCACAATTTCACGCATATTATCATTATTAGAAACCATCGTTATTCGAGAACGAATTAGTTCAATATCAACAATATCAGCATCAATAGCTACAGATACAAAATCAATATCTTTATCTCGCCCTGCATAGAGCTTGCTAACCATTAAATCATGTGGTTCTAAGCACCAACCAACAATATTATTGGTATTATCATTTTCTATTTTCACCAAACGATTTTCCCAACCGTCAGGAAGTATTGCTGTAGTTTTATCTACACCATCAGCATAATATCCAAAAGTTTCATCAAAAGGAGAAAGTTCACCTATAACGCCATCAATTAAATCTGTATGTTCAAGGTGTTGGATAGGAATTAAATCAGCCTCTCTTGATTTTAAAAGACTATCTGGTGCATCTGGATGCAGACCAAGTATTGATTGACTACCAATCACAATGATTTCATTGCTATCAGTAATTGCACCAGCGGCTCTAATGAGGTGTTCAATTTCGTGACGTTTCATATTTTTTATTAAATTCGCGTAAAATTGCCCACCGTTCGCGAGGTGAGATACATCCAGCGAATGGAGAATTTGAACGCGCTAATACCGCACTTTCTTTGTTAGATTCCAAAATCTTGATAATATCTGCGATTGGTAAAGACAATTTTTTTTCCCAGTCCAGATATGAAGACCAGTCACCGTTTCTTTCACGATAGCGTTTCAAATTAGATCGTGCCATTTTCAAAATTTTCTGTGGTTCATCCCGTAATTTCTGGATAATTCGTTGGTGAAGATGATAAATACGTTGTTCTATTAGCGTTTGTCTATTCATGATATTCCAAACCCATGTTAATAAAGTTTATTTTTAAGTTTGTGAACAATCGTTCAAATTTCAAGGTCCAAAATAATTTTTGGACTCCTAAGTATCATAAATAACGGATTGATTCAATTAATTAAATCAGTTTATTTTGCAAAACTTCGTGGTGAACGGAGCGAGTGAGCAAGTGTAGGGTGCGTCCTACGCACATTTACGCCAATGTATCAATCAACGGTTTAAGGTCAAAATACATGGTTTCGAGGATAAAGTTTTTTGACTTTATCCTCGAAACGATATCCTATTTAGGAACGTGCATAAAATAATTTAGTCAACTTCAAAACCAGACCTGGCAGGTTAAAAACAAAACCTGGCAGGTCTGGTTTTTACTTTGGTTTTTACTTTCAGACGTTATTTCATGCGCGATCCTTAACTTGGCAATGTCACAGTTCTCATAAGATTATGCTGAATACTGCTCGTTTCTAAAAATAACTTTTTTTTTGTGGCCCAAAAATAAATCGGATGGTTTATTGACTGTATATAAGCCCGTGTAGGTTGGACAAATGTACACTTAGCAAAAGATATTTTGGTAGATGTTAATTTGTTGCTGCTTTATGCAAGCCAAAATCGCCGAAAAGATTATCCACAAACGTTGGCGAGTCTAAGTGGGTTGATGAACAATGAGCGTTCTTGTATAACCCAACAGTTATTTGAACTGTGATTAATGTGATAACAATTCCTTACAAAAATAATCACAGTTCAAATATATTGCAGCACTAGCACTTCCCTTTACTCAATGGTCAAACTCCGTACTTCGCTAAAGGTTTGCCCTTGTCCATTTTTCCCCACTACACGCCAGAAAATTATCTGCCCGCATCGAGTCTGGGCATATTCTTTCCATGCCGCTGCCGGTGGTGTGATGGAAGTTTCTTCCATCCACCCATTTGCCGGTATCTCATGGATAGTCCGTCCGTTATCGTCTGAAAACTGGAATTTGAACTCGCTATAACGGTCATCGCTCCATTCAAATCTGGGCGGTGTGTCGGGGGTAAAGACGGCATTTTGTGCTGGCTCAATGATAAGCACTTTATCGGGGCTGCTCGAAACGGGATATCGGAAGGTGCTTACATCAAAGATGTCAATGTCTTCCAGCTTGTAGTAGTAGGTGACTCCGTCTTTGACATTTTCGTCAATGAAGGTGTATGTAGAGGCATCTCCTTCAGCTAGGATCAGACTGTCAGTGATCTTGATGTATTCACCATCCTTTTCCTCGCTTCGCCAGATGTGGAATCCGGCATTGTCAATTTCTGAGGCTGTTTTCCATTCTAAGAGTACCCCATTTTGTAGGGTGGTAGCTGTGAAGGAAGTGAGGGTGATAACAGTGGAGCCTGTACCGCCACCGCCGCCGCCGTGGGTGCCGCCGGTGTTGCCGCTGCCAGCAGTGTCACCACTGCCAATGTCTGATATAACTCCTAAAGTTGCTGCAACACCGACATCCGCGATAGAAGTAGGTGGTGTTCCCCCCGAAAAGGTACCTGGAATTTGAGTTGCAGCAATCGTCATATTAGCACCAGCTTTTACCACAGACTGTTGCAGCTGTTGATAACTTTCTGGTGTTAAGTTTTGTGCAGCGGCTTGACTGGCACTTTCTGCCTCTTTCAATGAAGTATAAGCCTTTGTTCCACTCTCAATTGCCGGTTTGACGACATATTGAGTTGCCACAATTGCAATAATCCCCACCACAATAATCCCCAACAACAACCCATGAGGGTCAACAAAATTGATTGGGTTACCGTTAACATACTCGTACTTGTTTAAACTGAGAGGGGATTCTAGGAATCCAGAAAAGTGGTCTTTTGTAGTAAATCTCCCAACTTCTGACTCATAGTAACGAGTACGATAAAAATACAAATCACTCTCCTCATCATACTCCCTCCCCGTAAACCGATACGGATTCACCACACTCCCAGTCTCACCCCTAACACTCCCAAAAGCATCATACGAATAACTAGCCACCAACGTTTCACTGTCATCAGTCAAACCAACAACACTTCCCAGTCCATCACGTTGATAGGCGTATGACGAACCACCCCGATCCATACTGATCCACTCATCAATTCCCAACCCACTCGTGTACCGAGCCGTCGTCGTCCCGCTACTGTTGGTCTCCACCAGCGCGTTAAAATTGTCATAGAGGTAATAAGTCGCCGTCCCAGCCTTATCAGTTAAATTAAATCGCAGACCATCAGGGTAGTAGATAAAACTATTAGCACTGCTATCAGGAAAAGTAATGCCAGTCATACGATTTTCGTAATCATAGGCATACGTCGTCGTGTTCCCACTCTCCGCTTTGCTAATCTGATTGCCATTGCTATCCCAACCGTAGCTAATCGACCCAGCACTCAACAAGCGATCCGCATTATCGTAGGTATAATTAGTCGTGCCGCTATCCACCAATTGAGTACGATTGCCCACCGCGTCGTAGGTGTAACTAGCCGTAGTGCTGTCGGGGTAAGTCACGCCCGTCAACCGGTAAAGATCGTCGTAGGTATAATCAGTCTGATCGCCACCCTCTTCGATCATCCGAGTACGGTTGCCGGCGTTATCGTACTGGTAGCTATAGCTTGATAACGTGGTGTCCAACGAGTCTTTATTAGTCACCGACAGCAAGCGGTTAGCATCATCGTGAGTATAAAGCGCATAAGTACCATTATCCTTGCGAATCAGACGATCACCATTATCATAAGTATAGCTAGTAGTCTGCGATGCCGGGTTGACCAGACTGGACAATCGGTTAGCATCATCGTAGGTATAAGTCGTCACCCCACCGTCATGATCGGTCATAGTCGCCCGATTACCTACGTTATCGTAAGTGTAGCTGATGGACTTATTCACTACCCCAACAGTTACGCTGGCGTTGGTCAACTGATTAGCCGCGTCAAAGCTCTGGCTCACGCTCACATTGGCGTTGCTCATACCAGTTATGTTACCCACATTGTCATAACTGTAGCTAACATCATTAGAGCCAGGGTAATCAATGGCGGTCAACCGATCTGCATTGTCGTAGGTATAGCTCGTGCTATCTCCGTTGGCATCCGTCCGATTTACCAAATTACCAGCGTTGTCGTAGCTATAAGTGGTCGAGTTGCTCAAGGGATCGGACTCGCTAATAAGCTGGTTGGCAGCATCGTAGCTAAATGTTGTGGTGTGACTTTCGGCATCCTCGATGGTTTTCAGATTGTCCATCTGATCATAACTGTAATTTGTCTGATTGCTAAGCGCGTCAGTCACCCGGCTCAGTCGGTTGAGCGCATCGTAGCTGTTAGTGGTGGTATTACTCTCAGCGTCGGTGGTACTGGTCAGGTTACCATTGGCATCGTAGCCAAAAGTGGTTTGCTGGCTCAAGGCATTAGTGACGGAGGTCAAACGGTTAAGTTGGTCGTAAGCAAGGCTTGTGGTGTGACTATTCGCGTCGGTTTGCGTCAGCATGTTGCCTACATCATCATAGGTGTAGCTGAGAGTATGGGAAAGCGGATCTGTCACACTGGTCAGATCGCCATTGCTGTTGTAGCCAAAGTTCGTGGTGTCACTGTTGGCATCCGTTTGACTGCTCAGATTGCCATTGGCTTCGTAGGTGAAGGTAGTCTCTTTGCTCAACGGATCAATAATCTTGGTTAAATTACCGTTGGCATCGTATTGATAGCTTGTGGTGTGGTTGTTGGCATCTTGGACGCTGGCTACCTTATTGTAGGTACTCTCATAAGTGTAGGTCGTGACATTCCCCAGCGGGTCAGTTACGGTTAAGACGTTGCTATTAGCATCATAAGTGTAGCTGGTGGTGTGACTATTTTCGTCCAGCGTTCACCACGTCCGTCACTGTCGTTGTATTGGTACCGCTATCGTAACTCAATGATTTGCTTGTGGTTGCAGTGGAGAGGTTAGTCACCGGACTGACCATATTCGGATTGACGTAGGTGATGGTGGCGGTATTGCGTGGATCCGTTATGCTGGTCAGAAGATGGCCGGAGGAGTAGCTATAATTGGTTGTGTTTCCCCCAAGATCAGTGATGCCGGTCAGATCGCCATTGCCGTCGTATTGAAGCTGAACCGTCCGATTAGGGGTGGGGTTGGGATCGGTGATGGTGGTCAAACGATTGTCACCATTATAGCTCAGGTTGAGTGATCGGCCTGAAGCATCGGTGATAGTGTCCAACTGGCTACCGCTGTAGCTAAAGGTCAAGGCATTGCCGTTGGGTTCCTGAATGCTGGTGACGTGCTTGTGTGCGGAGGAATCGAAAAACGTTTGGATTCCGCTTGGCGTAGTCAGCCGGTATTTGTCGGTGGCATATTCTTCCAGCGTGTCACGCACGCCGTAAGGTTTGACAAAGGTACTACCATTCCACAAATATTTATCTACACGCCCGTCTCCGCGATAGATAAGTACATCATCTCCGCTCTTTTCGTAGTAGAGGCTATAGCTAAATTGCCAGCCATATCCAAAGCCACTATCAATAGTCGATTGGCCGCTGTTGTAGGCCATGCTAATCTTAATGGATAGACCTCGACCGGGTATAACGAGGTCATTTTTGCGGGAATAGTAGAGATTGCCATTGAAGGTATTCAGCCGAATTCCCATCGGACCGTCCACATTGAGCTGGACGCTAGAATACGGCAATGTAGGGGCCTGTTGAGCAAACACAGGCAATGGCACATGTAGCCATAGCAAGCTCCATATACACAGGAGTGCAATTTATTTTTTTAATCGTTGTTTTTTCATTTTAGATACCTCTCTTTTCTTCGTTGTTGGCGCCCAAACTAAAGTTTGGACTCCTAAATCAACTAAGCTAGAGTTTGATGGTTTTATTCGTTCATTAGTTGTACTCACCAGCGTGACCAAATTCGCCACGATATGGCATTGATGTGCAAGGTACGTACCTTGCACGAATTATTGCGGTATCAGAAAAAATGACTGATTTTTTGTCGCTTTAAATGTGACTTTTAGGCAAACAATTATTTCTGTAGCAGTGGCTTGTGACTTATTATAACTGATTTTGTTTATCTGAATTTCTTGAATTTCTCCTTTTAGGTAGGGAAGTGTACTTATTTTAGCAATCAGAAAATCGCCTACTTTTATTGAAATATTTTTGACTGAGAGACAAACCACCGTTCCCTTTTGCCAAACTTTGAGGGGCTTTCCTAGCGGGATACCACGGTATTTTGTTTCGTAACTTAGGGTTTCACTTTGCACCACTTCGTATAATGCTTGACCATAAGCCTTAAAAAAATTGAGGTAACTAAGAAGCATGTCGTTGGGTAGCAGCTCTGTGCGTGCGCCGTGTGCTACCTCATTTCTGCGTTCTACAAGATCATTGAGATAAAAAAAGGCTTCTTCTAAACTCATCATTTCTACATCACGATTTTCGTCCAGTGATGTCAGATATTGAGTAAAAGTAGGGCATTTTTTGAGACGCATGGAAACATTTTCAACACCAATACGAGCAAATGTTTCCATAATCACGTCGGCCCTAAAATTAGCCGTGTGGTAAGTAAATGCCTCGTCATTCAATTGGTAATGATTGGGATTATTGAGGCAAGCATGGATATTTGAGACGACTTGTGCGACTGTCATCGTGCCAGAATATCGCGCCTGTTGAATGCGATTGATTAAGCCAAATGATAATTCTATGTGATTTTTCTTAATTGGCTCTGGTAGTTCTTCATAATTAGGGACGATGGTATTGATAAAATTTAAATACTTGCTAATCAGCGACTCAATAAACGGTTCAAGAAAACCGTATAGAGAAATAATGACGCTGTTGTAGTTGAAGATTTGTCTTTGACCAATCAGTCGAGAGGCTAATCCCTGTAGTTGTACAAGTAAAGGTGATGTGTTCTCGTCAACAGGGGCAAGAAGTAAACGCGATTCGATTTCAAGTCCATGAATGTGATTTTGTAGATCAGCCAGTCCGGTGATGAATGTCTCTAAACTATTTTTCATATTTCGATCCGATAATGCTAGTCACAAATTCCTCAATCAGTTTGTTCCGTTTTGTCATAATACTCATATCCGTCAGAGACTGAGTCTCAAAATGTTCAAAGTTCTTTTCGTAAAATGTCCTCATACGAGTTTGAAATTCGTGACGATGTTGAAGGAGGGTTTCAGCATCTTCTAAATGCTGGCTAAAGACATACATCATGGAGTCATAGACTGCTTTTGACGGACGCGCAGTACCGTCTTTAAAAACCCACAAGCAAAATGATTTGTCCCCAAAAACGTCATAAACCAATTTGATGGTTTGATTGAATAATTCTTCCAGTTGATTCAAAACGTCCTTTGGCAAACGATTACCATAATTCAGGAAGTTATCAAGATAATTCTCTGGCGACTCTTCAGGGTGCTTGTGCCTTTGTCGAAAAGCGAAAAAGCGCAGCACTAAGTCAATATCGTCCATATTTCGATAAGCGTCATTGTGGAACAAGACCTCTGGGACGGCCTTTATTGAGGCAAACTCCTCCGGGGTTGGCTCGGGAATATTCCAAGTTTTGCACAGGTAAGGGTTACGCGCCTGCTTAAGGCAAAGATTGTTTAAGGGGCCGTTATAAATGACATGTCGATATTTCTGGGCCTTAATTTCAACATCGCCGCTATTGTGCCTATGAAGAACAAATTTGAAAACCAACTGTTTAAATCGCTTTGCGTATTCCTGACTTTTGACCGATTCGGGCAACACAATGAGGGCTGGTAGATAGCTCCTATCGAAGTCCTTTTTGATGTGCAGCGGCAGTTGAAAATAGGTATGCCCATCCAGTTCTGGCCATTCTTCTAGCCCTTTTAAAATGAGTTGCCCTTTGTAAAATTCATAAATAGCCGTCATACGTTGAATGCCGTCTATCACTTCATATTTGCCGAGTTCCCCTTGATAGAGAATGATGGGTGACACGGGCACATTGACAATAAGCGATTCTATCAAGCGAGATTGTGTCACACGATTCCACTGATGTCGCCTTCTCCATTCTGTGTTTAATTTGTAGTCTCCGGTTTCAATCATGCCAACGATGTCTGGGAGGGGATACCGCATCGCCATTTTGACTATTTTGACATTTTCCCTCACGTATTTTGCGTCGATATCTTCATCAGCTAGGCGTGAACGGCGCACAGGGGGTTTGTGTTGAGCTTTGAAGACAAACTCTTCATGGGTAAATAATGGGGTATTTTCAATTGATGATAAGGACATAAATTATCTCTCTCTTGCTAAATGGAAATATTTTATAATTTTATAGTAGGCATTGGCAAGTGCAATTTCTATTAACGAAATTGTGTTTGCCATTGTTTCAAAATTTATGCCCCTGGTATGCCTACTAGCATTTTCTTTGTTTAGGTGAATTTTCACTCACTCCAACCTACACGGGCTGCTCGTTTCTACAAATAACTGTTTTTTTGTTACCCCTAAATAAATATGATGGTTTATTGACTGTATATAAGCCCGTATCACCGCGACGAAATTAAAGAAATCCGATCCCTCAATTCTTCGGGACAAGCTTTTTTGAAAAATCGGATTTCTAGCTTTGGCCAAAAAATAGGGTGAAAAATAAACCGCTTTCATAGCTTCAAATTTAACACACAAGAGCGAAACCCACCAATCATCACTACAAAAAAAACGTATTTGTGCTTAGAACCCTCCGAACAAAGGGACAGGCTTAATGGCATTGATTTTACGGATGCTATCCCGGACAACAATGCCATTAAGTTAAGCTTTTTTTGTAGGGTGGGTAGAGCTTCGCTGCACCCACCAAACATTTGAAATTTATAACAAAGGTGGGTTTCGCTATCGCTCTACCCACCCTACAATATCTCTTAACTTAATGGCATTGATCCCGGACAAGGGATAGTATCCGTTTGAGTACCCTCACGACTTTATTCATGACTACCAATGGTCAAACTCCGTACTTCGCTAAAGGTTTGCCCTTGTCCATTTTTCCCTACAACACGCCAGAGAATTATCTGCCCGCATCAAGTCTGGGCATATTCCATCCACCCATCAGCCGGTATTTCATGGATAGTCCGTCCGTTATCGTCTGAGAACTGGAATTTGAACTCGCTATAACGGCCCTCTGTCCATTCAAATATGGGCGGTGTGTCGGGGGTAAAGACGGCATTTTGGGCTGGCTCAATGATAAGCACTTTATCGGGGCTGCTCGAAACGGGATATCGGAAGGTGCTTACATCAAAGATGTCAATGTCTTCCAGTTTGTAGTAATAGACGACTCCGTCTTTGACATTTTCGTCAATGTAGGTGTATGTAGAGGCATCTCCTTCAGCTAGGATCAGACTGTCAGTGATCATGATGTATTCACCATCCTCTTCATCGCTCCGCCAGATGTGGAAGCCTGCATTGTCGATTTCCGTGGCGGTTTCCCATTCTATGAGGACGCTATTTTCTAAAGCAGTGGCTGTGAAGAAAAATAGTTCTACCAGAGTGGGATCACCTTCACATATTCCACTTTTACACTGCTCACCCGTAGTATCAGGATTACCATCATCACAGGCTGTGCCATCGGGCTTGTGATACTTGATGTTTTTCTGTTGATCATCAATGTTTCCCGATACATAGACTTGTGCAAAAACATTCATAAAATCTAAGTTAGCTAGACCAACTCCAAATAGAAGATCAACATCAACATTTCCGCTGAATGGTATGACTTGATTATCGCTTACTTGTGAGGGGGTGCTTACCCTAGTCTGATTAGTAAGATCCCCGCTTCCCCCCGCTGTGTGTTGTACACTACTAAATGCACCCACGTTTAGACATGTTACGCTTGCATTAGCATTAACATGAGTAGGAAAGCCAATGCCACCAATAGAACCATTAAGAGTCGAATTTGCGTAATATCCATCAAAGATGGCTTCGCAGGTGAAATTAGTAGTGTTTGGGATTACCTCTCCGGGAGCAAGTACCCATCCGCCACTAGGGGGAGTAAAATTTCTTTTAATATTAAAACTGGCACTGAAATTATCTGTGCCCGTCACAGTAGTGCCAGTGGGACCATTGTTTTCTTTATAAACAGAGGCCACCGACTTACCAGTTGTAGTAAACGACCAACTATATGGAACAGTCGTCGCACAACTATTAGCTGCCAGATTAGGTTTTGTGATGTCTAATACGACAAAGACCAACAGAAAAAGGATTAAAAAGGTTTCTGTACACCTTTTTATCTGAAATGGTTTATGCATAAACACGTACTTTCTCCTCGCTTTTAGAGTTTTCATCACTACAAGACAAAGCTTGGTAGTGATATGTAAGTTATTGATAAATCGCAGTACCTCAGTTGCCACCTATAAACCTATAGATCATGCCACGAGGCAATTGGCATCTTATTTATTTCATTCATCACCTCCTTAACGTCAGAATAATTGATTAAGGCTTCAAGTTTTCAACTTGAACCGAAATATTTCAATATCAACTTGACTCCAACTGCAAACTCTTCATTTCTCACTCCAACCGCAACCGCACCCCCGGATCACCAAACAGAGTAAACCTTTTCAGAATATCTCTGGAGATACCATAATTGCTAACGGCTGCGATTTTAGCCATAGTAGTCAGAGAGCCTAGTTCAGTCTCATTGTCCTGAAACAGACGCTTAAATAATTCATGGGCAAGCATTTCATGTTGAGAGGGATAGCCCAACCCGCCGGGAGCAAACATACCAATAGCCCCCTTACTCTCTGCTTTTAGAAAAACCTCCGCAAAACTATCAGTCGTACCACGAAAAGGCTGACTATAAGAAAACAAGCCATTTTGGCAGTTCAGAGCAACCACAAAGGTGAGTTTATCGGGGTTGTTTAATAACGCCACATCATCAAAATTAAAAATAACTTCCCCCGCCCAAAAATTAAGACTCCCATGCCCCGTATAATTAGTCACAACAGCGCCCGCGTCTATAGCTTGAACAACATCCCGCGTCACCGCTTCAACATCAGCATACTCGCCCAAATAAACCCGCTTAGGAATATAATCCGCCAAATGTTGTTCAATCAGCCGCTCCGAAACGGCTTCAAAACTCCGTGTCTCATCATCTGCCACAAAAAGAACCTGACGCTGCCAACCATCCAAAGGCACTTGTGGATAGCGGATCAATTTATTCACCACCGCTTCCAATTCCGCCTGAGTTCTAACCGGAATACGCCCCAAAAACATATCAGGCAAAGGATCGTCTCCGCTGACACTCACAAACCAATTATCAGTGGGAGTTTCTCCCATCTCGCTCGTGTGAAAAGTATAGGTAGGGATATAATTAATACCATGCCCTAAATCGTTCAAAGTATCCCGATTCGCATCGCCCACCAATAGCACATAAGTCGGGCGGGGTGCCGTATAATTTTCGTAGGCATAACTCAAAAAATCCTTAATCGCTTGTGGTGAGGGCAAACCATGATTAAATTCATCATAAATATCCGACACCGGCACCGCCATGACTTGCTCCCCGCGAGCCGCTCAATGCCATTAAGTTAAGCATAAATGCGTTTTTTTTGTAGGGTGGGTAGAGTGGAGCGAAACCCACCAACTCGTTGAAACGAAGATCCGGGCGTAAATTTTTAACAATGGTGGGTTTCGCTCTCGCTCTACCCACCCTACAAAAAAACCTTAACTTAATGGCATTGCGCGAGCCGCTACGACTCCTTGTAGCGCATTGATGTCAAAGCTATCGTGATAGATGATAAAATAATCCGCCCGATTGCAGGGCGATTTGAGCCGGATGCTAGGCAAATCAATGCTGATCGCCGCCGGTTTCAGTAGTTTGGCAAAGCTAAAGGCGTAGTATGTCTTGCCGCCGTTTAACTGTGAGGCATATTGAATCTGAGAGCCCGACACCTTCGCGCCCAACAACGGTAGGATTTGCAGCGGATCAGTGACATCCTGCACTAACAAATCGGGCCGGCTAAAGCCATTGACTGTCAGATTGTATTGCCCTGAGCCTGTCGCATCAAAAATCAGATGATCCTGAATTGCGGTCGTCGTCGCGGTGTAGTCGATTTCGAGCCAGTTGACATAAACAACATCCGCCCTAGCCCCAGTCTCTCCCACTGAGACTAGAGTAACGGTATTCGCGCCTTCGCGCAGCATCGCTTGCGAGCCTGTGACTTCTTGCCGAAAAACAGTTTGACCGTCCCAATAGGCTTCATGGATTTCGACTCCATTGAGCAAAATTTTAGTGTGGTGATCGGGATCAATCGCACGGTTGTCCGTTTTGCCTTGCAACATGACGCGGATAGTGGCGTTTCCTGAAGTTTGGGCCAGATGGTGCAATGTGATCGGCATATCTAGGGAATCGCCTGCGCCGAGTTCTTTCCAGAACAGGTGATCTCTGTTGGTGCTGTCAGGCATCCGCGACGAGTAGAGATTGTTGTTCTCGACATGCACTGTTTGTGTGAATTCTGTCAACTCTGGAAGGCTAGGTGCCGGTGTGCCCTCTTTAAAGTTGAGTCTCGCTCCTCCGTCAGGATTAAGAGAAAGCCAATACACATTGTTGCGGGTATAAAGCCCGTTTGCCGCTTGGGCGTAAAAATATAAAACATCACCCCGCCCGAATACGCCATCTTCTTCGCCGGCAATTAAGATAGACACTGGTTCGCCTTGATGAGTCATCTGAATCTGTTGAGCATCCAGCACCGACAAATCTAGCCCCAAAGCAAGAAAGTCGGCATAGCTGATCGCATACACTCCGGTTTTTTCTATACTAATTTTTAAAGCGGGCTGCGGAGACGGGCAGGTGGTATCCCTTACCACCTTCGTTAAGGGCAACCATAAAGGATTGCCCCTACAAACCGTTATATTATGTAGGGGCAATCCCTTGTGGTTGCCCTTAACGAAGGTATCCCTTGTCGTGCGGGAACGGCGCTGGCGTGTCGCAGGATTAATCAATAAACTGTCTAACATTTTGTCAAACGGCGACGATTCTTGCACCACCGGCGCGATGATGTTGCGTGTGTGCTTGGAAAAGCTGACTTTGATACGCAGCCTTTTGTAAAGCTTGACAGTTTGTCGAACGGGATTGTGCAACACCGGAAAAAACTGGATTTGCGCCACCCTTTGTTCGCGGAGATAGCCAATCATGCCAATTTTTACCGGGCTTGCCGGCTGATCGCTATCAGACTGATAAATTTCTGCCTGTTTGTTATATATATAGTTAGTAGTATCAGAGTTAAGCGCCGGTGCCGGCGGCAGCAAAATGCCGGACAGGATTTGGGTGTCGCTGTCTAATATTTCTAATTGCAACTGGCTACCTTCGGGCACGGCAATTAATGTGCCCCGGATGGGTAATTGTGGTTTGCCCGGATCGTGGGTGTAGCCGGTGCCGGCGATCTGTATGGCTTGGTACACGCTGCCTGACAAGTGTTTTTCTGAGAACACGGGCTCAGGTATTGTCAGTTCCAAGGTGAGCGATTGGGCATTTGAATCAAGTAGCGTTATGTCTGCCAGCGACTCGGCATGACTTATGCAAAACAGTGTCCCAATAAACCAGAATAAATAGTGTTTCAAGTGATTCATACGGTAATCTCGCTTAAATAAGTAGGAGTCCAAGATTTATCTTGGACGTCCTAATTTGATTTCATCCATTCCATTAAGACGGAAACTCGATTATCTTGCGTCATTAAAGCCTGCATTTCTTTATCACCGCGTAACATGCGCCAAACTGTGCCACTATGGCTAACTAAAAGGTCTTTTAGACGCACCGGATAATAAAAATAAACTCGTAATGAATTTTCCGGGGCATGATATATCTTAACTAGCATTTCAGGTGGCAGAAATATTCTTTTCAAAACTATCGACAGTTTCTCCCGAAACGACTTATTAGGCATCCATAATCTAGCAATATTTTCAGGTATAATCCGAGGATTAGTGTCTTTAGTGATAATTTCTTTGGTTTTGGCAACCAGTTCCAAATTAAAATCATCGGGTTTAAACTGCTCCAATACTTTTTCAGGCACCTGAGTCGCTAACCAGTCCCTAGCCACAGATAAACAGCTTTCTCGGCTTTCCATTGGCGGGCGCGATGCGATGAGATGAAATAAAATCTCCCAATCAATTTCATCTTGGTAATAACGGATAGTGTTGTGAATATCACATAAAAACCGGATCCCGAAAAAGCCGTTTTGCACAGCCGTATGAATACACAAATGGAATAACAAATCTTCAGGAGACAGACAATATACTTGGACATCTTCTACCATAAAGGGTCGTGCTTGTTCCCATAAGGTATCAACCATAATTTTGAAGGGCTGGTTGAAAAGGGTCCAATGAATCTCTACGCGAAAAGCGTCTTTTTTGGTAAAAGCTTCCAAATAGTGGACAAGCGCAACAAGGCTTTCCATTCTGCATTGGAGAGTTTGCTTATCTCCGTGGTTTTGTCCTCCCGCTCACTGAGATAGGCTAATAATAATTCGATTAGTTTTTCAGACGGCATTTAATCCATCCTCTTTTTTTAAATCCAGAAAATAGGAGTCCAAGATTTATCTTGGACTTAGGCGATAAATCATCTCCACAGTCTGCTCTAATCTGCCGGGCGTTAACTGATAACATTTGACATGTTCCAATATTTTCACAAGTGGCTCGATTAAGCCAGCAGCACTACCCTGGTAATCTTCCTGAACCAAGCGCGAACGATAAGTGCAAAAAGAATACGGTAACAGGGTGATCGCTGCCATCAGCTTGGAAATTTCCTGCAACTGTGGCGTATTTTCATAATAGCTTGGTGCAACGGCGGTTTCTTCAACATTCAGCACCAAAACGCCTTGCTGTTCACAGGCTTCATAAATCTTGATAACATCGGCTTCTTTGGCCTTGAAAACCGGAGAAAAACCGTCGTTTTTTTCAAAACTTTGAATATCTTGGAGCCCTATAGCTTGTAAATCAGCCCAGAGTCGGGCGGGCAGACTGTCCAAGGTGATTTGACAAATTCTCTCATCGGTATCAAAAGGCTGCTGAATAATAATCAAGCGATGAGGTTGACAGTCGTCGCCTAATAATGCGGATGATAAATGAATCGCGGTTCTGTCCTTAGTTTTGAGAGCCGTCTGATGGGACGGCAAATCCCAGCCCCGCTGCTGAAAAACCTTGAGCGTTCCTAGCCGCACCAATAAACAGCGTGGATAAGGCGTTAATTTTCCATTATTTAAGTCTAGTGCTGCCACGTCATCAGAGAGAAATTTAAAACCTTGCCGCACTAAAGCGAGCGTCAGCGTGGTTTTGCCGCAACCTGAATCCGCTGCAATAATGACTCCTTTCCCATGATATGAGAGTGCGGCGGCATGAAACAGCAAATGTGGTCAAGACTTCATATTGATGTGTCTCGCCGTCAGTTTCTGTCACGGCAAAGCGCCGAAACATGACATCCATTAGGGTAAGAGTGTCCGCATGATCTGAACGCAGCTCAAATGCTTGGTCAAAAAATTGGTATCTCTGTCTTTTCAAAAACTGACCTCACGAAACTTGTTGCTCAAAATAAAGTTTTTTGAAAAAACTTAACTTGGGTTCTCATAACAGTTATCACCAGGCTTGAGCCGAACAACCGAACACGAGTGCCATTTTTAACATATCTTTCTCTTTAAACATCCTGATTTTTGGCGGCATATACGCTGGCAGTGTTGTCAGGGTGTCTGTTGCCTGCTCTTGTGGCAGAGTTATTTGGGTTTGTTTGGTGTCTTGCATGAATATGACTCCTTCGTACCATTGCTTTAGTAAATTATGTTAAGCTCATTAGCGAGTCCCGGTTGTACTAGACTTATGGGTGCCCAAACTAAAGTTTGGACTCCGAAATCTGTAGAAAATACCGACAATGAAGATACCCACTCAAAAGCGGTTTGCCCAAGCCGATGAACATTGGGATTTAGAACGTCTGTACGCAGACTTAGCATCAATGCCATTAAGTTAAGGTATTTAGGAGTCCAAACTTTAGTTTGGGCGTCGGCTCATCCAAGATAAATCTTGGACTCCGAATACCACGATTGCGGGCATTTATCCTTAACTTAATGGCATTGAGACTTAGCATCGGCTAAAGGAAAACCTCTCTCGCCGGTTGAAAAACAACACTTATGCGGCTTGTTATGTGGCTATAGTCCCGCTGAAATGGCTGAACGGCTCCACAAGTTGGGGGGCTTGAAGTTAACTTAGAGGCAATGAAAAAGTGGAAAATTGGAGAAAAATCAGTGATTGGCTTGAAGAAGCCGGCTATAAAACGCCATCGACTAAGCCATTTCAATTATCGAATGATTTACCAGTAGATGCCGCCTTAGACGTAGCGGCTAATCTTGTTGGAAATATGAGTAGAAAAGTAAGTGTTGAAAAGAATAAAATAGATATATGTGTTGAAAATAATACAATAACGGTTGATATTAATATTCGATTTGTGAGCCCATTATCTCCAGATTCCTCAACAAAAGAAGACTAGTGCAGTCCAAAGCTTTAGAGAGCCTGCCTCGACGCTCAATGCCATTTAGTTAAGAGGGCAACCACAAGGGATTGCCCCTACAAACCGTGATTTTTCGTAGGGGCAATCCTTTATGGTTGCCCTTAACTTAATGGCATTGGCCTCAACGCTCCGCGTCGAATTTTGATAAAAATTATTCAAGCCGTTTCCAAAGCTTTATATTTCTCACGCAAATGATTGCGTATCCAAATCGCCGTCAAATTTAAAATCACAATCACCGCCACTAACAAAAAGGCAGTCGCATACACTAATGGGCGTGCCGCTTCGACATTCGGACTTTGAAAGCCCACATCATAAATATGAAAGCCTAAGTGCATAAATTGACGTTCTAAATGTAGAAACGGTGCTTGAGTATCCAATGCCAAAGAAGGGGCTAATTTGACAACCCCTACCAACATTAAGGGCGCAACTTCTCCCGCAGCGCGGGCTATGGCTAAAATTAAACCCGTCATCATCCCAGGGCTCGCCATGGGTAGCACCGTGCGCCACAAAGTTTCCGCTTTGGTTGCGCCCAAGGCTAAACTCAATGCCATTAAGTTAAGGGCAACCATAAAGGATTGCCCCTACGTGAACCGTGATTTGTTGTAGGGGCAATCCCTTGTGGTTGCCCTTAACTTAATGGCATTGAAGGCTAAACTACCTTCACGAATAGAACTCGGAATACGTGATAAACCTTCCTCAGTAGAAACAATCACCACCGGTACGGTAAGAAGTGCCAAAGTTAAAGATGCCCATAATATACCCGGCGAACCAAAAGTCGGAGCAGGTAAGGCTTCTGGAAAAAACAATTGATCAATACTCCCACCGAGAAAATAAACAAAAAATCCTAAACCAAAGACGCCATAAACAATTGAAGGTACGCCCGCTAAATTATTGACAGCAATACGAATAGTACGAGTCACCCACCCCTGTTTAGCATATTCATGCAAATAGATGGCGGCAATCACACCAAACGGTGTCACAATTATTGACATAATAATGACCATGATCACGGTACCAAAAATGGCGGGAAAAATACCGCCCTCGGTATTCGCTTCACGCGGATCCTCGCTGACGAATTCCCAAGCTTTCATCATATAAAAGCTGAGCTTATCTGATAACGACATGGCATTCGGGCGATGAATATGCACCACTTTGTCAAGAGGAATATCCACCACGCCCCCATCCATCACTTTGGCACTGAAACTATCCCGACTGACATCTTGATAGAGTTGTGCCAATTTTTGATTGAGTTCTTCAAAATGTCCCTCAAGAGCGGCTTTTTTTTCGGCAATTTCCGCTTGTTTGATCGGGCTCAGGGCATTATCCAATTCCAAACGCCGTTGATATAAGCGTAGCCGTTCTAAGCCATAATTGATTTTACCAATTTCGTATTTTTCAATGCTGCGAATTTCATCAAAAATAGCGAGAGCGCGTTCTAATCGTTTCTGCAAATCCTCCCACGCCCCTTCACTGACGATTTTGCCATTTTCTTTGACAGCAGAGAGGTATCCATAAAAATTACCCCATTCTCGGCGCTCAACAACCATTAATTCTTCAGGATAACGTTGGTTTTGTAAACCAGACGCTTGCACCCAGCGAAAATCGAGACCTAATAAATCACGATTGCCTGTTTTGAGCAAATAGCGAGTCACCCACTCACCTTCAACCGTTAAACCTAACTCTCGCAACCGCGAAGCGGGCACCGTTTCTTCGTCATCGATTTCGCCAATGAGAGGGATAGTTGTACCATCCGGTTCGACATATTCTGCGTCCATGACGGGTGCTGGCCAAAAATGCCCTAAGCCTCGCACCGCAATCAATATTAATAAGCCAGCAACAATAACCAGACTGGCAGTGACTGCTGCTGCTGTCAGCTATATCCAAGGATCACCACTTTTCCACCAATTTTTCATATCAGTTATCAGCTTTAAAATAGGAGTCCAAGATTTATCTTGGACATCCATCACAACGAACTATACTTACGCCGCAACCGATGACGAACAACTTCCGCCACGGTATTCAAGAAAAAAGTAAATATAAAAAGCACTAAACCCGATAAAAAAAAAATACGATAATGCGTACTCGCCACCTCAGACTCCGGCATTTCCACCGCAATATTCGCTGACAAAGCTAATGCCTAACTCCGTTGTCAACCAATGAGGCATACCCCCCCCAAATAACCAAACTTCTAATGGGCGGCTGAGTGCGAAAGAAACCCACGCAATCAATAAAATCACCGGAATCAGTAAAGCCGCTTGCCAACCTTCTGAAATACGACGGGGCAAATAACGCCAAGCATAGGCAAATAGCAAAACCCCAATCGGCATCAAAAATAACAGCGTAAACACCCCTGGCATATTATCTTCCATCACTGGTGCTAACCATAATCCGGCGAGAAAACCCAAAATCACCGTCGGCAAAGCCGCCATAATTTCAATCGTTGGCTTAACCAATGAACGCATACGGGGTGCCATAAAATACGCCGTATAAATCGCCCCCAAAATAGACAAAGGCACAGCAATCAGCATGGCATAAAAAGCCGCCTTTAAAGTACCGAATGCCAGAGGGATTAAACTAAATTTAGGCTCGCTGAAGACGATTGCCAAACATACTCAGGCTTCTCATAACTTTCATACCAAACCTTGCCCCACAAAGAAAGCTGACATTGACACTTCAGGATGCTCATTATGGAGCCCCCACACTTGCATATTGCCACTTTTATCTTAGGCTAACAACGTTCACCCAATTGCACATCAAGATGAAGTAAAGCACGCTCTTGCTCATCAACCACAAAAGGCGTTTCACCCAGCGGATATTCAATACGTGGCGTGATAACACGAACATCATTAGGATAACTGACATCATAAACAGGTTTAATGACCAAAGCCCGCCCATCACTCAACCCATAAGCCACCACATCCGTTGCAAAATCGGCAACGGCAAAACTTGTGAATGTAAAGTCTCTCCCGCTGCCGTTGGTATGCTAAAGTGTTGAATTTTATTCATACTTGCCGGCATAAACAGCGGAAAGACAACATACAACAAATAAAAGAAAATAAGGACAATGGCAAAGATGACACTGATACCGCCTAGCGTCATACTATTCATGTTTATATTGTAAAGCTTGATTGTGACATAAATTTGACAAGCCGCTCAAAAACCTTCACCACGAAAAACACATGCACTGGTACAAGTCTCCTGTATTGTGATTTGACACAAACTGGGCAAATTCGGCTTTAAACGCAACCAAATCCAACGCGCCATATTTTCACTGGTTGGATTTTCCAGCCCTTCAATCTCATTAAGATAATGATGATCTAACTGCTCATACAATGGCGCAAAAGCTTTTTTAATATCAGCAAAATCTATCACCCAACCAGTCTGCGCCCCGATTTCGCCACACACATGAATAGTGACTTGAAACGAGTGACCATGTAAACGATTACACTTATGATCCGCCGGCACATTAGGTAAATGATGCGCCGCTTCGATGCTGAATTTTTTGTAAATTTCCATGAATCTTTGCTTGTCCAAGATAAATCTTGGACTCCTCTCCTAATTTAGACTATTTTTATCTGATGTCGCCCATTATCATCACTTCCCGCCCCCTTTCCTACTTATCGCGGTGACTACGAACACCTTTAAAATCAATAGGTAGGCTGACAATAGGCCCATCTATTTAGATAAATCATTCGTTCCAAGCGTACCTTGCACGCAGACTAATGATATTACGTTTGATAACCTTTGACGGACATTTAAGCCGCTCATCACTACACAAACCTTGGATAATAATATTAAGGTGTTCCATATACGCCCGATTCAATGCCGCTTTACCTTCTTCATAAACAAGAGGAATAGCAGGTTGGACGACAACCAGCCGCGTGAAAATTTGATTGCACACTTCAAAACATTGAACCAGATACGCTTCTAATTCGGCAAAATCAACTTGGGTGCTACCTTGAATATCTGCCAAGGTGTAGGCCATAAAATCTATGGGCGTTCTGTCTGTCACAAAGCTTGCTTTTGGATCGCCCCACGCATCAAGAGCAGCCTCATTGATGCGGTGTTGAATCCAAAGGCGCGTTTTAAAATCCAGAGACTGTGACGGGTGTAAGCCATGTTGTTTAAAAACCGCGCTGGTGCTGGTTTTGACAAAAGGTATTCCCATCTGTTTGGAAATGAAATCGGCTAAAGTGGTCTTGCCAGTGCGGTGGCTGCCGCAAATGCCTATTCGTTGATGAGTCATGAGTAAAACTTTTTGGAGTCCAAGATTTATCTTGGACTTATTTATGGTAAAATATAAAATCCTTCCGTTTTTTGATCTTTTTATAACTATGGCATCTAACACAAATAATGATGATATAAACCCAGACGAGCAACGCACGGATCGCAGTAAGCGAGAGCGTCGAAGCTTTAGCTGGCAACATGAGCCGAGGTCTCGTCGAAGCTTTAGCTGGCAACATGAGCCGAGGTCTCGTCAAAGCTTTAGCTGGCAACATGAGCCGAGGTCTGGTCGAAGCTTCAACTGGGAAGATGAGCCGAGCTCTCATCGAAGCTTCAAGTGGGAATATGAGTCGGAAAGGGGGCTTGAGAACTGGGCACCTAATGCCGATCACACGTTTTAAAATAAAGGTAAAGGTGGATTACGCTCCGCTAATCCACCCTACATTTATTTATTCGTTATTCCCTGTTTTTTTGTTTGTAAATGTGCGTAAGGGGGTAAAGTTTGCAGACGCCTATCATGTAGCGGTGTACCGATAGTAAAATGATACATGCTTTGATAACGAGTGCCGGTTAAGCCGAGTAGGCTATGAAGGGCATCATCAAAATAGCACCCAATACCGGTGCCCCGAACCCCAAGGGCTTCGGCTTCCAAATATAAAACTTGTCCAACAATGCCGGCTTCCCAAAATAATTGTCTATAGCCCCAAGGCCCTTTTTTTAAGCTGGCCTCAAATTCTGCTAACATGCCTAGACTAAATGCACTGTCAGCCGCGATCTCTTGATGACAGGAAATTTGTAGAGCGGCATTTTTGGCATCACCCTGAAATAATTGATAAAAGTGTAAATATTCTGGACATTTTTTGGGTTTGCTCCACAAAAAGTGTTCATGTTGCAAGGCAGCACGTAGATTGTCCTCAATGCCATCGCGTCGTAGCAGGATATATATGCCCGGCGATAAACCTGCGACTTTATGCACAAATAAAATTAAATGAATACGTGGCAGATGGGGGTAAACATCCCAAGGAGTTGCACCGTTGCGCGGCAAGGTGCTATCGAGTAAACGATAAAATCCTTTGAGACTGAGCGGTGTTATAGTCTCAAATCGTTGGGCACTACGACGTTGACGAATCAGTGAGGCAGCACGGCTTTGACAAGAGAGAGGCAATAGCGGTGGCAGCGGCGGTGGTGTCCAATTCGTTTCCTCTGTGGCTGGCTTAACGGTTGCGTCAAGCACAATATCAATGATAGGCCATTCATAGTGGTGATCGGCATCTAATACATTCGCTTTACCGACCCATCTTGTATCTGTTGTCGCTGGCACGATTGATTTTCCTAACAATCGTCCTGTGAGTCCCCTTGAATAAGGGAGAATGTGGTTTTGGGTATTAATAGACAACATCACTTCTGGTATTTCAGGCTCAGTACTGTCGAAATTTTCGTTTTGCTCCAAACCTAGCATGATACTAATTTCTGCATCAGCCCAATTATCTAAAAGTTGCACTTTCCACCCTAAAGTGGCAGCGGCATAACGGATCGCAGCGATAGCATGTCCAATGTCATGCTGACAGTAACGAAAGCCTCTCTCGCCATATTTCCAAGCTTCGCGCCAAGGAATTGAAGTCAATCCGATCAAAAAACTGCCAGTGGACAAGGCCGCTTCAAGGATTTCTGTCCCTTTCTGTTTGAAAATGCCACGTTGCTCTAAAACATGGTCGTGACTGAGATAGTGATAAACCCCCGCAGCGATATGAGTCATATTAGGTAGGACGAGATAGCCCTCTGTCGGGTGCAAATTGCCACTAGATGGATTGCAGCGCAAGGCCCAATGATTCTCCCCGTATTGTTTCCAAGCTGATATACCTAAAGATAATTCTAACAAGGCAGCCACGTTTTTTAAAATCATTGGCTGCGGTGCGATGGCCCCAGGTTGATATAAATCGACGTAAGTACTTGCTAGTGTATCGGCTACCAGTGGTAATTCAAAACGCGCAGCCCCTGCATAGCGACGAAAAGCATCGGGTTGTGCATTCCAATTAATATGGGCAGGTCCTCTCGCATAGCGATCAAAATGATGCTTTGTACGCTCATGGTAAGCCAACACTGTTTCATTCAACGGTTTATTCATAAACTTAACTTATCCAGCCGATACCTTCAAGCTTTTTTGATCTCCATAAGGGGAATCTGATTTCTAAAATGGGTTGATTTTTCATCAACGGGGAACTGTTCTCCCTTTCATTTATTGTATCTATGATATTATCAAAATATATAATATATAAGTAAACATAAGAATAGCGTCAATTCAATAAATTCGCCGGTTTTCTCAAGAGTGCAAGGCGTACCTTGCACGGATTAAATAATCCATATCATATAATGATGGCAAAATTGACAATGACAATATTTAACCCAAGTTGCCACTAGCGGGTATCCAAAACCCTGTATGTCGTTGGCAGATTAAAAAAATAGAGATAAAAAAAACATGATTAATAGCGGTTGATTTTGTGATATTATTATCAAATAATTCTCAAAAATATAAAAATATCTTTTATGTAGGAGTCCAAGATTTATCTTGGACGTCCAAGATAAGTTTAGAGCTTTGAATTATAGGAGGATGAAAATGGCATCACGCATTGAGAAACTGAATAGTATTTTGAGAGATTTACAATTAGACGTTTCAGATATTGAAGCGGGGGCATTGGTTTCAGAAGATGGCTTATTGTTGGCAAGCGCACTTCCGCCAAATGTCGATCCGGACAATATCGGTGGAGTGGTTGCCTTGCTGATTCAATTGGCGGATCGTGCCGTTACAGAACTTCAACAGGGGAATTTGGAGCGGCTCATCATCCAGAGCGAAAATGGTTATTCGCTCGTCAGCAAGGCACCAAAAAACACGTTTATAGTGGTCTTGGCGCGTAAGGGAAGTACACTAGGTATGCTGCTGATGAAGATAGATGGGGCGGTGGCTCAAATTTCAAAGATTATGTAAGGAGGCGATGATGAGTTCAACAGTACTTTTTGATGATGGCAATCATAAAAATATCCTGCTAGAAGATTTCGGGGCTGCAACGGCAATTCAGGCTAATCAGCACCTTATCATTCATGATGATGAAGGTATGATTTTGGATCCAGGTGGGCACAAGGTCTTCAATAAGGTGGCAGCAGCGTTGGCAAACTGCCTGGAGGGCGGAAAACTTCGTTACATTTTCTTGTCCCACCAAGACCCTGATATTGTTGCAGCTATTAATGCGTGGTTAATGACCACGGAAGCGGATGCTTATGTTTCTGTCTTATGGGAACGTTTTGTTCCCCACTTTGGACTGGATAAGTTTGTGGTGAATCGACTTAAGCCGATTCCTGATGAAGGTATGATTTTGGAGATGAATGGCGTTTCGTTGAGTTTACTTCCCGCGCATTTTCTACATTCGTGTGGCAATTTCCAGGTTTATGATCCCATTTCAAAGATTCTCTATAGTGGCGATTTGGGTGCCTCTTTTGGAATGGATTATATTGAGGTGCCTGATTTTGATGCACATATTCAGTATTTAACCGGTTTTCACAAGCGTTATATCGTCAGTAACGATATCCTGAAGGCTTGGGCTGCGATGATCCGCTCTCTGGATATTGAGATTATTGCGCCACAACATGGTGCTTTAATCAAGGGGAGGGAAATGGTAACACAGTTTATTGATTGGTGTGAAAATTTGGAATGTGGTTTTAATCTTATGAAAGGTTTATATAAGGTGCCTGTTAAATAAGCCGACGCGCCCAAGATAAATCTTGGACTCCGTTAACTCAGGAGTCCAAAATTTATTTTGGACGAGGCGCCCAAGATAAATCTTGGACTCCGTTAACTCAGGAGTCCAAAATTTATTTTGGACGAGGCGCCCAAGATAAATCTTGGACTCCGTTAACTCAGGAGTCCAAAATTTATTTTGGACGAGGCGCCCAAGATAAATCTTGGACTCCGTTAACTCAGGAGTCCAAAATTTATTTTGGACGAGGCGCCCAAGATAAATCTTGGACTCCTTAAAAAAACTTATGTCGGCTTGATGAGCGCTTCGCTAAGGGAACGAGAGCCGACAATTTTTTTTTTAACTTGATTCGAGACAAACATTGAAACAATATTTACATAAATTATTTACTCACGCCCTGTTGCAAGCCGAAATATCAAAAGATATGGTAGTCGAGTTTCGTATTGAACGGACTCGTGATGCGCGGCATGGGGATTTTGCTTGTAATGCCGCTATGGTGTTGGCTAAAGCGGCGCGGATGCGTCCGCGTGATTTGGCAGCGCGTATTATTGAGCAGTTGCCGACGGATGAGCCGTCTATTGCTAAAGTTGAAATTGCAGGACCAGGTTTTATTAATGTATTTTTGACACAACAGGCTTATCGTGCTGTTATTGGTGATATTTTGACCGCCCAAGCGGCTTATGGGCGTAGCCAAGTCGGTGCTGGGCAGTCGGTGATGATTGAATTTGTGTCGGCTAATCCGACAGGTCCTTTGCATGTCGGACATGGGCGGGGGGCGGCTTATGGGGCGGCTTTGGCAAATTTGTTGACGGCAGCGGGCTTTAATGTCCATAAAGAATATTATGTCAATGATGCTGGACGGCAAATGGATATTTTGGCCGTCAGCGTGTGGTTGCGTTATTTGGAATTGTGCGGCGAAACGGTGGCATTTCCCTCTAATGCTTATCAGGGTGATTATGTTTGGGATATTGCAGCCAGTTTGCACCGTGAGCATGGTGAGGCTTTGCGACAAAGTGCTAACACCGTCTTTAAGGATATACCAGCCGATGTCGATCAAGGTGGCGATAAAGAGTTGCATATTGATGCCTTGATTGAGCGTAGTCAACAATTGCTTGGGGATGCGTCTTATCGCTTAGTTTTTCAACGGGCTTTGGATGTGATTCTTGAGGATATACGCCACGATTTGGAACAATTTGGGGTCGTGTATGAGGCATGGTTTTCTGAGTCGAGCCTCAGTGATACTCGTGCAATGGATCAATTGAAAGCGGCTGGACATACTTATATGCAAGATGGTGCATTATGGTTTCGCTCTAGCGCGTTTGGCGATGAAAAGGATCGGGTGCTGGTCCGTGAAAATGGACAATTCACTTATTTTGCGTCAGATATTGCCTACCATCTTAATAAATTAGAACGTGGATTTGATCATCTCATTAATATTTGGGGGGCTGATCATCATGGTTATGTGGCGCGTGTGAAAGCGGCGATGATGGCTTTGGGGGCGGATGCTGAGCGTTTGACGGTTTTATTGGTGCAATTTGCGACTTTATATCGTGGCAAGGAGCGCTTGCAAATGTCCACTCGTAGCGGAGAATTTGTGACGTTGCGTGAATTGCGTGAAGAAGTTGGACGTGATGCGGCTCGCTTTTTTTATATCCAACGTAAAAGTGAACAGCATTTGAATTTTGATTTGGAGTTGGCAAAATCGAATTCCAAAAATAATCCGGTGTATTATATCCAATACGCGCACACGCGAATTGCTGGTGTTTTTCGGGCGTTAAGTGAAACAAACTTTGTTTGGCATCATGACAAGGCAAGGCTGGAGCGGCTTGAGTCTAAGTATGAACAAGCGGTGTTGGTGACACTGTCGCGCTATCCAGAGGTGATAGAAATGGCGGCGGAGACTTATGAGCCCCATCAGTTGACTTATTATTTACATGATTTGGCGGAAGTTTTTCATACTTTTTATGATGCGCCTGGTCATAAAGTTTTGATAGAGGATGATGAGTTGCGTAATGCGCGTTTAAGTTTAATGGCGGCAGTACAACAGGTATTGCGTAATGGATTGACAATCATTGGTGTCTCAGCACCGGAGGTGATGTAATAGATGGCAAATCAAGAAATTGTTCTGAGTTGTCCAGCGAGATGGGTGTGGTTATTGGCAGGTATTGCGATAGGGATGTTTGTTTCATTTCTATTTTACATACAAGTGCTGACACCATCGACTTCAATTCAAAACACAGCCCACTCTCCTGCACAAGAAGAAACGGTGGCGAGTGGTGATGTGAAAAAAACTGAAGAGGCAAGTCAACCTGATGAGTCTGAAATAACAGAAGCGGGTCGATATTTGTTACAAGTGGGTTCATATCGCGATGAGGATGCCGCTGATGGAATGAAAGGCTATTTGGTGTCACTTGGCATAGAGGCCAAAGTTGAGCAAACAACCCTTGGTGAGGGGGGGCGTTGGTATCGGGTGCAGGTGGGACCCTTGAGCGATTTGAATAAACTCAAAGAGATACGCGCTAAGCTGGCGGAAAACAAGATTGAGGCTAATATTCGTCAATTTTAGTTTGTTATTAGTTATCAGTTATCACATATCTTTATCCAAAAGTTGTTTCGGGAATTTCGCTGCGCGGATTTCCCGATACAAAGTCAGCGCAGCTAAACCCTCGACTGTGACTGAATTTCGGGAAATCCGCGTAGCTCCATTCCCGAAACAACGAAAAAACCGATAAGCGTTTACTACTCGAATAGCAAATTTATAAGCTTTCTGATAGAGATTATTGTTCGGTTTCACTGATAACTGATAACTATTCAAATGACTGACACACCATCCGCCTCAAGCATCTGTACTAGACGAATCAAGGGCAAACCTATGATAGCACTGGGATCGCTACCGATCATTTGCTCTAGCAAAGCAATCCCCAAACCTTCTGACTTAAAACTACCAGAACAATTATAGGGTTTATCCTGATGTAGATAATTTTCTATTTGTGTCAAACTAAGCTGACGAAATTTCACGCTAAAGCGTACAATATCAGTTTGAGCTTGATTGGTGTCAGTATTAAATAGGCACAAACCAGTCAAAAAATCCACTTGTTTGCCACTGGCTTGAGTGAGTTGTTTAACAGCCTGTTCATGGCTACCCGGTTTGCCCAGGATGGTATTATCTATCACCGCCACTTGATCTGAGCCAATGATCAAAGCTTGTGGATAGCTCTCCTTCGCCGAACGCGCTTTCAATTCAGCTAATCGAGTGACGAGTGCCGTTGGCGATTCATTGGAGTGGGGAGACTCATCAACCTGGGGAGCAAACGTTTTAAATGGGATATGTAATCGGCTTAACACACTTTTTCTATAGGGTGAAGTCGAAGCAAGTACTAAGATAGGTACTGTCATAGTGGTACGTCCAAAATAAATTTTGGACTCCTTAAAAAGTTAAATTTGACATCTAATTGATCATAATTATACCATTGCCCTGCGATGTTAAAAGAGTGCGACCTGAAGGTTATCAGTTAAGAGTGTCAGATTACCGACACACCACTGATAAACATGCTGTATAATTAACAAAGGATTGAGTCCTAATTAGTCAGGATATAGCCCAACCCTACGGGATTCATGGGGACATGAATTTTGGTAAGCAAGGGGGATAAAGCCACGATAAGGACATTAGGCGAGGTCAGACTGTATGGTTATGAACAAGAATCTGATTAAAACTCCAACAGACAAAGATGGATGAAAAGCGTCAGGTGTAGAGAATGCTTTTGTCTTTACACGACTAATCACAGGGGCGATGGAGTAATTCGGAGACCTAAGCAGTAGGAGAGTAATTATATAGAACTGGTATAGTAATATGTGGTTCTCGGAAAGGAACGCAGAGCAGGTACAATATCTAGTACCGGATACTCATATTATGTAGGATTGATAAAGTAGCAAATGCCCACAAGTAATGCGTGGGATAAGCTGAAGTTATCACCGTGAGATTTATTGTATAGTCTGATGTAGAGTGAGCAACTGGAATAGGCCCAAGCGGGAGAATACAGAGAATGCCCGATGGCTTACCTATATGACAGTTAATTCAAGAGTACATATCCGAAGTTTAAAGGATAACAAATTGTAAAACAGGGTGGATTAATCGCAAGAATAATTCATATTCATACTAATTGGAGCCCGCAAGGGTCTCAAGCCGGACTATATTTATGACAGACATAGATGTGATAGCCAAAGCTTGGGCACCCGCCATAAACGCTGATACAACCTATCTTAACTGGAGGTTAATCAACGCCCAATACTTCAAAGAGGGATGGGATTGGGGTGCCATAGCTTGGAAAAGTATCGAAAAACGTGTTTTCAACCTACAAAAAAGAATATACAATGCAACTGTTAAAGGTCAAGAAAGAAAAGCAAATAGTCTTATTAAACTATTAAAACGGTCGTCGTGTAATATTGCGTTAAGTATAAGAAGGGTTACTCAAGACAACAAGGGTAGCAAAACACCTGGAATAGACAATTACAGGGCCATTAGTCAGAAAGAAAGAGTTAAACTCACCAAAAGATTAATGGAGGAAGCTCGCAAGAGATACCTTGGGTATAAAGCCAAACCATTAAAAAGGATTTATATCCCCAAGAAAAATGGATCGAGACGGCCACTAGGAATACCCACCCAGTATGACAGAGTGGTACAAAATATTATCAAAAACGCCTACGAACCTCATTGGGAGGCAAAATGCTCCCGTGAAAGTTATGGTTTTAGGCCAGCAATTGGAGCCCAAGATGCAATTAGAGCTATATGGCTAAAAATTCAACAAAAGCCAAAATACGTTCTGGATGCAGATATAAAAGGGTACTTCGATAATATTGACCATGAATATATACTCAATTTATTCATGGACTCAGAGAAACCTATAGTTAAGGAATGGCTAAAAGCTGGCTATATAGATAAAAAAGTCAGTAAAGAAACAATCGACACAAAAACGGGCACCCCGCAAGGTGGAATTATATCACCATTAATAGCTAATAGGGTGTTAGATGGTATGGAAAATTGGCTAAAAATAGCCGTTTCAGAATACCTTAAATGTGGAGAACAATGCCAAACTTATGAATTGATACAAAATATAAAGGTCGTTAGATACGCAGATGATTTTGTAGTAATTAATGACAACAAAGAAATAATTACCATTTGTAAACATTTACTCAATGGATGGTTGAAAATAAGAGGAGTAGAATTTTCCGAGGAAAAAACAAGTATAATTTCTACTTGGACAGGATTTGATTTCCTTGGAGTACATTTTCAGCATGTTATGCCCAGAGAGATAAAAGGTAATTATAGAAGGATGTTAATTAAAGAAGGTAAATACAATCCAGAAAATATGAAATTAACAGATAGTAAGTTAATGGTTGTACCTTCGGATGAAAGTGTTGCAAAACACAAAGAAGTAATAAAAGGAATTTTTGCAAAAGCAAAAGCATGGAGTCAAGAAGAAATAATTAGTAAACTCAACCCAATAATAAGAGGTTGGGCGAACTACTTCAGATATGTAAACTCATGGGATACATTCGGAAAACTACAGAACCTTCTATGGAAAAAACTTTATAGATGGTCTCTCCGAAGACACAGTAAATGGGGTAGAAAGAAGTGTGTTAAGAAATACTTTCATACCACCAAGAAAAGCCCAGGGGGTTGGCACTTTGCGACTACCAAAGAGGGGATAGTAGATAAAAAGCTTGTGTATTACAACGAAGCCATAACATCTCTCCCAAAAGACCAAAAGTATCACGTAATGGTCAAAGAAGGAAAATCCTACTTTGACGGAGACACAGCGTACTGGAGCAGAAGAATCAAAAAGGGATATGGTAACATAACCCCCAGTAAGGCAAAAATGCTTAACAGACAAAATGGCAGGTGTCCAATATGTAGAGGTACTTTTAAGAACGAGGACTTAGTAGATACCCACCACATCGTCTTCAAAGCCGAAGGCGGGGAGGATAAATACTCTAACTTAGTACTTTTACACAGACATTGTCATGACCGAGTACATGCAAAGGGGAGAATAGCATCCCCCAGGGCAAGGAAACTCAAAGTTGACAAGGAATTAGAGAAATTACAGAAGTCTTCTAAAGTGCTAGAAGTAACAGAAAGTAGTTTCATACTTGTAGAAAAGATTGTCAAGAAACATTTAGGGACAATTAACAAGAGATTCAAAAGAGTTATTAAGGACAAAAGGGTAAGCTTCATCAAAATTAATAAGAGTCTGATGATGTACTTACTAAATGAAATAGCCAAACAACAAGGAAACAAAATGCCTCTGCACATCAGCCCAGATGAAAAGAGGATAGAAAAACTCATTGACAACTTCTATGAGCTAGTAGAGAATGATATAAATGAAACAAATGCAAGAGAGAGATTGAAAACTTGCAGGCACATAGAAGAGCTTAAAAGGCCAAAAACAAAAGCTAAGGGTGACTCAGTAAATACTAGACCACTCCGAACCAAGAGAAAGGAACCTGGTACCCAGATGCGAAAGTATTTTGCACAAACCAAATTGGCAAAAGAGTTTAACAGAGAATATCAACCTGCTCTTAGAAAATTTGCTAATAAGTGGAAGCCCAGTAAAGCACCAAAGCGGATAGTTAACCGCAAAAAGGATACAGTTGCCGAACAGAGAGAACGAAGACGAAATCTTAAACCCGCTAGGGTTTTAATCGAACAGACGGTCTCGATTATCGGAGGAGCCGGATGAAGCAAAAGTTTCAAGTCCGGTTTTGCAGACCAGTCTCAATGGTGACATTAGGGCTGAGTCTAACTTTACCAACCTTTATTGATCCAAAACAGCTTGCCGGCACTCGCTTGAAAGGAGCGGTTGCGCTCGCCCAAATGTCACGCTTACATGAAAGTTTGTATGATAGCAAAGGAAATGTGAAAATAGATTGGCTATTTGGGCTTGATGACAAACAACGCCCGACAATTGTCGGGCGTGTGCAGGCGCAACTTTCTCTACAATGTCAACGTTGTTTACAAGCAATGCCTTGGGCAATTGATGCAAATGTTGCCTTAATGATTTTGAAAGAGGGACAAACCGAGGATGATTTGCCAGTGGGGTATGAATCCCTCACTTTGACAAAAATTCCCGTTTCATTGACAACATTGATTGAAGATGAATTGATTTTGGCTTTACCGATTGTTGTTAAACATACGGACTGTCCATCTAATGAATTTAGTCAACAAATGCGTGAAAGTGAAAAAAGTGAAAAAAGTGAAAACAACAATAATGTACAAAATAATCCCTTTCACGTTTTATCATCTTTAAAAATATCCAAATAATATTTTATTAAATAATATTTTATGGATAACATGATAACTGATAACTTAAACAAGGATTTTAAAATAAATGGCTGTACAACAAAATCGAAAAACCCGCTCTAAACGCGGAATGCGCCGATCTCATGATGCTTTAAAGGCATCCACCTTGTCCATTGAGCAAGAAGTGGGTGAAGAGCATCTCCGTCACCATATCAGTCCCTCCGGTTATTACCGAGGTCGTAAAGTCATCACTACTAAGGACGAATAAAAATTGACACCGCGCATTGCAATAGATGCGATGAGTGGCGATCATGGCCCTCATATCATCGTCCCAGCCGCTCTCAAAGTATTATCAGAAAACGAGGATTTGCAAGTGATTTTCGTTGGTGATGAGGCGGTACTCAACCAAGAATTAGGTCATCAACCCCCTAAAGTGATACAGCGTATATCCATTACTCATGCCACACAGCGCGTAGAAATGGATGATCCCCCTTCGCGTGCTTTACGCAATAAGCGGGATTCTTCCATGCGTATCGCCATTAATTTGGTCAAAGAAGGCAAGGCAGATGCTTGTGTCAGTGCCGGTAATACTGGGGCTTTAATGGCAACTGCCCGTTATGTACTTAAAACCTTGCCTGGCATAGATCGACCCGCCATTATTACCGCTTTGCCCAATATGCAGGGGACATCTACTCATGTACTGGATTTAGGGGCCAATATCGATAGCACGCCCGAACAGTTATTTCAATTTGCTGTGATGGGTAGCGTTTTGACTCAAGCTGTCGATAATCTACCTAACCCGCGTATCGGCTTGCTCAATATTGGTCAAGAAGAAATCAAAGGTAATGAACGAGTCAAGGAAGCCGCAAAATTAATCTCTTCGAGTTCCAATATCAATTATATTGGTTTTGTCGAAGGTGATGATATTTACAAAGGCATTGTTGATGTCGTTGTCTGTGATGGTTTTGTCGGTAATGTCGCTCTCAAAACCACAGAGGGTGTTGCTAAAATGATCAGTCATTACGTCAAGCAAAGTTTTACTAAAAATTGGTTGACGCGCTTGGCTGCCATAGTTTCTTTGCCCATTCTCAATAATTTGCGTCAAAAAATTGATCCACGTCGATATAATGGTGCCAGTTTGCTTGGTTTACGCGGCATTGTGATCAAAAGTCATGGTAGTGCTGATATATTATCGTTTAGTCATGCCATCAAAGAAGCTCTCATTGAGGTGCAAAAAAATGTACCTTCGCAGATTAAGCAGCAATTGGGCATTTTGTTAAGTGAAAGAAGGCGCATCGAGTGACTTATTCTCGTATTATTGGAACAGGCGGGTATCTGCCTGAAAAGATACTCACCAATGCTGATTTAGAAAAGTTGGTAGATACCAGTGATCAATGGATTTTTGAACGCACCGGCATACGCTCCCGCCATTTGGCGGCTGAGGATCAAGATACTTGTGATTTAGCCGAACAAGCGGCACGTCGCGCACTGACAGCGGCACAGTGCGATGTTCACCAATTGGATTTAATTATTGTAGCCACCACCACGCCTGATCGCGTTTTTCCTAGTACCGCTTGTTTATTACAAGCCCGTTTAGGTAATCACGGTGCGATGGCTTTTGATGTCCAGGCGGTATGCAGTGGTTTTCTTTATGCCCTCAGCATCGCCGACAAATTTATCAAAACGGGCAGCGTGCGACGGGCATTGATTGTGGGTGCCGAGATTTTCTCGCGTCTGCTCGATTGGACTGATCGTAGTACCTGTGTCCTGTTTGGAGATGGTGCTGGTGCCGTTGTCGTTGAAGCCAGTGCCGAACAGGGCATTTTGTCTAGCCATTTACATGCTGATGGGGCTTATAAAGATCTGTTGACTGTCCCCGCGACAGTGACACAAGGTCGTCTCAATGGCGATGGCTTTACCAAAATGCAGGGTAATGAAGTCTTTAAGTTTGCAGTCAGGGCGTTAAGTCAGGTTGTTGAAGAGGCACTGGCGGCTAATCAATTGGATCAGAGTGCGATTGATTGGCTGGTACCCCATCAAGCCAATATTCGCATTATTGCAGCAACGGCGAAAAAACTAAAATTGCCGATGGAAAAAGTTGTTGTGACCGTATCAGGACATGGCAACACCTCAGCCGCCTCCGTGCCCTTAGCTTTAGATGTCGCTGTGCGCGATGGGCGGATTCAGCGCGGACAAATGCTGTTATTGGAAGCGGTAGGTGGCGGATTTACTTGGGGTGCTGTCTTGGTAAAATTTTGATAACTGATAACTGATAACTGAAATGAGACACGCATTTATATTTCCTGGTCAAGGCTCACAATCGGTGGGCATGTTAGCCGACTTAGGGGCAGCTTTTCCCATTGTCAAACAAACCTTTGAACAAGCCTCTGAGGTGTTGAACTATGATTTGTGGAAATTAAGTCAAGAGGGACCAGAGGATACCTTAAATCAAACTGATAAAACTCAACCTGCCCTACTCGCCGCTGGTGTGGCAGTATGGCGTGTTTGGCAACAGCAAGGTGGCTCTGAGCCGATATTTATGGCAGGACACAGTTTTGGTGAATACAGTGCCTTAGTCTGTGCGAATGCTTTACAATTTACAGATGGCGTTAGTTTGGCCCAAGATCGAGGCCGTTTTATGCAGACAGCGGTGCCTGAAGGTGAAGGGGCAATGGCTGCCCTCTTAGGTTTAGATGGTGCTAAAGTCATTGAAATCTGTCAACAGGTGGCACAAGAAGAAATTGTCTCAGCCGTTAATTTTAATGCCCCAGGACAAATTGTCATTGCCGGACATACAGCCGCCGTCAAGCGGGCGACAGAGCAGGCAAAAGCCGCCGGCGCAAAACGTGCGATTTTATTGCAAGTCAGTGTGCCCGCTCATAGTCAGTTGATGCTGCCCGCTGCTGAAAAAATGGCAGAACGCCTCGCCGATGTCACCATCACCGCGCCCTCAATTCCCGTCATTCACAACGTCGATGTGACTCAAAAAAGCGAAGCGGCTGACATTCGCTCTGCCTTGACGGCGCAACTTTATAATCCGGTGCGTTGGGTTGAAACCATTGAAAAAATGGTGGCAGAAGGCGTAACAAGCTTGTTTGAATGTGGACCAGGCAAAGTATTAACGGCTTTAAATAAACGTATTGTTCGCAAAATGACCGCAAAACCGATAATGGATACAAAGACATTAGAACAAGCGTTGGAGGCTTTGGCATGAATTTGGATTTAAGCATTGCCCTCGTCACGGGCGCAAGTCGCGGGATTGGTCAAGGTATTGCCTTGGCTTTAGGACAAGCTGGGGCTAAAGTGTACGGCACAGCAACAACAAGCGGCGGTGCTGATAGGATTACGCAATTTTTAAGCGAACATGACATCAAAGGAGAAGGCAAGGTACTTGATGTCGCCGACTCTGACTCCATCAATGCGTTGGTGGCGAGTTTAGGTAAAAAAGAAATGCCGAGCATATTAGTCAATAATGCGGGCATTGCTCGTGATGGGCTATTGATGCGTATGCGAGATGAAGATTGGAATCAAGTCATCAATACCAATTTAACTGGCGTTTATCGCTTGTCCAAAGCCTGTCTCCGTGCCATGATGAAGGCACGACATGGGCGGATAATAACGATAACCAGCGTTGTCGGCTTGACGGGTAATCCAGGACAGGCAAACTATGCTGCGACAAAGGCTGGCGTGATCGCTTTTAGCAAATCATTAGCCAATGAAGTGGGTAGTCGTGGTATTACGGTGAATACCGTCGCACCGGGCTTTATTGAAACTGATATGACGGAAAACTTGTCTGAAGATCAACGCACTGCTTTTTTGGAAAAAATTCCACTCAAGCGTGCTGGTGGCGTGAATGATGTAGCACAAGCGGTGGTGTTTTTGGCATCAGCACCTTATATTACCGGAGAAACTTTACATGTCAATGGTGGCATGTATATGTCTTAGTCAGTGTTCAGTTATTTCTCGTTCCCTACGCTCCGCGCACTCACTTAAAGTTTTTTTTGTAGGGTGGGTAGAGCGGAGCGAAACCCACCATTGTTAGAAATTTAAACTATTTGGTGGGTTTCGCTCTCGCTCTACCCACCCTACATAATCTTCTTTTGTTTCCGCGGAGCGTGGGAAGCGATATAACTGATACCTGATACCTGATAACTGAAAAGAGGCTAATTTGTTATGAGTACTGTTGAAGAACGTGTCAAGGAAATTGTCGTTGAACAATTGAGTGTCAAAGAAGAAGAGGTTCGCAATGAATCCTCATTTGTCGATGATCTCGGTGCTGATTCTCTTGACACCGTAGAATTGGTGATGGCACTTGAAGAAGCATTTGGGTGCGAAATCCCTGATGAAGAGGCAGAGAAAATACAAACAGTACAACAAGCTATTGATTATATCAATAATAACAAAGAAGATTAAGGTTTCTAGGGAGGCCATGTTACATCTAAGATGTACTGGCCTTTCTTTTTGCGAGGTTGTGTACAGAAAGTGAGTAAAAGACGAGTTGTTATTACTGGCCTGGGTGCTGTTTCCCCTGTGGGCTTGACTGTCAAAGACAGTTGGGAAAGCATATTGGCAGGCAAAAGCGGAATTGCGACTATTACCGATTTTGATACTGCCGGTTTTGCAACCCAATTTGCCGGGCAGGTTAAAGGCTTTGATGTCAAAAAATACCTATCTCCCAAAGAAGCAAAAAAAATGGATCCCTTCATCCATTATGGGATTGCAGCCGCTGTAGAAGCCATTTCTGATGCCAGCTTAGAAATTACTGAAGCCAATGCCGATCGAATAGGTGTGGCGATAGGGTCTGGGATAGGCGGACTCCCCGGGATTACAAAAGGCCATGATGCTTATCGGCGAGGGGGGGCGCGTAGGATTTCTCCCTTTTTTGTGCCCAGTAATATTATTAATATGATATCGGGCAACTTATCAGTGAGATACGGTTTGAAAGGCCCTAATTATGCCATTGTCACCGCTTGTTCAACAGGGACACATAATATTGGAAATGCTGCCCGTTTGATTGAATATGGTGATGCGGATGTGATGATTGCGGGTGGTGCTGAAATGGCCTGTTCGGAGATGGGAATTGGTGGATTTGGGGCCTCCCGTGCCTTATCCACCCGCAATGATTCGCCTGAAACGGCGAGCCGTCCTTGGGACATCGAACGTGATGGTTTTGTCCTCAGCGATGGTGCGGGTGTGTTGGTGCTAGAAGAATATGAAATGGCAAAACGGCGTGGGGCTCGTATTTATGCAGAGTTGATGGCTTCTGGTATGAGTGCTGATGCCTACCATATGACCCTACCGGCAAAAGATGGGGATGGGGCTCGACGCTGTATGTTGAATGCTTTGCAGAATGCCCAGTTAAATCCCGAGCAAGTGGACTACATTAACGCGCATGGCACTTCAACCCCCGCTGGTGACAAGGTTGAAACGTTTGCGATAAAAAAAGCCTTTGGTGATCATAAGTTAGTTGTCAGTTCGACCAAATCTATGACGGGACATTTATTAGGGGCGGCTGGCGGTATAGAGGCGGTTTTTAGCGTGTTAAGTATTCGTGATCAAGTCGCTCCTCCAACCATTAACCTATTTAAGCTCGATCCTGAGTGTGCCGGTTTAGACTATGTGCCCCATCAGGCGAAGGAGATGAAAATTGATGTGGCTTTGTCGAATTCGTTTGGATTTGGGGGAACCAATGGGACGTTGGTGTTTAAGCGTGTGTGATTTATACAAATTTTGAGTTGAAACGCGATTTCGTTGTTTCGGGAATGAGGTACGATTTCCCGAAACTCAATAAATAACTTAAACATAAGTAGGGTGGATTAAGCGATAGCTCCTCCCCCTTAATTTATAGATTAATCAGGTGGATACGCTATCGCTTAATCCACCCTACATGATGGTTAGCGATCTTCGTTTCGGGAAATCGTACCTCATTCCCGAAACAACTGAACGACACAGCAAACAAATGTTTAGAATCCTCTTTCTCTTCCTACTTTTCCTACTCTTGTCTATAGCAGCCGTAAGCGGTGGTGGCTATTGGCTCTACAAAAACCACCTCACTGCACCATTACCCTTACAGAAAGATCTACATTATACCGTTGAATCGGGTGCCACTTTACATCAAATAGCGGCTGATTTGAGGGCACAAGGCTTGCTCAACTATCCCACTGCACTGGCTTGGGTAACATTGGCACGCTATGAAAAACGGGCACATCTGATTAAACTCGGAGAATATCTCATCCCAAAAAGTATGACGCCACAGCAATTGCTGGACATTTTGATTGCGGGTAAAACTATACAATATAGTTTATCCTTCCCTGAAGGGTGGAACTTTCGGCAATTGATGGCGGCAGTACGCAAACATCCTAAAATAGTGCAAACCCTTGGTGAGATTGATAATCAAACCATCATGGCGAAACTGGGTTGGGGAGAAATGCACCCTGAAGGGCGTTTTTTTCCAGATACTTATCTTTTTCCAACCGGCACGACGGATGTAGAATTTTTGCAACGCGCCTACAAAATGATGGAAAAAGAGTTGATGGCTGCTTGGGAAAATCGGGGCGACGATTTACCCTTCAATACGCCTTATGAGGCTTTAATATTAGCATCCATTATTGAAAAGGAAACGGGTGTGGCTGAGGAGCGCCCTCTTATTGCCAGCGTGTTTGTGCAGCGCTTGAAAAAAAATATGCTTTTACAAACTGATCCGACAGTGATTTACGCGCTGGGCAATGCCTTTGATGGGAATATTCGGAAACAGGATTTAAAAGTCAAGAATCCTTATAATACTTATGTCAATAAGGGATTACCGCCCACTCCGATTGCGATGCCTGGACGCGCTGCTTTGCAGGCTGCTGTGAATCCGGTTGATAGTCAGGCATTGTATTTCGTTGCTAAAGGTGATGGTAGCCATTATTTTTCCGAGACTTATCGAGAACATCGGTGTGCGGTGATTGAATTTCAACTTAAAGAGAAATCGCCACGCCGCTATCGAAGTCAGTGTAGGAAATATCCAAGTTGTGCGGTGTGTCGGCGGCCTTGATAATTCGTGCAAGGTGCGCCTTGCACTCCTGATTTCCTATCATAGCTTCAGAAATTCTTCTAGCAGACTTGACATTGTTGTTGGAGTCCAAAGCTTTAGCTTTGGACAAGTGTCTCATACCCACGGTGGACTCCAAAATACATTAAAATTAGCTTCGCTGACTTCGTATCATGGTTCGGTACTTATATATCTCACCCCACTTTCCTCTGGTACCCTCAGCACACGCCTTTTTTTCACATAATTCACAAAAGACTCAGCATAATCAAAATAGGTATCGATACCACCTCGTTCTTTTAACACTTTACCAAAGGTCGTATAACCATCTCGACCACTCGCAATAAAAGAATTCATGCCCACCCGATACGTTTTCTTGAGAGCAAGAAAAGACCAATTGCCATTCTCATCTCGGATTTCAAGACGAGTGATACGCTGATGCGCTGGGCGTTTGACTTTAATCGTGTAACGGATACCCCCCGCATAAGGAAAAGAACCACTAGAGCCACCTTGATCAAAATGATGACTCAGTGCCTCTTCAAGCACTTGCTTGATTTCGGCACCCGTCATTTATAACACATAAATCGTGTTCGTGAAAGGCAATAAAGTATAAGCCGTTTCAATGCTAATATCACCTTGGAACACATCAATACGCACGCCCCCAGCATTTTGAATCACCAGTTGAACGCCATAGTTTCTACTATTCAATTGCTGTAAATAAGCTTCAGCCACCAAAGGGGCAATCTGGCTACCATTGGCTAATTCAACACCAGAGGGATGAATGCCGGGAATACGGATATGCAAGAAATTATCCGCTGCTTGCCCAATCACCTTTTTGGCACGCTTTTCCACCCGTTTTGTGTAGCTTGCCAATTGTTGAGCGATGAGCGGATCGGGTTTTACAATGTCGATATTCGGATGACTGGCAATAATGGCCTCAATTTTGGCTTGAGTCGGCTGTTGAAAGCTATCGCCAAGCAGCAAAATAGGCGCTCCATCACATTCAGTCACGACCCCCTTATCATCAAATGCCACATTCAAAGAACCGACCATATAAGAATATTGCCATGCTTGGACAATACAAACGGGTTCACCTCTGGGTGAAGTCACTTTGGTCGGATAAGGACCCTCAGAAATGAGACCAAACGTCGTGAAGTCACCTAAAAGCGTATGAGAATCACCGCCGACAAATCAATACCGGCAACTTGTTGAGCTAGGGCTTGTTCTTTCGTATAACCGTAATGGCTCATCAAAATGATTTTATTAATGCCCAGAGCTTCGAGATTTTGGACCATTTTTTTGGCTGTTTCCACTTCATCAAAAAAAGTTAAATCCTCACAGGGTTGAGAACTGACGAGGGTTTTGAGTGTATCAATGCCAATAAAGCCCACTTTATGCCCCCCAATTTCTTTAATGAGATAAGGAATAACCAATCCCTTAAAATCCTGACTGTTAGAAAAATCAATATTAGCGAGCGTAGGGTGCGTCCAACGCACCTTTTTGTCGGTATAGATCAATTATACGTGACTTTATTTGTGCACAGGACGCACCCTGAATGATATCCAGGCTACGCTCGCTTTATGTTCAACCGCCCTTTTAGATGTCATTTTGGACGAGACGCCCAAGTCTCGCTCCACACGATTAAATACTTATACGAGAAAAACTATAGGTGAGGTTAATCATGTCTGGCTGGAAAGAACAAATCATTCAACTACAAAATGAAGGAAACTGGCATACGATGTTACAACTTGCTAAACGTTGGACTGAAGCAAAACCAAGAAATGCTACCGCATGGTATGCCGTTGGAGTTGCTTCTCATCAACTGGGAGAATATAATCAGTCTTCTGACGCTTTTCAAAGAAGTTTAAAACTTGATCCTGATAATGCCCAAACATGGGCTAATCTTGGAGCAGTGTATAGTTGTTTTGAAGAATATGAAAAAGCCATTGAAGTGTATGAAACCGCCGTGAAAAAAGCACCAAAAGATGCTGACATTTTGCTTTGTTTGGGCCGTGCTTATTTAGCCGTTAAACGTCATCACAAAAAATTTGGCCCGGTGCTTGAAAAACTAACTGGAATGGCTCCCGAAAAGGCGATGAGATAAAACCAAGCGAAAGAACAAGCGTAAGCGGTAAAAAACGCTGAACGCGATTTATCACTTGAGATGCTTACGACCCTACAATATCGATTTTATCAATTGATCAGGTGACGAAGCCGGAACGGGCTTATATTATCAAACTGTTAATGGAAACCGATGAAGCCAACGCGGCACATCCTTTGGCGTTATATTCAGAAAAGATTGTCGATTTTTTTTCGGATGATCCTGAAGTAATCAATGACATTTTCCGCTTCATTGAAAACTATTACCAAGTTCTGCCTATTTTATCAACTTTACCAATCTTACAAATTCCGAGACATTTGAGATGGAATATTGAGAGATGGCTTCCCCGGGAAAAGCCAGTAAAAACAAATAGGGTGATTCCGGTACGGCATGTTAATAATTTTGCTGGTGCGTGTACCAAGATGATAGAAACACATTATTCTACGCTTATCGACAAGGAGTCAGATCCATCAAAATACGGTGATGTGACGTTGTTGTATGTAAACAACATTTTAATTGGTTCGATGAAGATGTACAAGGATCAGTCAATTTTAGGATTAACAACGTTTCAAGATTCACGAGGAAGATTTCCAATTGTCACAAACGGAGTGTATGTCACGACAAAAGAAATAACGAGGCAAGCTGAGCGAGCGTTTAACGAACATGGGAAATGGGCAAGGTTATATTTAGATCAGCTGCCACTGTTACCGATGGAATTTATGTTGGCGGAAGCTGGACCTGATATTTGACTCCGTCAGAACTTAATTCGGTTTCTCCGAATTTATTCTTCTCAGTAAACCAGATTTGATCGGTTCTAAAAAGAGAATTATCTAACAAGGTTGTTTCATGAGTCGCAAAAATTAATTGAGTATTTTTTGGATTACTTTTTGAGTTATGGAACAATCTAATGAGAAAGCGACATAACTTAGGATGCAAACTATTGTTAAATTCATCAAAAAAAATCACGCCACCCGTTTCAAACGGCTTTAAAATGAGTCCTCCCAGCGCATACAAGATTTGTGTCCCTTCAGATTCTTCACTTAATTCAAAGGGTTGATTTTATACGGCAATACCCTGATCATAAACTTGATGAATTGTTTTAATACCATATTTGTTTTGGGTAATGATATTTTGTTTAATGTCTGCGGGTAAATCGTTCGGTAATTGAAATTCACTTTCATCTCTTTCTCTGATCAGCGTCCTTTCTATTTTGGTATCACAAACTTTAATTAGCTGACTGAGTTTTTGAGCTAAACGACTATCATTCGCATAAATTTCTGACACTTTTCTGCTCATTCCAAAATTCTATCTTTTTAAAATAAGAATAGAGTGCGCCCATTTGCTCATCAATTTTTTTTGTTTAACGAGACTTGGTATTGATATTTAATATTAATAGGATTTCTGTAACAGCTTTAAACCCCATACAACACAAACGCCGCCCAATACGCCTTCTCCACTGATGACATCTCCCAAGCCCGTTTGACAGGCCGATAATACCATTAAATCACTCTTTAAGTCATAACCGGGCCATTCACCGGCGGTGACATAGCCATCAATCCCCTTTGGGTTGTTGATCTGTCCCAAGACAATTGAAGATAAAGCCGGTACTTGTGGGCTCAGGTAGCCATGTGCCGAAAAGACTAAATAACGATATTGAGCTAAGATACCTTGTTGATTAAGGCTCTTTAGTTTCGTCAAGGCACCGGGTAAGTCTTTCCATATCAAGTTCAGTTGCGAGAGGGCACCGGCATAATCGCCACTACGCATAACCATTTGACGGGCAATATTGTAGTCAGTTGTGCTGGGATTGCCTTTGGAGGATAGGGATTGCACATAGCTGATCTGGTGTTGGGCAATCACGGGTTGATTAGAGCCTTCAAAGCGCAATGTTTCAAACGGTATCGACGCTAAAGCACCAGATGGTGAGATAATCCAGTGTGGTTTATCTTTGATGATGTCTTTAAGTGGCTCTAATAGGTGTTTTGTCAGTTTATTGTTGAGTGCTTTCCTTTTTTGAAGTGGCGTTTTTCCAAATCGGAGTGGAGTGCCTCGCTTTTGACTTTTGAAAGAAGAGAGGTACTGTCGGTAGTTTTCCAAGTCTTTTTCGAGTGAGGGAATTTCTGGCTAATACATCATTTTTATTAACAAGGTAACTGATTAGCACCGCATCCGCTGGCAACAATGGAGCACCTTCTTTGGCTCCGATTGTTTGTACTTTGCTGAGTTGGGCATATTTTGGGTATTTGGTTTTGAGCTGTTCTTCAAACTGAGTTAGTTCGACAATCAGTTGGTTTTTATCGGTTTCTAAACGCACTCTGTCATTTAGGCGATTGTCAAATATTTTAACATTTATAGAAATCCGATTTTTTAAAAAAATCTGATTTTACATCCGTTATTAAGTACTGAACCATGATACTTCGTATTGCTACGTTAATTTTATTGTATTTTAACGAGAGCCACAATAGCGTATCCACATGATTATTATATAAATATATGTGGATACGCCATCGCTTCAGGTGCCCTAAAGACAAGTCTATTGTCTGACTTTTTTTTCAGCAATATTATCTTGAGATAAAAAACGAGCACGCTGAAGTGCATTTGGGCAAGCTGGAGACATCTTGTCACGCAATAGTTTGAAGGACTTAGCCATAATCAATTTCCTGAATACTAAAAAACACTAACTAATAAATCACCTGTCAATCGCAGAAATCAGCCGTTTAAGTCTCTTTCTGATTTGCGGATCGGTGCGGCGGCGAGTTGTTTATTGAGTGCGAGCATTTTATCGACAAGTTGTACAATTGATAAAACCCTCGTTAGCTATCTTTATCTGTCATAAGCAGTTGTACAAGATCAGACAGGAGGAATATTGCCTTCGCTTTTTCACTCAATTGCACAATAAATATAGCGCGTGTCGATTTATCAGAGATCGTTTTTTCAATTTCTTGAACCCGTGTTCTCTTTTCATACTCTTGATGGTATTCAATACCATTTAGCCACAGTGACAGTGCCTCATCGGAAAATAAAGGCAAGTTACCAACACGGAACTGAAAATATCCACTATATTCCCCATTATTGTATAAATTACGCACAGACTTTAAGTGTTGTCGCATTTCTGTACTGTGGAATTGCTTGCCAATTATGGTTGGTTTTGTCGGTTGGATTGTCAAAGTCAATGGCGCGGATAGGAAGTTGACGTGCAGTCGTCAGAGAAAGACGAGGAAATAAACGCTGTCTTCCCTTTTCACCGGAAGCTCGCACATAAAAACCAATCAATCGTGAATTTAAGATGCCAAGCAAATAACACAGATTAATCTGATGAGGTATGACAATGATCACCGCTTTATTAGGAATATGAATTATATCAGTTATCGTACAAACCAGCGTTTGACTAGGAATTTCACGGATTAAGAGTCTTGGCTCGGAGCAAAACTCCCATGAAGGCTTGCTATAACATCGCTCACCATAAGCAACATAATGTTTAAACGTTTCCACAAAATGGTATCTAAAAACATTACGCCCAGTAGATTCTCGCCAAAAATTTTCATCTATTTTAGTCTCAGAATGATAAACACGTTCTTTCATTTCTTGTTGACTGTGTATTGAATTATGATAAACCTGCATACCCAGAGTGTATTTAGCGACAGAAGATAAAGGGGCAGATTGAGTTTTTATCTTTCCCATAAGTGCAGCCATTTCTTTTGTTGATGACAAAGAAAATTTGACTTGCTCATCACCTAACCAAATGCTTTTTTCAATTAAACGCTTTTGTCTAATCGCATCATTTAAAGTTGTCATTGAAGGTATTTCATTTTTATCTTCAACAATTTCAACAGAGTTGCTGCTTGAACCTTTAACCGTAAAAATAATGAGACTATTAACAGAAACTTTGCTAAAAACATCTCCCCAAAAATTCACAATTTGAGTGACTCTACCCTCACTCAGTAGATATTCACGCAATTTTTGGCTAGCAGGAATAGTGAGCAATGTATTTGGAATAATAAAACAAAATCTCCCATTTTGTGCGATTATTTGATGCGAACGTTCAATAAAATAGCGATAAAGATCAGGTTTACCGGTGGAAAGTTTATAAACGGATTGTAGATATTTTTTTTCATCTGCATTGGATAAAAGCACATAAGGCGGATTCCCAATCACCGCATCAAATCCCCCCACCTTCTTCATAATCTCAGCAAATTCAGTTTCCCAATCAAACGCATTAACCCGATACAACAATTCCTCATCCAACAACTCAATGCCATTAAGTTAAGGTTTTTTTGTAGGGTGGGTAGAGCGATAGCGAAACCCACCATTGTTAGAAATTTCAACGATTTGGTGGGTGTAGCGAAGCTCTACCCACCCTACAAAAAAAACGTATTTCTGCTTAACTTAATGGCAGTGATCCAACAACTCCAATTGTTGCCCCGCATAAAAATCATCCCCAATCAGCGAATTACCACATTTAATATTACTCTCCAAATCTGGCAACACTCGTTTTTCAAACAAAGACAATTGCGAAATCACACTTTGCTCATCTTCTAATACTTTTAATAATAAAGACAGCTTTGTTACCTCCACCGCCTGCTGATCAATATCCACCCCATAAATATTATTCAATAAAATACGCTTACGCTCATCAACCGTCAATTTCCAACTACCGCCGCTCGACTGATAAATACGCTGTTTTTTACCCTTAACCCATTTATCAGGTGCTTGTAAATACTGCTCAAGATGCCAATTCAGCAATCTCTGATACGCGCCCAACAAAAACGAGCCAGAGCCACAAGCTGGATCCAAAATTTTCAAACGGCTTGCAGCACCACGCGGACCGGCTTTTTTGCCCTTCAATAAAACTTCAAAAGAAAAGAGTGCAACCAGTTCATCCCAACGCGCTTGATAATCTGAATATTTAATATAGAAAAGACGGGCAGTAGATGCACCGTCATTTTTATCGGGCTTAATGCGACAATCATAAACGGCAAATTCGGCAAAATTGGTTAAAATGCTGAGAGAGAGTTTGGCGTTCCAGCCGTAGCGGCGCACTTGGTAGGCGGGTTCAGTTTTTTTAAAGAGATTAATCGCTGGTTTTTTGGCTTCTACAAAGAATTTTCGCACGCCACCAACACGAAAACTGTAATCGGGCATTTTGGTGGCGCGTCCGATTTTGAGTGCGTCTTCGTGGACAACGTGCCGATATGTTTCCGCTAATCCCTGTTCATTGTTGATATCCCAACCCAATGCCTTAAAAAAAGGATTGATGAAATCTAAGCGGGTTTGAAATAAACACTAAGTCTCCATTTTTTAAATGTTTTGGACGCACTCTGCGAAGTTCAACCGTCTTGGTATGTTCAAATATTTTTTCAGCATATTTAGGACGTATTGATAATAACACTACGTTAGCGGACATAATAAAATTACCTGCCATTTTTCGTTTTAACGCCCATTTGATAGAGATTCATTTAGGTGTATAGGATGATTAAAGACTTCTGTCTTGCTAAAGCGAAAAGCCATAATTTCTTGATCTAAGTACACCAAGCCGCTTAAATGATACGAGCGGGTGCCGAAAGGCTAGGACGACTGGCACGGTAATAGACATTTTCTACATTCAGAATTAGACTGGGAACTCCTCCAAAAATGTCTTGACTAGCGATCTTATAGTCAAAAAGGTGCATAGCCCAGTCAGATTGTATCGGTACAATAAAAGTAGGTATATTTTGTAGCCTCAACCAGCTTCGCCCAGGCTCGTAGCAGTGCTGATAATAAGGACAAAGACAACTATGATGTATTAGACGATGAATTTAATGCTTGGTTGTCCCCCTTGTACGCAAAAACTGAGAAAGTAGTATTTGTCTCGGATTCCTGTCACTCAGCAACCGTAGCGCGAGGACCAGCCGCACCTATTCGAGCGATCAAAGATGATAAACGGCCACATTTGTTGGGCCAACAGACTTATATCCAGCCACTCACTGTTCGTGGTATTCGTATCGGTGCAGCGCAAGACCATGAATCAGCCATTGAATGGCCTCAAAAAGAGGGTCAATATTATGGCCTATTTACTTGGCATTGGGTACAAAATTTACAACAAGCACAAGCGAATGATACTTGGCATAATCTCTTTGAGCGTACTGATGCACAAATCAGGGAGCAGCGACCACAGATAGAGGGTAATCGCCGCCAACTACTCGCTGGTGTGACCAAAGGCTCGATATGATCGGGTGATAGAAGAAAGTCATGTTTACCATTTTCCACCCATTAAGGTATCCTTAGAGGCCGATTTTCCAGAGCCATTGTTGCAAATAATAAAATCCGCATTCCAGCGAAACGGCAAACAATCACTCCCAGCCTATACTCTCATTGATGATCCGTCTCAGTCCGCGCTACGTCTGTACCTGTTGCGCCCCAAGCGGAAAAACGGTCAATTTATTCGTGCCAATGCGGACGATGTTTTACCAAAACCCTTTGCTAATCAACCCCCTGAGTTATGGATACTCACACAAGAACAGCAGTTATTATATAAAAATCTGCAAATTCCATTTGATAAGCCAACTGAGGGCGTTAAACAACTACAGAGTCATTTGAACAAATTGGCGCGTGCTCGTGAGCTCAAAGCACTCAAAAGTCCGCGTGGCAGTACTACTCCGGTGTCTGTGCAAGTTTCTATTTTGAATCAAGTCAATGATTGTCCAATCAATGCAAATTGTGTGCAGTTGCCCAATGACTTATTATATAGCAAAGACGGACCCTATTCTTTGGCGACATTTGAAGGGCGCACTTTGAGTAAAGACAAGATTCTCGATTTCACTTTGCACAATAAATCAGAGGAAAAATACTACTGTTACCTTATTAATATTAGTCCCGACAATGCTATTAACGTGATTTTTCCCAATCCAGAGGATTCAAATGAGTACGCCCGTCTCAATCCAGGCGATTCGCTACGACTCACAAAAGAAGTCGTTTTTGTGATGGGAGATGTTGGCAAAGAAACCATTAAAGTTATTACCAGTAAAAATCCAATTAAAATAGGGTTATTGGAGCAGCCTGGGGTAAAAAACGTGTTGAATCCGTTAGAACGGCTCTTGAATAATGCGCTGCATGGGCGGCGGGAAAATGCGTCGATAGAGCTTGGTGAGTGGGCGACGGGGCAGGTGACTTTTGAGGTGAAAAAATTGGGTGTGTCCCCCGACTAATTTTTGACGGGTTCCTAGCTTCCATCTTATAGTCCCTTTGAGTTGGTTGTATTGTAGGTAGAGTCTTGTTATGTGTCCATTTTGGCAGGTGACTCCGTACCAGTTACATCAATGCCATTAATTTAATGTTAACATGTTTATTTTATTAAAACTTTTAGTGATACGGACTGGATTTGCAATCCAGTCCGCAACGTTTTAGGACTGAAACGTTACGGACGGGGTTGCAAACCCAATGCCACCTTCGTTAAGGTATTCAGGAGTCCAAACTTTAGTTTGGGAGAGCCGACGCCCAAGATAAATCTTGGACTCCTAATACCACGATTGCGGGCATTTATCCTTAACTTAATGGCATTGGGTTGCAAACCCCGTCCGGCACAACCCCACAACCCAGCACAGGGATTAACGAAATAAAGGGATTAAAACACAAGAACAACCTCAATAAAACCCACACACCAATCCCTGATTTCGTAAATCCCGGTGCTATCTTTGTCATTTCGACGCGGAGCTTGATCGGTTTGCAACCCTGTCCGAAACGTTTTATGTCGCCACGCAAGTTTAAGCCACCAACCCAAGTACAATTGATTTGTCACATAAAGATAGTACAGCATAAATCAACAACGAATAAAACCACCGTAGTGCTATTAAGGACAAATCTCACTTTATCATATCGACGCGGAGCTTATCATAAAAACTGTATGGACACCCCATTTTTATTGACTAGTCTCATATTCAAATTGCCCTAAAAACCAACCCCACTAGCCAAGATAAATCTTGGACTCCTTAATATTTAAGACTAGAATTCCGATTTTTTGAAAAAATCGGATTTCTCATTTCGAGCCAAAATTCTAAGAGCGATTTAGACAACAAAAACCCTACGCAAAAATTAAGCCAATCCGATCATTCCGTTAATCCGCTGTACTAGGTTACCAAAAGTTATCAGTTAGCAAAAAAACATTTATTATAAATAAGATAGTCATTTTTTATTGATCTCCAACTTCAACTCAACTATAATTGCACCGCCTGATTGATGGTCTTTTACATAAAGAAGATTTACCGTGAAACTGATAATAAAACATGCCATGCTGAGAATCCCCTAAATGGGGAATACCTGATGACATTTTCCCTGTATGACGATCCCCAAGGGTACATCATCTGGGAAGAGACGCAAAATGTGAACGTGCAAGACGGTGATTATGAGGTAGTCTTAGGTACCAACAACCCGATCAACTTTCCCGAGAACAAGGAATACTACCTAGAAGTCACTCTTGGTGGTTCTCCCGAATTGGCAGCGAAGGATATCGTAACTCCGACGGGTAAAAAGCCCAAAAAGTTTAAAAAGCCGGTGATAATAACTGAGTGGCTGACTGTCGACGGCAACGTCGGCATCGGCACGACAAGCCCGGAGACGAAGTTGGAGGTTGCGGGAACAGTAAAAGCTGACAAGTTCATTTCCAGTGAAAAACCTATCGCATTTTACGCGGAAGGCGGTGGGCACGTTTCGTCCGGCACTCATATGTTGGTAAACTTCAAAACAGAAGTGCTAGATACCAGAGGGGCGTGGAATGGCTCAAGGTTTACGGTTCCAGAAGCAGGTATTTACCTTTTTTCCATCTCGTTTACGAAGGACGCTTACTATCACGGCGGAACAACCGATGATGTGTATTTAATTCTTTATAAAAACGGGAAATCTGTAAGTTCTGCTTGGTCTGGAGAGGGTTCAGGTAATCGTGAGACTGCTTCAAAAACTCTTATCCTCGATTTGTCGAAGAACGACACGATCGAATTTTATGCGGGCTCCGATGGAGAGTATAAAAGACATCTAGCCTCATACGCAGCATCCGGCTTTAAACTCGGACTATAGTCATATAGAAAGGGCAACATTTTTTTTTGACAAAACTACAAGGATTGATCCCTGATTTCGTCAATCCCGGTGCTATCTTTGGAGTCCAAGATAAATCTTGGACTCCGAAAACCATGACAATAATTTTTTTAAATGGCTAAGAAAATTAGACTGATGAAATAATGGTACTATAAAAAAAAATTATATAAAAAAGCTTGCTTTTTTTTTTTAACATGAGTAGAATTCGCACTCACTCCTTTCAGGGGCCGTTAGCTCAGTTGGTAGAGCATCGGACTTTTAATCCGGTGGTCGTGCGTTCGAATCGCACACGGCCCACAAAATCCCTGATTTTATCAAGCCCTTCATATCAGCCTTCAAGATTACCTGTCACATTCTTTTTCCTAAACTCTCATCTCAAAAAAATCCGGGGGCATGTTTTTTTTTGGCAACCCGACGGTTCTTTTAGTATAATTAAATTATTCACTAATCAATTTAGGAGACAGTTATGATGCAAAAATTACTCACTAGCCTATTGTTAGTCATTTCTACTGTTCCAACTTTAGCAGAAGATCGTGCCTTGTTGGTGGGCATTGATACCTATCAATATGTTAGCCCATTAAGGGGCAGTCAAACTGATGTTGAAGAAATGCTGCAATTTATACAAAAAGTGTGGAACTATCAACCTCACCAAATTCGTACCCTAATCGATGAGCAAGCCACTCGTGAAAATATTCTTAACAGCATTGATGATTGGCTGATTAAAGAGACTCAGCATGGGGATAGAGTGTTTTTTTACTACAGTGGACATGGTTATTACATTTGGGATGATAATGGTGATGAAACTGATGGGTATGATGAAACCTTATGTCCCGTCGAAACCAAAATCACAAGTGAGACCATGATTCGTGATGATGAGATTGAAGCGCGTTTGCGACGTTTAGAAGGGCGGAAAGTGACGCTCGTTATTGATGCTTGCCATTCAGGCACCGTGACACGGACTCTAACCAAAAGAAAAGCGACACCAATTATCAAAATTCCCGTTTTAAACTCACAAAAAGTCTTTAAGAGACCTAAGCTTTCGACTAGAGGTAGCAAGCCAGATGGTTTTATTAGTAGCTCGCTAGATGTGATTGCTTATAGTGCTGTTGCCCCTAACCAAGTGGCTTTGGTGGATACCGAAACCCCCTATCGTGGTGTGTTTACTCGCCGCTTTATCGAAGGTGTTGAAAAAAAACTCGCTGATAGCAATTTTGATGGACAAGTGAGCCATGCCGAGTTGTTAGAATATATCCGTACTGAATCACAAGCTTATTGTGATAGACACACACATCAATGTACGGCTCGAAAACTGAGTCCGCAATTAGAAGCCAAGCCGGAAGTTTTAGCAATGGATGTACGCTCTGCTACTAAAATCCCTCAGACAAATCAGACCACAACGAATAGTCTGTTAGTCCATGATAACCAAGCGAACTTGCAGCTTGAAATATTACCGGATGACACCTTTCAAATAGGTGACAGCATGAAAATACGGATACACAGTGATCATGATGGCTATTTTTTATTGTTTGACATTAATAGTGTCGGCGAATTAACGCGCCTCTTTCCTAATGAATATAGCGAGCTTTCAGGTAAAAATGGCTATGTGAGAGCCAAGACAGATGTGATCATTCCAACGCTTGACTATGGTTTTAAATTCACGGTTCAGCCGCCATTGGGCAAGGGATTACTGATCGCGCTAGTGGTAGAAGATGACTTACCAGATATACAGAAATTATTGCCAGAGGCCATAAAAAAACAATTGCCAAGCCAAAAAGCTCAAGCGGTGTTACAGCAATTACGTCAGCAACTTAATCAGACATTAGCAAAATTAAATAAAAATGAAGAAATTGTTAATAGTCCCGTGCGTTGGTCTATAACAGTCAAAAATTACGAAATTGTTCGTCAGTCTTGGTGGGAGTTTTAAATGGAGAACACAATGCAAAATAAAAGGATTTTATCTTTGGTGAGTGCGATTGTTTTTTTGTTTTTTTTGTGTCTTGCGGGATCGAGTTTGGCAGCTTGTATTGATTATCAAAACCAAGTGAATCAAGCCGTGCGAGCTCATAACTTAGATAAATTGGAACCGTTATTTGCCATACTCAAAACTCAGGACTGCCCAACAAATTATTTAGACTGGTTGAGACGCAGTATGGCACAAATTGCGGCAGCCCATGCGGATGAGTTAACGCAGCAAGGTCAATTAGAACTGGCTAATAAGTGGCTCAAACGTGCCCCCATGTTGACATGGTCCACACAAGTGATACAGGGGGATATTGCCATGCGCCATAAACAATGGCAGGCAGCCGCGCAATATTATAATCAAGCCATTGATTTAATTGCGAATAAGGAAACAACGCCTTATCCACCGCCAAAACAACAGATCGAAAAAGTGTTTCAATTAGCATCACAAGCACAAGTGTTGGCTGGCAATATAGATAAGATTGTTAGCAGTAGAGGGATAGCCAGTGGTGTGATGCTTAACAATATACGCGGTTTTAAGCCAACGAGCCGTTTGATACCGATACACTTTGCAACGAATGAAAGTCAATTGAAGAAAAATGGCAAAAAGGCGGCAGGGCAATTGGCTAGCTATATCAAGCTATACAATTTCAAAGAAATCACACTGATTGGGCATACTGACTCAAATGGGAGTGATGAGTATAATTACGTATTATCACAAAAACGCGCTGATACAGTGAGCGCCTATTTGCAAAAAGCCGGTATCACTGCGATAATTAAGACTGTCGCTAAAGGCGAGAGCGAGCCGTTACAATTGGAAAATCCTGCCAACAACTATACGCAAGATGAAATTGATGCGCTTAATCGGCGGGTGGAATTTGTGACTCGTCCAAGATAAATCTTGGACTCCAATATAGGAGGGGGTTTATTATGTTAAATACTACTTTTTACAAATTGCTCTTTGGGCAGCTATTATTGTTGTGGGTTGTTTCGGGATGTGCTACCACTACACATAACGCTGATCCTTTAGAACCATTCAATCGTGCTATTTTCATCTTTAATGATGGACTTGACAAAACGATGTTAAAACCCTTGGCAAATGTCTATCAAACGATTGTGCCAAAACCTGTTAACAAAGGGGTGAGCAATTTTTTCAGTAATCTTGGTGATGTTGTCGTTATTGCCAATGATTTGTTACAGTTCAAGTTTAAACAAGCCGCTTCAGACACAGGCAGGGTTTTAGTTAACTCTACTGTCGGTTTAGTCGGTTTTATTGATGTTGCTACCAAATTAAATTTGCCCAAGCATGATGAAGATTTTGGTCAAACCTTGGGTTATTGGGGAGTCGGCAATGGTCCCTACCTTGTTTTGCCACTTTTTGGACCAAGTTCAATACGTGATGGTTTGGGACGGGGGGCTGATAGTTTTTTAGATCCGCTTTTTTATTATACAGCATCACAAGTTGATGCATCGGCTTTGGCACCTTATGTGCTCAAAGGGGTTGATGAGCGTGCGGGTCTTTTAGAGCTTGAAACAGTACTCGAAGCTGCCGCTTTAGATGAGTATTCATACATGCGCGATGCCTATTTAGCAAGACGAGAATATTTGGTTTACGATGGCAATCCCCCGCAACAGGATGAGGGTATCTTTGATGATGATGAGGGTCTCTTTGATGACGATGAAGATCTCTTTGATGACGATGAGGAATCCAACTAAGAGGCTTGATCATTGCCAATAGATAAGTGATAATTAATAAACGTTTAATTTGTGACACTGACTATATGGAAAAATCTGATTTTTTGCAATCATTAGAAGCCAAAATTGATGCACTTATCCAAACAAGCCAACAATTGGCAGAAGAAAACCAATCTTTGCGTGAAAGCCAAACGAACTTAAGTGCTGCACATGCCGCCTTGCTTGAAAAAAACGCCCTAGCACGCTCACATATCGAAGCAATGATTGCACGGCTCAAATCTATGGAAGTAAACACATGACCCTTGGTAAATCGGTGCAGGTTAATTTACATATTCTTGAAAAGGATTATGTAGTCGCTTGCCCAGAAGAAGAACGTGACACTTTGATGGCTTCTGCCCAGTATCTCAATGAAAAAGTCAAAGAAGTGCGTGATGCTGGCAAAGTGATCAGTACGGAACGTATGCTGGTTATTAGTGCTCTGAATATTATTCACGAATATTTACACTATAAACAAGAAAAAGAACAATACAGAGACACTTTCAATCATGAAATAGCACGTTTGCAAGAAAAAATAGACATGGCTTTATTAGAAATAAATAATAGTACTTGATTTTCTATCAAAGTTTCTTTACAATGGACGAACTGGGTGATAAGACATTTTTTTGCTTTTTTTTATTTTGGCATCCCCTCTAGTATTGTGAACTGGCTAGACTCTTGAATCTAACTTTTCTAGCAAGGGACGGAGTGTAGTAGGTGTTGTTGTGCATATCTGCCCAGTCGTAGAAAGCCTGATACGTCTCTCCAATGTCCTTATTTGAACCACGATGGTTCAAGGCAAAAAGCGCTCACAATATTGGCTGGTGGATGCCTCCCTCCCTTCCCTGCTAATTAAACGCGCCAGCACTCTGACCAAAAGTAATCTTCGCTTGTAAATCAGTACGTGAATCGGCATTAGCTAAAGCCTCTTCTAACGATATCTTCCCCTCTGTATACACCTTAAACAACGCCATATCAAATGTCTGCATACCTTCAGCCCCGCTCCCTGCCATCGCCTCTTTTATATCCTCTATTTTGCCCTTCAAAATCAAATCAGCAATATAAGGGGTATTGATCATCACTTCCACTGCGGCGATCAATCGATTATCCACTCCCGTCACCAAGCGTTGTGAAATGATACTAATGACATTTAAAGATAAATCCATAAACAACTGTTCACGTTGTTCTTGTGGAAATAGATTGATGATACGCTGCATGGCTTGATTAGCATTGTTAGCGTGTAGGGTAGAAATCGCTAAATGTCCCGTGTTAGAAAGTTCCACAGCGGCAGTCATCGTCTCTCGATCACGGATTTCACCAATCAAAATAACATCAGGGGATTCACGCATCGCACTCTTGAGGGCACGTAGGTATGAATGTGTATCCATGCCTAATTCTCTTTGATTAAGCAGCGATTTTTGGTGCGGATGTATAAATTCTATTGGATCTTCAATGGTTAAAATATGCCCTGCCTGATGTTTATTACGATGGTCAATCATGGCAGCGATGGTCGTCGATTTACCTGAATTGGTTGCCCCAACCATCAAAATCAATCCACGCTTATGCATGACTAAATCTTTGAGTATGACAGGTAGCTTCAATTCATTTAAGGTAGGTACCTTGGTTTTAACATAACGCATCACTAAGGAAACAAATCCTTTTTGCCTAAACGCATTGACACGAAAACGCGCCCCAATTTCATCCAAACTAATGGCAAAGTCGATCTCAAATTCTTTTTCAAAAAAGGCCCTCTGCTTTTCGTTCAGAATATTGTTAGCAATCGCTTGAGTCATGTCGGCGGTGAGTATCGTTTTACCCACATTGACGACTTTCCTAGAGATTTTTACACGCGCTGGCGAGCCGACTGTGAAATAAATATCAGAGGCATCTTTTTCAACCATTAATTTCAGATAAGGGACAATATCCATTGATTTGATTTGATTTTTTTCCATTTCTTTTTAGGAGTCCAAAATTTATTTTGGACTCCGACAATCAATTATTGCACTTGAGAAACCATATAAGCAACAGCGGCTTTAACCCTATCATCTGACAAGTCCATTCGCCCACCTTTTGGTGGCATCACCCCAATTTCACCTTGAAATCCTTGCAAAGCATTTGTGGATAAAGTATCCATGCCTTTTGCAATACGGGGAGCCCAATTGTCTTTATCTCCAACTTTGGGTGCCCCAGCAACACCCATCGCATGACAGGCGACACAAGCGGTATTATAAATTTCTTCGCCGAGTGCGAGATCAAAATCAGTGGATTCAGAATCCGTCGCGCTCTCTGACGTGCTTGTTGCAGCGACGGGAGTTGGCATCTCCTGTTGATCTGGAGCGGGTGTCTCATTAGAGCCCACGGCTGCCAACATATACTGCACAGTCAGTTTCACCTCCTCATCACTGAGGGTGGCATTACCGCCTCGTGCGGGCATGGTGTTAAAACCATTGACGGCATTTTGGATGAGCATCGCCTCACCTTTGGCAATTCGATCTGTCCAAGCTGCTTTATCACCGTATTTAGGCGCTTCCAAGATGCCTGGTGTATGACAAGCCTGACACACAGTCTCATAAATTTCTTTAGCCGATCTCGGGGCGGCCGCCTTTTCAACAACTGGGGCTTGAGCGACCATCCCCTTGACATTAACCTGACCAACTGGTTTTAATCTTTCAGAAAGCATGTCTTTCGAATCTTCATGGTGTTCACCGCTCCCCAATTTAGTGATCAATAACACTATGACAATGAACGTTATGATGGCTCCAAAGCCAACCGTAATACCGATTGCTAAATTTCTAATAGATATAGTATCTTCTTGACTCACTCTAATTACCTCGAAAATATGACTGATATTGCCATTAATCTTACTTATGTAAGGCGATGTGCAACTTTGATGACCTCGTTCGACCGACAGGCTAGTACGCTGTCACATAAGTTATTGGAGTACAAAGCTTTAGCTTTGTACTGTCTGACAAAGCTAAAGCTTTGTACTCCAACACTAATAACTTATGTGACAGCGTACTAGGCATGAAAGTTGCATATCTTGTTTAGAATTGCAGGTTAAAGTGTATCACACAATTTGCAGCTACAAAAAGAGAAATCCTCATTAAAAAAAAAGTGCGAATATAAATATTACTTAATATACCAACAAAACGGAATTTAATAACAAAATTTATTTGACATCTCACTCTCAAATTGAGTACAATGTGTGCCACTTTTATGCAGCGCCCGTAGCTCAGTCGAATAGAGCGTTGGCCTCCGGAGCCAAAGGTCACAGGTTTGAGTCCTGTCGGGCGCGCCACTCCCCACCATATCTCTACTAATATTCCTCAATCAAAGTTTACCTCGCTATCTTGTACGCCCTTTAAGCCAACTGGCTCAAGCGAGCCATGCCCTTGCCAATGATCAACCTGCCATTAAACTCCCCGTTCATCGGAAAGATGAAATCTGGATGCTTTAGCTGAACAAAAAAAATTGCGCCAGCAAATGGTTGCCGAGATTTACGCTATTTATCACTGGCAGATGCTGGAGAATTGCGGCTGGATAAACATCCGCTCTCAGTGGAAGCATTATTACAGCAATTTCAACAACGTTGGCATAGTGTTACTCAAAAACATCAAATTCAGTTACAAGTTAAAATGCCAGACACGCCCGTTTATATATTGGCTGATATTAATCGATACGCCATACGCAAGGACATATAGAGTTGACTGTCCAAGTGAATACGACAAGTTGTCAATTGGCGATAACCGATAGCGAGCGTAGGGTGCGTCCGACGCACCTTTTTGTCGCTATAGATCAATTATATGTGACTTTATTTGTGCACAGGACACACCCTGAATGATATTCAGGCTACGCTCGCTTTATGTTCAACCGCCCTTTCAGATGTCATTTTGGACGAGACGCCCAAGTATCGCTCCACACGACACTTATGTTTTTATTTCAAATACTTAAATACTTATACGAGAAAAACTATAGGTGAGGTTAATCATGTCTGGCTGGAAAGAACAAATCATTCAACTACAAAATGAAGGAAACTGGCATACGATGTTACAACTTGCTAAACGTTGGACTGAAGCAAAACCAAGAAATGCTACCGCATGGTATGCCGTTGGAGTTGCTTCTCATCAACTGGGAGAATATAATCAGTCTTCTGACGCTTTTCAAAGAAGTTTAAAACTTGATCCTGATAATGCCCAAACATGGGCTAATCTTGGAGCAGTGTATAGTTGTTTTGAAGAATATGAAAAAGCCATTGAAGTGTATGAAACCGCCGTGAAAAAAGCACCAAAAGATGCTGACATTTTGCTTTGTTTGGGCCGTGCTTATTTAGCCGTTAAACGTCATCACAAAAAATTTGGCCCGGTGCTTGAAAAACTAACTGGAATGGCTCCCGAAAAGGCGATGAGATAAAACCAAGCGAAAGAACAAGCGTAAGCGGTAAAAAACGCTGAACGCGATTTATCACTTGAGATGCTTACGACCCTACAATATCGATTTTATCATTAGGACTGGACTGATGGGGATATCCATGACTGAAATAATGAGCACTCTTTGTTATAATCATCCATTTAGCCCTGTAAAAGGGAGCGACTTAAAAAAATGTTAAAAAAATTACAAGTGCAAAATTTTAAATCCATTTTGTCCGATACCGTTGAGCTTGGACAACTTAATGTTTTCATTGGTGAAAATGGCTCTGGCAAGTCGAATTTGCTAGAATCGTTGGCGGTGATGAGCGCGGCTAAACAGGAACGCTTAGATATTGAAGGGCTCTATTCCAAAGGAGTGAGGGTTGCTAAGCCAGAATTAACCTTTAGCTCATTTCATGGAAAAAAGCAAAAACCACAGATTGAAATGAGTCTTGCTTTTCAAAGCGAAAAACAGTTAATGACGATTAAGTCGATCATTGAAACCGATATGACTGATGAGGCTGTCGTCAAATGGAAAGATAGCTTTGAGCAGAAAGAGCAAGAACAAGAACAACAAGATATTTTGAAACACGTCCTTAGTGTGGATGAAGATAAGATAAAATTAATTCGGGCGTTATCTGAGCAAAAGCGTACTGAGAAATCCGCCCTTTACCACCCGATCCAAAATTATCTCATTTACAATTTGGATACCAAAGCTTTACGGGGGTTTTCTTCTGAAAGTAAAAAAGTGCCGTTGGGTATCAACGGCGAGGGCTTAGATGTTTTGCTTGCCAATTTTTCTGAACCAGAGTTTACTCAATTGCAAGAATACGCTTATTTCGTCAACTGGTTGGACGAGATTGTGATAGACAGAGAAGATTTAATGAAATTCTCCTACCTCAAACAAGGCAAAAGCATATCTAAACTTTACTTCAAAGATAAGTTTATGATGAAAAAGGAAAATATTTTTTCTGCCGAAAATGCTAACGAAGGGGTGTTGCACATTTTGTTTTACCTTGCGCTGTTTATTAGTCAGAAGACACCGACTTTGTTTGCCATAGATAATATTGAATCTCACCTGAATCCCCATTTATGTACAGAATTAACGAGAGTGATTTGCAAATTGGCTAAAAAAACCAATAAGCAGGCCCTTATAACCACGCATAATCCAGCTATATTAGACGGCCTTAACCTAAATGATGATGACATCCGGCTATTTGAAATTTATAGAAATGATGAAGGCCATACCAAAACACGTAGAATACAACTCAATCCCGAAACAAAGCCAATAAAGGTAAAACTGTCTGAACTTTGGATGAGGGGTTATTTGGGTGCGATTTCCAAACAGTTTTGAAAAACATCGTTAAATTGACATATCAAGGGCACTTGGAGTCCAAAGCTTTAGCTTTGGATTCCAACAAGAAGTCAAAAAAACGTCGAACTAAGAGTAAATAGGAGTCCACCGTGGGTATTCGTCCACGAAAAAGGCGAAAAAGATGAGAATAGGTATTATTGCCGAAGGTACAACAGAGAAGAGCCGTATTAGAAAATATTTTAAAAGGCTTGGGCTATGATGAAAGTGATATAATTCCTATTAGGCCAGATTTATCAATGGATGAAACAGATAAACAATTTTATAACGTTGATACATTTGGTGGTTGGGAATATGTCAAAAAAGATTGCATTGAACGCACTAAATTAGACGAATTTTTTGCGATTGCTGACAACCAATCTATTATTATTCAAGTCGATACACTAGAAATCAATCAAAATCAGTCGTTGAACCAAAAGCCACAAAAACCAAACAATCCGAATTATGCCCAAGAATTGAAAGAATATGCTCAAACATTAAGACAATCTGTGATTGATATAATCAACGAGTGGTTACAAAACCATTATCAAGAAAAACTCTTATATGCGATTTGCATAGAAGAGATGGAATCTTGGATTTTAACCATTTATACCAAAAAAGATACCCTTCATGCTGCGAATCCTAAAGAAACATTAAAATATGTGTTAAAAGGGAAATTATCTGTTGGAGACAAGCGTTCTTATAAGGAAATTTCCAAACCGTTTAGAAAAATGAAAAAGTTATTACTTTACAGTAAATTAAACGATAGTCTTCAAGCATTTATTGAGTCTGTCTCTTCAAAACGTTGATGAAATCAGTATCCGCACGCATCTCTAGCCCACTTTGAACGTTTTTTGGCATTACCAGACAATTTATTAACGTCTCTGGTTAATGGACTTGAAAAATCTCTAAATCTTGAGCGAAAAAATTTGGAAAACATTCTGAGTGCTATATTGAATCAGCGAAACAACAAGTTCGCTCCGCCTGGGTAAAATATAGATATTGTAGGGTGGGTAGAGCTTCGCTACACCCACCGATTCTATGAAAATGGTGGGTTTCGCTTCGCTCTACCCACCCTACAAAAAAATTTATGCTTAACTTAATGGCATTGAGGCGGAGCGAACTACATTTTACCCAGGCGGAGCGAACTTGTGGATTAATGGTGCGCGGATGAACGGTGCGTAGGACGCACCCTACGCTTGCTTATGATATAAAGCTGCTTAACTTAATGGCATTGGAGCGTAGGGTGCGTCCTACGCACCTTTTTGTCGGTGTAGATCAATTGTGCATGGAAAGCAAGTGTAGCGAGCGTAGCCTGGGTAAAATATAGATATTGTAGGGTGGGTAGAATAATTGGGGTCAGAGTAACATTAATTTTTCCGTTTCGCTCAAACCTGCATCCACGGGCAAATTAATAATTGGGATCAGAGTAAAATTAACTGTCACTCTTAGATCGACGTTTTTTTGACTTGTGATCACCGCAGGATGAACACCTTATGTCGTCAGAGAAAAATTTTGCCCACCTCCATTATTTTCTAAGGACTATCCACTCGTTTCACTTTTAAAAAACATATTAACAGCATAAAAGCAGCTAGCGTTTTATCAAAGCCACCGCTTTCAGTGAGGGGCATATTAAACCTAAAAAATAAACTTATCAAATCAACAACCCTCTCACTGTTTACCAAAAATTATCCCACCAAATTAAAAATGATATAGTTCACCAGATAATATTTACTCAATCAGTTAACATTCCAGAAAATCATTATGATTTTTTCTAAATTCTCTCAATCAGAAAATTGTTTTTGGTATATAATCACTCATTTTTTCTAGCAAATTTGAACACGAGATAATAGATTATGTTTTCAATGCACAACTATGGACATGAGCAAATACGTCGTAACAATCTCAAGCGTATCATTGACGAACAGTATCAAAGCAACCAAGCCGCCTTTGCCCGTGCCATCGAGATCAAACCGACACAAATCTCTAATATGCTCAATGGCAAAGCCCCCATTGGCAATAGCATGGCACAGCGAATAGAAAATTTGGTCGGTCGGGAGAGGGGCGCCTTAGATTTGCCGCCCGAAAAAATTTTCACCGCCTATATTTATGTTGAGATTCCCATTCCATTAGCCGGCTCGTTACTTGAGACTCTGCATGAATATGAGAGTGTCAAAGAAGCGGCGGTGGTTTATGGCAACGATTGGCAAGTCTTTGTCAAACTCCAAGCCACTGAAAAGCGGATTCAAGAAATCATTATGCAAGTGATTTCGCCTCTCAAAGGGGTGCGGGGAACACATACTTCGATAGTCATGTCAGGTCATCATTGGCAAAAGGAACAAGCAGCGCAAGCCTTAGAAATTATGCCCGCTGAGAATCCCTCAAAATTGTCGGTTAATGGTGATGATGATGAAGAGGGACTGACTGTAGATGAGTATCGATCTCGGCTCACTCAGAAAAAATTGGAAAATCCGCTCTACACTTCTCATCTTAATAATATGATTGATAATTGGCAAGAAATGGGGAAACAGCTAGAACAGGCGTTTGCTGGACAAGTCTCTATTACTCAACAAGACCAATTGCTACTTTATCCTCTCTCTCTTTTGGAAAAGGCACAAAGTTCTCTTTATGCCAGCGTTGTCTGGCAACAAAGAACGGCTGCCGAAAGAGGCAGTGAGCAGAAATGTTTTGAAAAACAAAAAAATATAATAAATAATAAAAAAACAGATACTTACAAAATATTCGTCATTCCTAACCCAGCCGCGCTGGATAATGATTTGCTGATGAGGATGTATCAAGAAATGCAAATGGGCGTAAAGGTTTCCTATCTGCTTGAAGATGAATGGAAGTTTGGAGAAACCGGCACATCCGAGGCTTTTATGATTTTTGATGAACAACAAGTGTGGGCTTATCTGCCACTTCAAAATCATCAAAGTCTGCGTCATGCGGTTCTTTATACTGATCCTAATTGGGTCAAAAAATATCTTAATTTATTCAAGGCTAATCAATTAGTGGCTCACACTCTCTCGTCGGAACAGATTGAGAGGGCGGAGAAGTTGTGTCGCTGATACCCCGATTTACATGAACCTCCGTGGCTCTGAGTTGTCCTCGAAAGTAAAAATGGGGCTTGACAGGTTTTTGAGGAAATTAGGCTCAGCGCGTCTTTGAGATAAATAGTACAACGAATGGGGGACAACTCATGCAATTGTTCAACATTTTTGGTTTGAAGGTTTTATTCGTTGTCTGCTGTACTCACACGATTTTAAAGCCAGCTAATGACTTGAAGATAAAAACCAATGCCCTAATCTATATTACTAACCGTCGCGCTAAAAGGTATTTTATGGGCATCCACGAAATTTCTATCCAACAATTTTTATCCCTAGACGACGCTCAATGTGAGGAGCGTATTGTTGCAGCTAAAGCTGCACTCGGCAAACGTTTAGTCATTCTTGGACATCATTATCAACGTGATGAAGTCTTTAAACATGCTGATCATACGGGAGATTCTCTTAAATTATCCCGTAAAGCTGCCCAATCGGGCGCTGAATATATTATTTTTTGCGGTGTACATTTCATGGCAGAAGTCGCCGATATTTTGTCAAATGCTGAACAAATAGCGATTTTACCTGATTTAGCCGCCGGTTGTTCAATGGCAGATATGGCTAATCTTGAAAAAGTTGAACAAGCTTGGCGCGAATTATCCGCTGTGCTAGCACCCGATGAGCATATCACCCCCATTACTTATATTAATTCTGCGGCTAATTTGAAAGCCTTTTGTGGTCGTCACGGGGGCATTGTGTGTACATCTACCAACGCGCCGCACGTTTTAGAATGGGCTTTTAGTCAACGTGAAAAAGTATTGTTTTTTCCTGATCAACATTTAGGGCGTAATACCGCCTATCGTATGGGAATACCGTTAGATCAAATGGTATTATGGGATTTTGACAAACCCAATGGGGGGGTAACACCCGAACAAATCAAAGCGGCCAAAATGATTTTGTGGGATGGCTTTTGTTCAGTCCATGAACAATTTATGCCTGAACATATTGATCAATTTCGTGCCAATTATCCCGATGGCAAAGTGGTTTCTCATCCAGAGTGCCCATTTGAAGTTTGTCAAAAATCCGATGAAGTGGGATCAACAGAATATATCATTAAAACGATTAACGCTTCGAAGCCTGGCACACATTGGCTGGTGGGCACTGAAATTAATTTAGTCAACCGCCTGGCGCAAGAAAGCAAGGACAAATTTGTCCATTATATGGCACCGATTATTTGTAAATGTTCGACCATGTATCGCATTAATCCACAACATTTATTGTGGACGTTGGAAAATTTGGTTGAGGGTAACGTGGTTAATCAAATCAAAGTACCACCGCAAATAGCGGCTGATGCGCGTTTGGCGTTAGAACGGATGTTTGATGTGTCGCCTTAGTTGAGTCTCGTGCAAGGTACGCCTTGCACGCCATTACCGTATAGATTAACAAAGCAAAGTGCCGTTCCAATGCGCTTTCTCGCAAATAACGTATCGTTGCTCCTATGCCTAAAGCAACAGTGGCGATTTTATGGGGGGCAATTGCAAACGGTAATCCTAAAAAAATCAATACTGGTAATTGGATTAATCCAGCCCCACCATCTGCAAATGCAGAAAAAGTATCTTTGACGATTGTCAAACACATATTGAAAACTTCAGATGTTTTAGTAAAATGATTATTTTAACATAACAAAAAAAAGGAGCTATACCGCCCATGAAATGTGACGCTTGCAAAGTTTCGATCCCGATTATTATTATAATCCTATTAACTGTGATTATCGCCTACCAATTTGTTGAGCCAGCCCCCCCTAAAGAGGCTAGCATTGCCACAGGTAGAGTGGGCGGAGGTTACCACACCTTTGGCTTAGAGTACCAAAAGCGTCTTGCAGATGAAGGGTTTCAATTGGATATTCAACCAACCGCCGGCTCAATAGAAGTCCTGAAACGGCTCAAATCTGGAGAAGTATCGCTTGGACTTGTTCAAGGGGGGACAGCCAACAGTGTCTCAGGGCTACAATCTTTAGGCAGCCTTTTTTATGAGCCCTTGTGGGTTTTTCATCGTAAAAACCTGTCCCTTGAATATCTTTTTGATCTGCGTGGCAAACGTGTTGCAATCGGTGAAGAAGGTAGCGGTACGCGACCCGTGGCTTTTCAATTGTTACAAAATAACCAAGTCACTCAAGACAATACGACCTTGTTAGGCTTGTCTTCAAAGGAGGCGGCACAACAGTTAATCGCTGGAGAAATTGATGCCGCCTTTTTTGTCATGTCTCCAAGTGCCAGTCTCATTCCCAAACTGCTCCATAATCCGGAAATTGATCTCATGAGTTTTAAGCGTGACTTAGCTTACAGCAGCCGCTATCCCTTTTTAACCAGTGTCAAACTTGGTGAAGGCATGATTGATTTGGAGAACAATATTCCCAGCGAAGACAAAATCTTATTGGCGACAACGGCGAGTCTGGTAGCGCGTGAAGATTTAGATCCTAATCTTGTTTATCTGTTTTTGATGAAGATGATTGAAGTCCATAAGACAGGTGGCATTTTTGAAAAACAGGGTCAATTTCCCTCTGAACGATTCGTTGAATTTCCGATGAATCAGGATGCCAGCTATTATTTGGAAAATGGTCCTTCTTGGTTACAACGAATTTTCCCCTTTTGGCTAGCAACGACACTGGATCGCTTAAAAATTATGCTGATACCGCTTCTGGCTGTGATGTTTCCGCTGTTAAAGGGTGCTTTTCCGCTCTATCAGTTTGGCATTCGCTTTAAGATTTTTCGCTGGTATTCAAAATTATATGAAATAGAACAAAAACTTAAGGCAGTCTCTGAGTTGTCAGTTATTGAAAAAGAAATAGAGCAAATGAAAGCGCTTCAACATGAAATTATTGAACGAGTCTCTGTCCCATCGTCCTACATGGGCGAATTTTATGCCCTTCGTATGCATATTCAATTGGTAGTTGATCGGCTTGAAGAACGCAAACTGGCAATTGCACAAACGACTGAATAAGCGTTTAGGAGTCCAAAATTTATTTTGGACGCCTGGCATTTATCACACGCCCGACAATGCCACACGAAATCCGAGATTGTCGAGTCTGCTGTTTGTCGAATTCCCCTCGCGGTTGGCGCAACGACATAAATACGGATAACTGTCCCACGAACCCCCACGTTTGAGCTGATAGGCACTTCCCGCCTCTTCCCACACGCTGCCATCAGTGGGGGCATCCTGATAATTATGATGCCAACTATCTACCCTCTTTTAAACGATCTCTGAAGCCCTGACTGGGTTTCTGAGTTTTTATTTAAAGACGGCTTAGCTTTTTGTTTCGGCATTTGAGCGCCCTGACGTTCTAATTCTCTTTTTAAGCGTTCTATTTCAGCCTTTTGTCTCGCATCTTCTTGGGCGCGTCTTTTCATTGCTAAACGACGTTGCGCTGCCTTCGCTTTTATTTTCGCCATTTCAGCATCAGTATTCACCAGGGATGGTTTAGTGAATTGCTGCTTGACGATGGGTTCATATTTGACAGGTTGGCAAGCGGACAAAAGAATAAGCAGGATTGAGATAGAAAGTAAATAATGCTTTTTCATTTGAGTCTCCACACGTCCAAGATAAATCTTGGACTCCTTTTATAACTTATTAACCAAGTATATAAGTATAATATAACTAAGGCACCAGCCCACCAGCAAAGTCCATTGTGCCTCAATCGACAAACTTGGGGCAATTAGAGCAGAAATGCTACAGGCTGCCATTAACACATATTCCCATAGCACAGTGCGTTTATGTCCCCAGCCTATTTGTACTAAGCGTTGATAGTAGTGGGATTTATGGGCGAGCCAAAATTTTTCTCCTCGTAATAAGCGTCGTAGTAATGTCACAGTCGCATCGACAATAAACGGTGAAAAAATGAGTAGTGCGATCCAGAGTGGAAAAATACCTTCTCGATTGCCCCATAAGCTCAAGGCGGCTGCTAAAAATCCTAAACTGGATGCGCCCGTATCACCCATAAAAATGCGGGCGGGGGGAAAGTTAAAGACTAAAAATCCTGCAACGGCACTGGCGATAATGAGATTCAATGTCATAAATAATTGATGTTCAGCCCCTAGTATCGCTAGCGTGCCAAATCCAAAAATGCCCATGCCAGCGGCAAATCCGTCCATGCCATCCATAAAATTATATAAATTGATCATCCAAATCACAAATAGGCATGAAAGGCTGATTTGTAAAAAGGGTGGCAATGTCCAACTCAAGCCAGGTAAAATAATGTCAGTAAGCCAAAATTCTCCTTGCCATAGCAACAGGCAGGTGGCTATAAAATGTACCATCAGGCGATATAAGATGGAAACATGGCGACAATCATCAATAAATGAGATGATAAAAATTAATAATAGACATAGATAAAAAATTTCTGGCATTGTTATATGCCAAGGGCTCAATGCGATAACGATTGCAACGCCCCCCGTGCTAGGCGTTGGCTGGCTATGTAAAGAGCGTTCATTGGGGTGAGCCAGAATCTGTAAGACACTGTTTGGGCGACTAAAATACAGCGTTAATAAGGCAGATATTAGAAAAGTTACTAAAATGAGAATCATCGCGGCGTTCAAAGCCCATGTTGTTATCACGAAAGGTTCTAGGAGAATAAGCAAAATCCTGATAGGCAGCGGCATGATCAAAACACAAATCTTGGTTCATTCGCGTTATCATAGCGACTGGCAATCGACTTATAATACGACTCAATATTTTAAACACTGGTAATGGAATGGATATGATACGCGATTTTTTGCCTAATTGCTGAAAAATGGCTTCAACCATATCACGATAAGTCAGCGTTTCTCCCCCACTCAGATTATAAGCTTTATTCGCCGTAGCCGGAGAGAGGCAGGCTTGTAAACAGGCAGCCGCTAAATCATCTGCGTGTACTGGTTGACGTAAGCCCGTTCCCCGCCCCAGTATCGGGAAAAAACCAAAGCGGCGGATCAATTGGGCAATAAAGGTCACATTTTTGTCAATACCACAACCATAAATTAAAGTGGGACGTAATATTGTCCAGCTTATATTGTGCGCCTGACAGATGGCACTGAATGCTATTTCAGCCTCCTTTAATTGCGCCGCGATGGCTCTTTCATGACGTTCTGGAGAGTTTTCCTTTGTAAAACAACTGGTTGAACTAAATGCAATGATGCGTGTCAAGGTGCTATTATGGGCTAAGAAGGGAGGCAACAAGGGTAAAGGGGCGAGATGGAATAAAAAATCTGCTTGGCTGTCCAGAGAGCTTTGCAAATCGGCTTGTTGCCAACTAATCCCAGCACTATTTGGGGGGGGGGATTGCCGAGTGATGGCTGTCACCGTGAAACCTGCGCTTTCTAAGCGCGGTAGCAAAAATCGTCCGATTTGGCTGGTTGCGCCTGTTACTAATGCACTTTTTGTCGGTGAATTTGTTAACATAATCTTATTTTCCTGAAAAACGACATGCAAAATAATAATCCATTAAAAGGTATAAATTATTTTTTTAAGGGATTTTCCCTCATTATTCAACCGGGCATCCGCCAATGGGTACTCATTCCTTTATTGATTAATATTTTTTTATTCAGTCTATTAATCTATTTAGGTTGGCTACAATTTCAAACGCTGATTGAAATTATCACGGTTCAACTGCAAACTTGGTTGCCCAATTGGATCATTAAAATGATAGATTGGCTCATATTGCCACTGTTTATAATGATTGCTTTGATAGCCGTCTTTTTTACTTTTACCTTTCTAGCTAATTTAATCAGTGCCCCATTTAATGGTTTGCTAGCGACTGCGGTTGAAAAGTATTTAACAAAAAAAGAGCCAGAAATTCCTTATCAACCTTGGTATAAATTGATGAGTTCGATGATCTGGAGCCCTATAGAGAAATTATTGTACTATTTACGGTGGGTTATTATATTAATAATACTATCGTTAATCCCGCCCATCAATATTATTTCACCGATACTTTGGTTTATTTTTGGGGCATGGATGGTTAGCCTAGAATATGCAGCGGCATCAGGTGAAAATCACGGTCACAAAGCACCGGCAATACGCCAAATTTTGGCAAAAAAACGTATGCTTGTATTGGGCTTTGGTAGTGGCATTTTGGTGGGAATGCTGATTCCTGTGGTCAATTTTTTGATTATGCCGGTTGCTGTTGCCGGGGCTACTTGTATGTGGGTGTATGAATTTGTGGAAAAATAGACGTCCATTATTCACTTTGCGGAGCAAAGCAGCATGCATGATTGGAACGAAGCTCCGTTACTGCGTTTCCTTTGCTCCGCGCTCATCGTTATACACAAATTGATTTACACAACAAAGCCGAACCGATTCAATTTTTCATAAAACGCCGAGACACATCAGCCAACCGGCTTCGCCAAAAAAAGTCGGCTGTGATATATCGATCTAAACGCTTATAAAGGTTTTGAAATGGAAAAACGCAACCCCACGTATAATCCAATGCCACCTTCGTTAAGGGCAACCACTTCAGTAGGGGCGGGCAACCACAAGGGATTGCCCCTACACCCGCCCCTACAAAAAATCACTGTTCACGTAGGGGCAATCCTTTATGGTTGCCCTGGGGCGTTGGTGGCAGTGACCCAGAGGCACAAGTTGAATTGATAGAAATATCCATAATAATAGGTGACTCCCGTTTCGACATCAATGCCATTAAGTTAAGACTATGTAGGGTGGATTAAGCCTGTCGAGTATCCACCGATATTTATATATTAATCAGGTGGATACGCGGAGCAATAGCCACCCTACATGTATGGTTTTTTAGCTTAACTTAATGGCATTGACCTTGACTACTAGCTCCTGAACGAGTGACGGTAAGAGTTGCTGAGCTGTCTCCTTCATTGACATTATAAGTTGAAATTTTTAACAATGGTGGGTTGGGCGTCCCATAACGATGTTGCGCGGGCAACCACAAGGGATTGCCCCTACAGCCCACCCTACAAAAAATCCTTAACTTAATGGCATTGATCCAGATATAGGCTTAGAAAACGGAAAGCGAAAACGCTCAACTGACTAAGTGTAGGTGGGATAGTACCGCTGAAAAAAAGGCAATGCAATGCAATGCCATTAAGTTAAGAGGGCAACCATAAAGGATTGCCCCTACAAACCGTGATTTTTCGTAGGGGCGGGTGTAGGGGCCAATGCCATTAAGTTAAGGTTTTTAGGAGTCCAAGATTTATCTTGGGAGAGGCGACACCCAAGATAAATCTTGGACTCCGAATACCACGATTGCGAGCATTTATTCTTAACTTAATGGCATTGGTGTAGGGGCGGGTGGCATTGATTTAAAAAGGGATAAAGTCAAAACCAAGCTTTTTTAAGGGTTGTACATATTTTAATTTTGGCTCTTAAAGAAATCCGATTTTTTAAAAAAATCGAAAAATCGGATTTCTCATTACTTTAAACTTCACTCTATTGGTAAGGATATAGGCACCATTTCTGGTAATGGCACTGCATTATCTAGCTCGGCGGCTGGTATTTCCTGAGTCGTGGTGTTAGTGTTACTACTAACAGATGGCAGCCCATCTATGTTCCCTGTCACCATGCTTTCGGCAGAGATTGAGTGCAATTTAACCCAGCTATCGTTATTCATTCTGACCCAAATTCCATAAAGTGAGCCAAAGTCAATAATGACATCCGCCAGAGCATTATTATCCAAGTATCCCGTGGTCATGCTTTCGGGTGACAATGAATGCAATTTAACCCAGCTATTATTATTCATCCTGAGCCAAATACCATAAGGCTCGCCAAAATCAATAATGACTTCATCCAGTCCATTTCCATCCATGTCTCCTGTGGTCATGCTCTGGGCTGATAAAGAATGCAATTGAGTCCAACCGCTATTATTCATCCTGAGCCAAATCCCATAAGGCCCGCCAAAGTCAATAATGACTTCCGCCAGTCCATTTCCATCCATGTCTCCTGTGGTCATGCTTTCGGGTGATAATGAATGCAATTGAGCCCATTCGCTGTTATTCATCCAGACCAAAATTCCAGTCTCTGAGCCAAAGTCAATAATGACATCATCCAGTCCATTTCCATCCATGTCTCCCGTGGTCATGCTCTCGGCTGACAAAGTATGCAATTGATCCCAGATGTTGTTATTCATCCAGACCAAAATTCCAGTCTCTGAGCCAAAGTCAATAATGACATCATCCAGTCCATTTCCATCCAGGTCTCCCGTGGTCATGCTTTCGGCTGACGAAGTATGCAATTGATCCCAGGTGCTGTTATTCATCAACAGCCAAATTCCATTTGGTGAGACAAAGTCAATTATGATGTCGTCTTGACCATTTCCATCAATGTCGCCAATGTTCAGGTTTATGGATGATAGGGGGTGAATATCAGCCCAAGTGTCGTTATTCATCATTGCCCAAATGCCGTATTGTGGGCCAAAGTCAATAACAAGATCATTTGGGTTAATAGTACAGTATGAAGGTGACACTTGAGTACGCCAATCCGGCTCCTTTTGTGAGAGCCAAGCAATCAAGTCAGCGGGATATGCAGTATCATCATTAATTAAGTTGTTGTTTTGTAATTTTAAACCATACGGCGGGTCATACAGAGCCGTCAAATTCATCAAAGAATCTGGAATTTTTCCGCACAGTTGGTTGTTATACAGATAGAGCGTTTCCAATTTGATCAAATTACCCAGTTCTGGTGGGATAGGTCCGCTGAGTTGGTTGGCAGACAGACTGAGAAATTTTAAATTGAGCAAATCACCTAGTTCCGGTGGGATAGGTCCGCTGAGTTGGTTGAAATCCAGAGAGAGATTTTCTAATCGGCTCAACTGAGCCAGTTCCGCTGTGATTCCTCCGCTGAGTTGGTTGGAAGACAGAGAGAGTTGCGATACCTGTCCACCACTACATGAAACGCCATACCAATTACAAGGTGTATTTGTCACCTTCCACCCCGTGTTATCTGTCCAGTTATCACCATCTGTACTATTATATAAAGTCACAAGCACTTCACATTCCGCCGATGGTATGTCAGTCACAGTATCGCAGATAGAGCCCGTCTGAGGCTCAAAATTAGCGTTGACGGTATGGTTAGTGTCCATAGTAACGGTACAATTGGTGCCACTACAATTACCACTCCATCCGGTAAATTTCGATCCCGAATCAGGTGTAGCCGTCAAGGTGACTACTGTTCCAGAATTGTAGTCTTCGGTGCAATCACTACCACAATTAATGCCTGTTGGGGAACTGGTGATTGTGCCGGTTCCTGTACCAGATTTGGTGACGGATAGCGTCTGATTGTTGCCACAGTAGGATGGTGATATTTGTGTACGCCAATCAGGGGTTTTTTCATCAAGCCAAGCAATCAAGTTAGCGTCATAAGCGGTATCATAATTGATTAAGTTGTTGTTTTGTAATTTTAAACCATACGGCGGGTCATACAGAGCCGTCAAATTCATCAAAGAATCTGGAATTTTTCCGCACAGTTGGTTGTTATACAGATAGAGCGTTTCCAATTTGATCAAATTACCCAGTTCTGGTGGGATAGGTCCGCTGAGTTGGTTGGCAGACAGACTGATAAATTTTAAATTGAGCAAATCACCTAGTTCCGGTGGGATAGGTCCGCTGAGTTGGTTGGAAGACAGAGAGAGTTGCGATACCTGTCCACCACTACATGAAACGCCATACCAATTACAAGGTGTATTTGTCACCTTCCACCCCGTGTTATCTGTCCAGTTATCACCATCTGTACTATTATATAAAGTCACAAGAGCTTCACACTCCGCCGATGGAATTTCTGTAACGGTATCGCAGATAGAGCCAGTCTGAAGTACAAAATTAGCGTTGACTGTCTGGTTAGTGCTCATGGTAACGGAACAACTGGTGCCACTACAGCTACCACTCCATCCGGTAAAGGTTGAACCTGAAACGGGTGTAGCCGTCAAAGTGACTGAGGTTCCTTGATTGTAGTCATGGGAACAATCAGTGCCACAATTAATGCCCGTTGGGGAACTGATGACGGTGCCGCTGCCTGTTCCGGTTTTTGTGACGGTTAGTGTCTTTTGGATTGGGTTGTTGTCTGTGATCGTCACCACAGCCGGCTCACCTAATTCGGCACCACCTGTGGGATTGCCTAAGCTAATGCTGAAAGTTTCATCGCTTTCCGGCTCGCTATCGTCAATGATGTCCACTGTAAAAGTCTTGTCAGCGGTGTCGCCGTCTGCCCAGTTTAAGGTGCCTGTTGTTTGGGAGTAGTCGTTGGGGGCGGTGGCGGTTTCGTCGCTGGTGGCGTATTCTAGCGATACTGCACCTAGACTGTTTTCTGTACGAGTGACGGTAATAGTTGCGGCGCCGTCTCCTTCATTGATATTGTAATTAGTCGCTGAAAATTGCAACAAACTACAGTAGGAGGGTGATATTTGTGTACGCCAATCAGGGTTTTCTTCATCAAGCCAAGTAATAAAGGCAGCGTCATAAGCGGTGTCTTCATTTATTAAGTTGTTGTTTTGTAAGTCTAAACTAGACAATTCATTCAGGTTCATTAACTCATCAGGGATTTCTCCGCATAGTTGGTTGTTATTCAGATTGAGCTCTATTAGCTCAACTAACTGACCCAGTTCCGGTGGGATAGGCCCGGTGAGTTGGTTGGAAGACAGAGAGAACCCCATTAAACCGCTCAACTGACTAAGTGTAGGTGGGATAGTACCGGTGAGTTGGTTGGAATACAGATAGAGTACTATTAAACTGCTCAACTGACTAAGTGTAGGTGGGATAGTACCGCTGAGTTGATTGTCATACAGAGCGAGATACCATAAACTGCTCAACTGACTAAGTGTAGGTGGGATAGTACCGCTGAGTTGGTTGGAAGACAGATCGAGATACCATAAACTGCTCAACTGACTAAGTGTAGGTGGGATAGTACCGCTGAGTTGATTGTCATACAGATCGATCTCCGACACCTGTCCACCACTACATGTCACTTCATACCAACTACAAGGCGTATTAGTCTCAAGCCACCCGCTATTATCTTTCCAATTCTCACCATCCGTACTATTATATAAAGCCACAAGAGCATCACACTCCGTAACTGGAATTTCAGTAACGGTATCGCAGGAAGAGCCATGTACAAAATTAGCGTTGACGCTATGGTTAGTGTCCATAGTAACGGAACAACTGCTGGTGCCACTACAACTACCACTCCAACCGGTAAATATCGAACCCGCATCAGGTGTTGCCGTCAAGGTGACTACTGTTCCAGAATTGTAGTCTTCGGAGCAATCACTACCACAATTAATGCCCGTTGGGGAACTGGTAACCGTACCACTTCCCGTACCAGATTTGGTAACCGTCAAAGTCTCATTGTTACTACCACTTATTGTGACTCTATATTGGCCTTCATTTCCATACTCGTCAAAACCGGTTGCCCAGTTTGTATCAGGGGAAACCCCATCAATAATAATATAATAAGTGTCTGCCGCTAATGTCCCATTATACACAAGAGTATTTGTTGTCGGAGACAGAGGAGAGTTATCGCTTGAAGTCATGCTGGCAATAACACTACCAGTACTATTTTGTAGTGTCACATTTATCGCAAGGTTCGCGGCTCGACTCTCTCCTTCAGCACCCAATAAAGGTTTGACTTTAACATGCGTCGTTCCTGAAGCGGAGAAAGAGTAAACATCGACATCACTCAATAAGCCATCAGGCGTAATTTGACCTTCATGATCAGTGACAGGAATAGACAAGCTTGTTGCTGTTGCAATGGTATCACCTGCATCGTCAGTAACAGTCCCTAAGACATCTGCAATGATTGTTAAATCATTCTCTGACTTATTTGCATCGGGATAATCTCCTTTGCTCCATTGCACATATTTTTGGGAAAAAGGAGCACCCATGATAGGTCCCCAAACACCATGCCCACCATAATAACCTCGTGTTGATGTACCATCATGCCCCAGCCCCATTTGATGTCCTGCCTCATGGGAAATTGTCATGCCCAAGCTGCCGCTACCACTATTCCAAGCCCAGCCGGTTTTGTAATAATCAAAAGTATTATTAAAAATGTCGACATAGGCCACACCACCCGCTCCGGTGTAGAAATAGTTAGTTGTTGTCGCAATTATTTGCGAACGATTTACAATTGCTGTCGCATCATAAACGGCCTGTTTAGTGGTCACATTTATGTCAAAGGCTGCATAATCCTCAGCCGCCTCTCGCCAACCTAACCACATCAAATAGCGATCAGTCGATGAAAAAGTCGTTGTATCACTATCATAACTATATGGAGTATAGGTAATATCGTTACCACTGTTAAAATTATTATTCCATGCGGTGCCAGAAATTGTCCCACCCCAGTAGTTGATATATAGTGTTTTGGCAGCACCAGGCCTACTTTCCAAATTTTGTAAAGTAGATAGATCGGGAATCAAATCAGATGATTGGGGAATGTTGACGACACCTGTATCGGGTGGTATAGGAAAATCTACACACTGAGAGTCATTAACATTCTCTTCTCTCAGAATGCCTCGACCATTGCCATCAATAATGGCTTGATAAATCTCCCTATTAACAGCATCATGAAGAATCATGCCTACAATTGTATTATCGACTACAAGCAATTCCAAAGCACCGGCATTGTCTTCAAAAGAAACAATTTTTCTGGATGTCTCTTTTGGCCAGATATCATCTGAGCGACCCACACCTGTCAGCGTTCTCTTTACAACACCAGAAACGGTTTGCCCACTTGGCAAGATAACATCGACTACTGAATCTTGTACCAATTGACTGGTAGAAGAAATACTGAAATAAACAGTAGCTACACCATTACCGCCCGGTTGTGCAGACAAGGAGTAGAGCAACTCCCCAGAAAAAGCTGGCAAACTGAGCCAAGAAAATAACGTGGCTATGCTTATGGCTTGCCACTTATGTGAAAAGATTGATTTATTTGTCATAAATTTTACCTGTCGTTGTCATAAATTTTACCTGTTGTTGTTGTGACTTTAAGCAACTTCAATTTAATTATTACAGCCCTCATTAAAAAATGCAACACGATTTTTAATTAAATTTAAAAAATTAAATAAATATCAGATAACAATTTCATTGATAATTATTGACATTGTACTTAATGAAGTCAATGCCATTAAGTTAAGCTAAAAAACCATACATGTAGGGTGGCTATTGCTCCGCGTATCCACCTGATTAATATATAAATATCGGTGGATACTCGACAGGCTTAATCCACCCTACATAGTCTTAACTTAATGGCATTGACTTAATGAAGTACAACTCTCAATAATTATGAACTAGGGAGTATCAGCCCTTTATCCCCTCGTCTAATGGAAACTTAGGGTTACTTGAATGCTTGATAATCCATTTTTTTTGACGTGGAAGGCTAACCACCTCAAGCGTGGTTATGATACTTTAAAAATAAAAAAAATGTCAAGTTTTTTGATATAATATAATGTCCAGCCAATATCAATAGTTATCAATATTTTTGTGGACTATACGATAATTCATTTAGGATGCCTATACATTTACTTTTTGATCTACTAGCCTACACCATCGGTGCCATCTTAGCATGGAAAGTCTTCAAAGCTCGGTGCCTTTCTGGTTGGAAGTCTCAACACTTATTTTTCACTAGTACTCTGTCAATTTGTCAATTTGTTTTTTTGGAGTACAAAGCTTTAGCTTTGTCAGACAGTACAAAGCTAAAGCTTTGTACTCCAACCCAAATAAGCTTTAGCTTTGTCAGACAGTACAAAGCTAAAGCTTTGTACTCCAACCCAAATAAGCTTTAGCTTTGTCAGACAGTACAAAGCTAAAGCTTTGTACTCCAACCCAAATAACTTATGTTACAGCGTACTAGTATTGCTGTCGGTAGGATTGGGTGTTATTTCTCTGGACTTGATAATGAGGGTGGTAAAATTATTATAGCGGGCACTATATTGTTCTTAGGCTCTGCATACGCAGAGCCACCGCCCACTTTATTCCATGCGACTGACATCGTTCAAGACATATCCGACACAACAACAATCCGTCAACGGTTTGTTGATGTGGAGACTGGATTGCTTAGCACTATTTTTAATGAATTTAAAAAAAAGCGTAGGGTGCGTCCTACGCACCAATGCCACCTTCGTTAAGGTATTCAGGAGTCCAAACTTTAGTTTGGGAGAGCCGACGCCCAAGATAAATCTTGGACTCCTAATACCACGATTGCGGGCATTTATCCTTAACTTAATGGCATTGGTCCTACGCACCGCTTATTAGGTAGGAAGAAACGAAGTAAATTGGTGCGTGGGACGCACCCTACGCTTCAATGCCATTTTTTCAAAAAATGGCATTTCTAAAAGTTTAAAAAGGCGTACCAAAAAATTAAATCTAGGACACCTAAATGCCCGAAATTTAGGGACAAGTCTATTTAGTACAGCGGATATGGGGAGTAATCGGATTGGGTGTCATCCTTGTTTTTTAAGGGCAACCATAAAGGATTGCCCCTACGTTTGCTTTTGACTTATCCCTGCTAAAAATGAATCCCTGTAGTTAGGGGGTTTGGCAAGGATATAGGCTCCACTTCTGGTAATGGCTCGGCGGCGACTGTTATTCCACTATTAACAGATGCCTGCCCATCAATATTCCCTGTCACCATACCCTCGCCTGAGATTGAATGCAATTTAACCCAACTGTCGTTATTCATTCTAGCCCAAATTCCATAAGACTCACCAAAGTCAATAATGACATCAGCCAGTCCATTTCCATCCATATCTCCTGTGGTCATGCTCTGGGCTGATAAAGAATGCAATTGAGTCCAACCGCTGTTATTCATCCTGATCCAAATCCCAGTCTCTGAGCCAAAGTCAATAATGACATCATCCAGTCCACCACCATCCATATCTCCTGTGGTCATGCTTTCGGGTGATAAAGAATGCAATTGAGTCCAACTACTATTATTCATCCTGACCCAAATCCCAGTCTCTGAGCCAAAGTCAATAATGACATCATCCAGTCCACCACCATCCATATCTCCTGTGGTCATGCTTTCGGGTGATAAAGTATGCAGTTGAGTCCAACTACTATTATTCATCCAGACAGAAATTCCAGTCTCTGAGCCAAAGTCAATTATGATTTCATCCAGTCCATTTCCATCCAGGTCGCCCGTGATCATGCTTTCGGGTGATAAGGTATGCAGTTGAGTCCAATCGCTGTTATTCATTTTGACCCAAATTCCATAAAGCTCGCCAAAGTCAATAATAACATCGGCCAGTCCGCCACCATCTATGTCTCCTGTGGTCAGACTCTCGGCTGACAAGGCATGCAATTTATTCCAGGTGTTGTTATTCTTCCAGAGCCAAATTCCATTGGGTGAGCCAAAGTCAATAATGATGTCGTCTTGACCACTATCATCAATGTCGCCAATGACCATGTTTATGGGTGATAGGGAATGTATATCAGCCCAAGTGTCGTTATTCATCATTGCCCAAATACCGTATTGTGAGCCAAAGTCAATAACCAGATCATTTTGTCTACTAATACTACTACAGTAGGATGGTGATATTTGTGTACGCCAATCCGGGTTTTTTTCATCAAGCCAAGTAATAAAGTTAGCGTCATAAGCCGTATCATCATTAATTAAATTGTTCTCTTCTAAGTTTATACCCCATGGTGACAAGTCCAAATTCGTCAAATTCATCAACTCTGATGGGATTTCTCCGCAGAGTTGGTTGTTATTCAGAAAGAGAAGTGTCAAATTGCTCAACTGACCCAGTTCCGGTGGGATAGTACCGTTGAGTTGGTTGTAATCCAGCTCGAGATCTGTCAAATTGCTCAACTGACTAAGTTCCGGTGGGATACCGCTGAGTTGGTTTTCATACAGAGAGAGAACTGTCAAATTGCTCAACTGACTAAGTGCCGGTGGGATAGTACCGCTGAGTTGGTTGTCAGACAGCCAGAGTTCTGTCAAATTGCTCAACTGACTAAGTTCCGGTGGGATAGTACCGCTGAGTTGGTTGCTTTCCAGCTCAAGAACTGTCAAATTACTCAACTGACTAAGTGTCGGTGGGATAGTACCGCTGAGTTGGTTTCCAGACAGAGAGATATCTGTCAAATTGCTCAACTGAGCCAATTCCGGTGGGATAGTACCGCTAAGTTGGTTTTCAGACAGAAAGAGAAGTGTCAAATTGCTCAACTGAGCCAATTCCCGTGGGATAGTACCGCTGAGTTGGTTTCCAGACAGAAAGAGAACTGTCAAATTGCTCAACTGAGCCAATTCCGGTGGGATAGTACCGCTGAGTTGGTTTATAGACAGGTTGAGAGATCGTAAACTGCTCAACTGCCCCAGTTCCGGTGGGAGAGTACCGCTGAGTTGGTTGTCAAACAGTTTGAGAGTTCGTAAACTGCTCAACTGCCCCAGTTCCGGTGGGAGAGTACCGCTGAGTTGGTTGTCAGACAGTTTGATCTTCGATACATGTCCATCCTTACATGTCACTTCATACCAACTACAAGGCGTATTCGTCACATTCCACCCCGTGTGATTGGTCCAATTATCACCATCCGTACTATTATAGAAAGCCACAAGCGCATCACACTCCGCCGATGGAATTTCAATAACAGCCGCACAATCAGTTGCAGCTTGCGCCAAAGGTGACATTAAAAACAATACTAACAAGCCAAAATAAGGTTTTTTCAACATTAATAATCTCCGATAATCCCAAGAAAACGCCAAAGCGATATTGCCTGGCGATGCCAAGTTTACCACCCTGATTAAAAAATGCAACACTAATATAACTAACGACAGGGATTGTCAAGGTAAATCCAACCGGCTTATATACTTATCCCGATATTGTCGCAGTATGCGAACAACGCCACTTTGATGATGAGCAAAAAGATACCTTGCTCAATCCAACCGTCATTATGAAATGTGAACTATTTCTCCCATTTAGTGTTTTTTCGTTGTTTCGGGAATGGAGCTCCGCGGATTTCCCGCAACGAAGATCGCTACGCTAAACCAAACAAGTACAACAGATAACCCTCGATGAAACTAATACAACAAATCCTCAAAACGTCGAGAGCGACGCATCAACTCCAACAAATGCGCCATCGCCCTCTCAAAATCACCACCCAACACTTTTAACGCACTTAATTGATAACGTGCCATCAAATCATCAGGATTTTTTGCCAGCGTACTCTCTAAAGCAATGCCACCTTCGTTAAGGGCAACCGCCCCTACACCCCAATGCCACCTTCGTTAAGGTATTCAGGAGTCCAAACTTTAGTTTGGGAGAGCCGACGCCCAAGATAAATCTTGG
>JSZA02000415.1 GCA_000785145.2 Candidatus Thiomargarita nelsonii
GTTATGCTTAAGCTATTTTGAACTATCCATCAGGAAAATCTGATCTCAATAAAAATTCAGAGCGGGAGCACCTGATGTCAATCGTTTTTTCTTGCTATCATCCTGACTCTTGTCCGATTTGATTTCCTAACATATTCTTAACGGCTCATTTCATTTTTATTAAATTTTTTGTAATAACGACTTCATACCTTATTTAGGATTAGGTTTATGTTTTGCGTAGGCAACCTTTGTTTTTTTGTTTGCACAATAATATTTTTATAAATTTCTATTTACAATATTTGATTTTTTTATATTTTTAGCATTGAATAATAAAACAACTGAGTTAGAAGGTGTTTTGATTATATTTTTTTAGCAATACAGAAATATGTATAGAAGAAGCCGCTGATTAGAAAATGGGACTATTGAAAAATGATTATTTTTGGTATACATGCCAAGGTAAGATTATTGAATATGGAAAGAAGAAAAGAGTACATTGTCGTGATGGGAACATCCTAAGACTGTGGATTAAAACAGATATCGTCCACCTGTTTTTGAGAGTTAACAAGCGTTTTTATCAAAAAAACTCCTAAAGATAGTTATGACGATGATCTGAATATCAAACTGAACCGACCAATTTTCTATGTAGAAAATATCGTGTTCAATCCGTTGATGCAAGTCCGTGTTACCTCGCCAACCATTGATCTGTGCCCAACCAGTAATTCCCCCTTTTACTAAATGTTTCTGCATATAATTGGGAATCTCATGCTTAAATTTTTCAACAAAAAAGGGTCGCTCTGGCCGTGGGCCTACAATAGACATCTCTCCTTTTAAGACATTTAAAAATTGCGGCAATTCATCCAAACTTGTTTTTCTCAAAAAACGTCCAAAACTGGTGGCTCGATCTTCTCCTTTTTTAGCCCATACAGGGCCGCTATTTTTTTCTACATTTATCGGCATACTACGAAATTTCAACATCATAAATGCTTTGCCATTCCATCCTACTCGCTCTTGAAGAAAGAAAACTGGACCAGGAGAAGTTAATTTAGTGATGATTGCAATTATCAGTATTAGTGGACAGATCAAGATAAGTATTAAACTAGCAAGAAGCCTATCTTCAACACCTTTTAAAAATCGATTAATCCCACTGCGCATAGGTGACTCACTGATAGTGATTATCGGTAAACCATATTTATGAGTGATTGAGGCGTTTATCAAACGAAATGACAGGAGATTTGCAACAAAACGTACTGTCACTAACTTCAAACGCAACTGATGTAATATTATCTCCAACTGCGATGATTCTATGTTTTGTGAAGTAACCCAAACTTCATCTATTTTATTTTCTTCAACAAAAGTAGACAATGTTTCAATACTATACTTTTCAGGTATGCACTTTAGGTCTTGAACCCCATGATCAAAGAAAGCCATAACCTTCACACTTACATAGGGTTCTGATGTTTTGATGTTTTTCAGCAGTTTCCGAGCGAGCGACGGACCTCCGACGACCACAATTTTACTCAGATATTGGCTCCTTTTAGCTATCACATAATACAGCCCATGATGAACAATAACTCGCATAAGAAGTAGCATGATTGCACCAAAAAATGTCCAACTAACAATCCAGATACGGGAAAAAACAACACTGATTTTCAGCGAAAATGCAACAATAATCATGACAGCAACAACAGTTAACCACGCAAGAATAAGTTTAGATACAGACAGAAAAATCCTTTGTCTGTAACGTAAATTGACACCAAACCAAGGGAAAATAATTACTGACAAAAAGATACCAAAGACAATTGCTAAATGGTAGTAACTTGCCACCCCCCAACTTTGAAAATCAAAATAGGCCACATAGGCTATGATCCCGGAGATACCGATACTAAACGCATCGACAAATAGAGTGTTTTTTTTAAAGAACAACTGTATCCACATCCTCATTCAATCTACAAACATTAGAAAGATGACCACACGTCTATAAGTTATACATCAGAAAACCAAGTGCATAAATAAAATAACGTCAGCGATTCCCTCTAAAAATTTAAAATTAATGATTTCAATAAATTAAAAGTTTATATAAAATATTTTTTCGTAAAGTTTTTTCATCGAAAGGAGTCCTGATGACTAAGCC
>JSZA02000364.1 GCA_000785145.2 Candidatus Thiomargarita nelsonii
ATTGCAATTGTTGTTATTAGATTGTTTAAAGCCTAATCCTAAGAAACGTCCGGCTATTGATGAGGTGATAGAGCGGTTATCGAGTTTGCTGGGAAAAAATGATAAAAAGCCGGGCACTGTTTTCCGTGATAGCTTAAAAAAGGGCGGAGAAGGTCCAGAAATGGTGATAATTCCAGCGGGGCGGTTTCGGATGGGTGATGTTCAAGGAACAGGCGATGATGATGAAAAGCCCGTGCATGAAGTCTCAGTCAAAAGCTTTGCGATGGGACGCTATCCCGTTACGGTGGGTGAGTTTCGGCAGTTTGTGGAAGCTACTGGGTATCAGACTGAGGCGGAAAAAGGAGATGGTGCTTGGGTGTGGAAAGATAATGATTATAACGAGGTAAAAGATGCCAATTGGCGTAATCCTTATTTTTCTCAAGACAATAAGCATCCGGTAGTCTGTGTCAGTTGGAATGATGCGATGGTTTATGTTAAGTGGTTGAGTGAGCAAACGGGTAAACAATACCGTTTACCGACGGAAGCGGAATGGGAATATGCCGCGAGAGGGGGAACGGAAACCGATTATTGGTGGGGTAATGAGATTGGTAATAATCGGGCGAATTGTTATGACAGTGGTAGTCAATGGAGTAATAAATCAACTTCTCCGGTGGGTTCTTTTGAGCCTAATCCTTTTGGCTTGTATGATACGGCGGGGAATGTTTGGGAGTGGACGGCTTCCGAATATGAGGACAAATACCGTGGTAAAGAATTGCTGTGTATTGAAAAAAATCATTCAGAATCAATCCGTTTGTCCTTGCGCGGCGGCTCGTGGAGCTACGACACGACGGGGATGCGGTCGGCTTACCGCTTCGACAGGAGGCCGACTATCCGCAACGTCGACGTGGGCTTTCGGCTCGCCAGGCTATAACCCTTTATTCTTTATATATTTTACTCTTTTAGGGTTTTATTTTTTTTCTTTTTTTATTTTTTTCTTTTTTTCTTTTTTTTTCTTTTTTTTATTTTTTTTTGTACATAAAAATGGCGATTAAATAATATTTCTTTTATATTTCATATACTTGTAATTATGATGACCATTTTTATGTGATTTTTGGGTTTTTGGGCCTCGCGCAGCGATCTATTTTTTTTTGATTTTTTTTGCCGGACGGGGTTTGTCTTCAATTAAATTAAGGGCAACCATAAAGGATTGCCCCTACATGATATGCCGTTTTTCGTAGGGGCGGGCAACCACAAGGGATTGCCCCTACTGAAGTGGTTGCCCTTATTCGTGGTTGCGGGAAATCCGCGGAGCGAAATTCCCGAAACAAAACTAAAGGAGGTTAAATTATGTCCTACAGTAAATTCACTCTAACAAGCGTGGAAAAAAACTTCCAATTGCAAGAAACCATGCAAAACCTTTTTCCGACGGTTAAGCCACTAGAAATGAGCGAATGGCTACAGCAAACACTGGAAAAAGGTAGCTATTTAGCTTTAAAAAGTGAAAAAGCTCGTTCGGAAATGATTATTGCTCCAATTTTGCTGGAGATGATAAATGATCGTGCTATTAGCATCTTTTCGGGGGAAAATTTAGATATTGATCCGGAAAATGGGTTAAATGGAGAATGTGATTTTATTATCAGTAAAGTCCAACAAGCTTATACGATTCAAGCACCTATTTTAGCTATAGTCAAACAAAACATTGTGGAAAATAATATGGGACAATGTGCGGCGCAAATGGTGGCAGCAGGGCTATTTAATCAATCTGAAAACCAACCACTGGAAACCATTTTTGGTTGTGTTACCAATGGAGAGATTTGGCAATTTCTGAAACTGGAAAATCAAACCATTTTTATTGACAACAAAAAATATTTTCTGGATAATTTAGAACAAATCCTTGGCGTACTCCAAGCTATTATAGATTTTTATAAGTAGGCTAAACCAAACTGTCATTTATTCGTGGTTTCGGGAAATCCGCTCCCGAAACAACTGTTGGTTTTAGTTTCGGGAAATCCGCGGAGCGAAATTCCCGAAACAACAAACGGTTATTTTTTTTCTCGTTCCCACGCTCTGCGTGGGAAACGCAGTAACGGAACGAAGTGGAGATCATGCCTGCCTGGACGC
>JSZA02000360.1 GCA_000785145.2 Candidatus Thiomargarita nelsonii
CAGAGCGATGAATAATGAACCGACACTTACCCGCATACGAAAAGCACGGCAACGTATTTCCGCCAAATGTGGACATGATCCTCTGAAGCTTGTAGAACATTACATAGAATTTCAGAAACAGTATCAAGATAAACTGATACCGCCACCCCAACAGCGTCGGGGAGATATAGCGTCGGATAGGTAGAGCGTTTGATCTGTGATTTTTGTGATATGAACCGCGATACTTTATTGAGCAACACTATTCCAAAAAATAGTAGTTCGATAATATCGTCGCGGTGAGAAATCCTATTTTTCCAAAAAATAGGATTTCTAAACCCCTTTAAAATAGCAAATAGCGATTAATGGATAGCACACTACTATAATAAGTGCGACGAGACGCTCTGTTATTTTAACAATTTTTTTTGACGGTCTTGACCCTGTTATTTTAATTTGCAATAATGTCCGTTCAAAACTGACACTAAAAATGTGTCACCCATTCACTAGCTATTAACTATTAACTTGGAGTGATGATCAGTATTCTAAAGGTAATTTGAGTCACTATAATGTTTCAGTTTAGAGGAGTCCAAGATTTATCTTGGACGTCTTTGAGTTTCGTATTTTCAATAACTAGCAATTTGGAGAATAAATAATGATACCTCGAAGTCAATTAGACTCGCCAAAAACTCACAAGAAAGAGGGAGCGATCATGGGCCATTAGCCACTTAATCAGTGTGTTTATGGTTGTCTTTTTCGTTATGGGAAACCTTTTAGATGGTGTTGCCTTTGCCGACCCTGTCCCTACCATTCATGCTGTGTCTGAAGGGGGGAACTGGAATAACGCAAGCACTTGGGTGGAAGAGCGTGTGCCTGATGGTGGTGATGTGGTGGAGATTAATGGGACTGTGCGACTTAATATTAGCTCTACTGTTGCAGGATTGGTGGTTAATTCAGGAAGTATCCTAGAAGAAAACGGTAGCAGTAGTGTTAATAGACTGACGGTCAATGGTGATGTGCTAAACAATGGCACTATCCAAGATTACGCCAATAGTAGTAACTCAACTCATTACCGTTTTTATATGAACGTTTCCGGTAATATTACCAATAACGGCGTATGGCGTAATTACCGCACCTATGCTATTTGGCCAGAGGTAGAGAATGCAGATTACTACGAATTCGACATCACCAACCAAGACATAGTCCAAGTCTCCGGCACATCCTATGACATATCAGACTACCTGCACAACGATGAATTACAAGACACCACCCACTACTGGCAAATACGCGCCATAGTCGGAGGCACACCCACCGACTGGTCAGAACTAAAAAGCATAATTGTGCATTACCATGTCGCCATCCAAGCACGTCCCATGGCTTATGCTTTTGAAATTGTAGAGGTAGGCGACCAATCACCCCCACAACCCTTTACCATTGCCAACACCGGAAACTTAGACCTCAACATCGGCACTATCAACCTGACCGGAGCAGATGCAGCAGAATTCCTGATCACCTCAGATAACTGCTCAAGCCAACTGATTACACCGACAAACTCTTGCACCGTAGTACTTGTCTTTGCACCCAACACCACCGGCGGCAAAAATGCCAATTTGATCATCCCATCCAATGCCCCAGAAACTTTGGAAATAGCCATCGTCGGCGGAGGATTGCCCGGACAAGCCCAATTGTTCGCCCCATCAGGAACGACAAACACCAATCAACCCACCTTCACTTGGCGTGCCGTTGACACCGCCACATGGTATCGCCTCAGTGTAACCGATGCCACCGAGCAGACCACCCAATGGGAATACACCGCTGAAGAACCCTTGGGTGACGCATTTTGGCAGGTGCAAACCGCAAACGACTTGGGTGAAGGCCTCTGGAGCAATACCTTGAGCTTTAGAGTAGAAACACTGTCAGGAGTGTTGCAACTTTCAGCGGCTGATTATAATGTCAATGAAGGTGACGGATATGTTACCATCACCGTGACTCGCACAGGCGGCAATGTTAATACCGTATCTATAGACTATGCCACCACCGACGACACCGCCATTGCTGGCAACGATTATAGCGAGGCACAAGGCACTTTGAACTGGGATGATGGCG
>JSZA02000362.1 GCA_000785145.2 Candidatus Thiomargarita nelsonii
GTACAAAGCTTTAGCTTTGTCAGACAGTACAAAGCTAAAGCTTTGTACTCCAACCCAAAAAAAACAAATTGACAGACTACTAGTGGTTGCCCTTAACGGCATTGAACGCCACAATCCGTTTATTCCCCATCACTGCGTAACTTCGCTGTGCGGAGTAATCCGTTGTACTAAATTTAACACGCATTTTCATCAAAAAAACCTTTAAAAACAGTCATCGTAATGATCTGAATATCAAAGCGCACAGACCAATTTTCTATATAGAAAATATCGTATTCAATGCGCTGATGCAAATCCGTATTACCGCGCCAGCCATTTACTTGTGCCCAACCAGTGATACCCCCTTTGACCAAATGTTTTTGCATATAATCAGGGATTTCGTGCTTAAACTGATCGACAAAAAAAGGCCGTTCTGGTCGAGGACCCACAATAGACATGTCACCTTTTAAAACATTCCAAAATTGTGGCAATTCATCTAAGCTTGTTTTTCTCATAAAACCACCAAAACCGGTGGCTCGACTCTCACCCTTTTTAGCCCACACCGGGCCACTCTCCTTTTCTACATTCACCGGCATACTACGAAATTTCAACATCATAAACGGCTCACCATTCCATCCCACCCGCTCTTGACGAAAGAAAACAGGGCCAGGGGAACTCAACTTAACGCCTATCGCAATCACCAGCATCAGCGGACTGATCAACAAAAGAATCAGGCTGGCAAGGACTCTATCCTCAATGGCTTTCAATACCCGATTGATTCCTTGGCGCATGGGCGACTCAGTGATGGTGATGACTGGTAAAGCATATCTATTGCTAATTGAGGCATTTATCAGACGAAACGATAACAGATTAGCGACAAAACGCAGCGTCACCAACTCCAAACGTAACTGGTGCAAAATCGTTTCTAACTGCGACTGTTCTATGCTATGTGGAGTCACCCAAACTTCATCTATCTCATTTTCTTCAACAAAGGAGGGTAAAGCCTCAATATTGCGCTTAACGGGAATATTTTCTACTGTTTTATCTTCAACATCAAAAAAAGCCACCACCTTCACGCTGACGTAGGGTTCTGAGGCTTTGAGATTTTGTACCAGCTGTTGCCCTAATGCTTGGGCACCGATAACGACAATTTTGTTCAGGTGCCTAGCTCGTTTAGTGAGAAAATAATAAAGACTGTGATGGGCAATCACTCGCATGACAAACAGCATGACACCGCCTAACACTGTCCAATTGACTATCCAAACACGGGAAAAATCTACGCTGATTTTGAGCGTAAACGCGATTAGAATTAGAACAGCGATGACAGTTAACCATGCGATCATCAGTTTAGGAAATGAAGGGAAAATGGTTTCTCTGTACCGCATATCGAGACTAAACCAAGGAAAAATAATCAGTGATAGCAGTACGCCCAGAATGATAGCGAGATGATAATAAGTTGCTATAGCCCAGCCATCAAAACCAAAATTGGCTATATAAGCGATTATTCCAGAAATTGTAATACTGAGTATATCAACTAATTTGAGCAATAAAATAGCATTTTGTGGCATGAAACTACCCTGTTTTTTGGAGTACCAAAATTTGACGTCATTTTTATAATTGATTATAACCAAGATTTAATAGGATTTCTTTAAAATTTGCTACTAATGAGAAATCCGATTTTTTTAAAAAATAGGATTTCTTTAAGGATTGCTCCTAAATCAGTCGTCATGGCCACAAAAAAAAATCCTATTTCGGAAAGCAAATAGGATTTTTAAATTTACAAATTATTTAACGACACTTTAAAAAAATTAGCGTGATGGGTTTAGAAATCATAAGCTTTTTCTCAGTGAAAAGGGGCAAACCCCTTTATTCCGTTAATCCCTGTGCTGGGTTGTGCGCTATTGTATAGGCTCTATTTCAAAAACTCGTAATTGTTCGGCTAATTGTTTAGCACGTTGTTCTGCTAGAATACGTGCCTGTTTTTCCGCCTGTATTTCCTCCTGATGTGCTTGTATTTCCGCCTGATGTGCCTGTTTTTCTCTAAAATAACCAGGCATGACAAAATATTGATAAACCTTGTCA
>JSZA02000363.1 GCA_000785145.2 Candidatus Thiomargarita nelsonii
CCTCGAAACTTGGTAGCTTCTGAAAACTCATCTTTTTTTCTGTCTGTTCCTCAGACATATCAAGAGAGCTTAATTATCTCCAGCAAGCGTAGCCTGGATTGCATGTAGGGTGCGTCCTACGCACCTTATGGTCACGTCTAATTGATCTACACTGACAAACCGGTGCGTAGGACGCACCCTACACTCGCTATTTTTCAAAATAAAAAATAGTACTCAATCCACCAGATCATGTCAACCTTTTTTTTTCGGTCTATTCCAAAATTAATATTTGAAACCGATTAACTTTTGAATATTACCGATAAATATCAATTACATGGATAAATATCATCTGCCGCGACAGCCCGTTGCATTAAATGCTTAATAAATGGTAATAATTGGGGTCAGAGTAACATTAATTATAAAGGACTAGCACTTGGTAATAAACCAATTAAGCATGAATAAGTTCAAGGAACGGCTCGACAGGCACTCTAATTTCTGTCTTTATTTTTTTGCCATGAGAATGGATGGCATTAAATTCTGTTTCGATTGTTTTTAAAATCATCATGCCTGTAAGTATATTGTACAGTTGTGTGCTTAAAATGCTTGTTTCCACAAAAATGGCAAACTTTGCTCATTGTTAAGTACCGAACCATGAATTTTTAGATATTTTGGAGTCCAAAGCTTTAGCTTTGGACGTGGGTTTCCAAACCGAAGGTGGACTCCAAAATACATAAAAATTAGCTTCGCTGAGGAACGAGAAAAAAAAACCATTTCGGCTTAGTCGTTCTATATTTCAAGAACCAATAATTTCATTAAAACCATCAAGAATTTGCGCTAATTCTTCAGGAGAAATCCGAGCAATCTTCTTACCAAGGCGTTCCACCGCTAAAGTTCTAATTTGACTGATTTTTACCCATGATCGTTTGGGGAGTTCAGCACCGTTCAGTTCAAAAGTGAGTGGAAAGCTGGCTTGTTGTGGTTGACCAGTGATTGCTAGTGCGATAACAGTACCAGAACGTTCATTGAAAACATCTTGGCTAAGAATAAGCACCGGACGATGCCCTCCTTGTTCGCTGCCTCGCACAGGGTTCAGATCAGCCCAACGAATTTCACCTCTTAATATTTTGGCCATTGATTTAGCTCCTCTGAGAATCCTTCTTCCGCCAGAGCCTTTTCTTCATTAGGGTCTAATTTAGCGCATTCTTGTGTCAAATGGCTTCGTTCTAGCAGATGAAGCTTTTCTTCAACCGCATCTTGAATGGCACGACTTCTGTTTGGATATATATGACGGCTGATGAGTTCGTCTAGTCTATCAAGGATATATTGATCAAATGTGATAGCGATTGTTGCTCTATTCATAATTCGCACCTGTGAGATAAAAACCATTTTTGTGAATGTGAGTCTTAAAGACTTCTAAATGAGTTTAACGGCTTGAAAAACTCACATCAGGTGTCGCCGATCTCGAAGATACCCATGTTAACATATCATGACGCTCTAGCTAAATAGAAGCTAGGAATTTGTTCATTTAGATGGCCGAAATGGGCTTCAAATTGTACGTTTGTTTTTTAGCAATGCCAGTATGTAGCGATATCCACCCGACAATTAAAAAGGGACAAGTCTAATAAATAAGATAAGAAAAGTTTCGTATTTTTTTATATTTATTTTCAAGTGCTTAGATTGCGGGGCTGCGGTAAAGATAGTGGTCGTCACTCAGACGCTGTGCGCCGCTGCATGGAAGTCAGTGTTCATAAAGTGTGAAATCATGATCAAACCAGAGCACATAAAATATTTCATTAATACGATATCCAACCATTGGTTTTTTACCACTAAATCGAAACGCCAGAAAATAGTTAAAATCTTCTGTAATATTACTGGGAAGTGCTGTTTTTATACTATATTTGGAAATTTTCTCTATGCCAAGTCCGTGACGAGGTAAGTTTGTTTTTATCATGTTGCGGTATGCGCTTTTTCTTAGGCATCTACTTAACCCGTGTTTTAAATTATATTTGTGATATAGCTCTGGACAGACGGGACCATGTCTCCATGCTTCAATCTTAGAATCAAATAAAGGCTGT
>JSZA02000359.1 GCA_000785145.2 Candidatus Thiomargarita nelsonii
TACAAAAAATCACGGTTCACGTAGGGGCGGGCAACCACAAGGGATTGCCCCTACGCCCGACACGATATGGCATTGCCCCCCTTGCTCCAGTGGCTAACGCCATTACCAGATTTTGCAAAGGTTTTGATTTCACTCATACTGATAGTGCCACTGGCTTTTTGGATGGGAATGCCGTTTCCATTAGGGCTGTCTCGCATCGCTCCCGATTTAATTCCTTGGGCGTGGGCTATTAATGGCTGTGCATCGGTGGTGATATTATTGGCGGTGTGTTTGTATGGAGTGGCGGCATTGGCATATCCATAAAGTAACTGGACGATGCGCCCAAGATAAATCTTGGACTCCTTAAAACGCATTGGTTTTTAACAACTTGGACCAATAAATGGATATTTAAATCTCTTACCATCCAAAGCTCTGACTAAACCAAATATTCCCAACAATACCAAGGTAGAATGGCAGATAATGAAATTTGGTATGACGATGAGCCAAGTGTAGGGCGTTTTATATCCCATCCCCAAGATAATCACACCATTAACAAAGACCAATAATAATCCTGCCCAAATACTGGCAGAAAATGTTTGTCTCAAATGACAACCCGCCAATGACGGAGCGCGATTTTCATATTTAAAGTAAAGCCAAGCCAATATCAAAAAAGCTAAACCGGGGAGTAGCAAAAGATTAATGAGATACAGAGACTCAGCAACAACCCCTAAAGATTGCTTGTGGCACTCAGCGTTTTTTTGAACGTTCATATACGTTTATTTTCCAAAAGTTGTCAATATCAGTCTCACCAATGAGAATTTCTTGCTCTATGCTGGGGATGGGATAATCGAAACGCAAGGCTACAAACAAAACCTTGTCGATTTTGGGTATGGCAACCGATACAATTATTTTATTCAAAAATAAGTTTACCTTGTGCGATTTTAGGCACAATTGATAGGAAACGCCAACACTTCATCAATATGAGAAGCACCCACGATTAACATTAATAAACGATCTAAGCCTAAAGCAATGCCAGCACAATCGGGCAATCCAGATTCTAAAGCGGCTAAAAATCGCTCATCTAAAGGATAAGTTGGCAAATTGAGGGCTTGTCTTTTTATTAAATCTTCTTCAAAGCGTTGGCGTTGTTCAACGGGATCAGTCAACTCATAAAAACCATTCGCTAATTCAATCCCTTGCACATAAACTTCAAAGCGTTCAGCCAATTCTGGATTATCCGCCCGTTTTCGGGCTAAAGCGGCTTGACTGGCTGGAAAATCCGTTATCACAGTGGGGCGATTTTGTCCTAAGTGTGGCTCAATGTCGTGTGAAAGGATGAGTTGTAAACAGGTATCACGATCTTGCACAACGCCAAATTGGGCAGCATAGTCTTGTAAAGCGGCTAGGGAAGAGTGCAAAGGGTGTAAATTGGTATATTGTTCAAATACAGCACAATAAGTCAAACATTCAGCGGGTGGACAATTTAAGAGTGTTTGTAAAAATTCATCAACTTCTTGGATTAAATCGTTTTGCTTAAAATCAGGGCGATACCATTCTAATAAACTAAATTCTGGATTATGCCAACGCCCCGCCTCACCATCACGAAAAACTTTGGTGATTTGAAAAATGGCACCGCTGCCGGCGGCGAGTAGCCGTTTCATGGCTAATTCTGGCGAGGTGTGCAAAAACAAACGCTTAGAACCCGGACCATGATAATCAGTATAAAATGGTTCAATCATAGGCTCAGGGACGCAAGCCTCAGAAAGTATAGGCGTTTCGACTTCTAGCACTTGGCGTGTGTCAAAAAATTGGCGTATGTCGCTGTATAATTGTGCCCGTCGTCGTAATATTTTTGTTTGTATCACTCACTGTTCCTTTAAAATTCGACGCTCCGCGCTCATCGAGCCGACACAAGTTTATTTTGGATGAGGCGCCCAAGATAAATCTTGGACTCCAAGACAGGAGTCCAAAATTTATTTTGGACGAGGTGCCCAAGATAAATCTTGGACTCCAAGACAGGAGTCCAAAATTTATTTTGGACGAGGCGCCCAAGATAAATCTTGG
>JSZA02000463.1 GCA_000785145.2 Candidatus Thiomargarita nelsonii
CCAAGGATTAATACCTTGATCTTTGAGGCGAGCCAGATAATCTTTGTACCTTGTCAACAAAGCTGGTAGATTAAGTAGGGGCGGGCAACCACAAGGGATTGCCCCTACGAAGTGGTTGCCCGCCCCTACGCCCGTACCAGCAAAAACGTCTGCCAAATCATCTAGCGGTTGCAGGGGAAGTATCGGTGTTTCATCACCAACAATTTCATCTGTCAACGCATAATAGAGACAATCCTGAATAAAAGGTGAGGAAAAACGGCAAATTTCACTCCGTTTTCCATTGGGTTGTCGGATGCTTACAGGCTTGATGATGCCGTGAAGATAGAGATAACTGCACAACGGACGATGAAAAGAGAATGGTACATTATTATTAGCAAATAGTTTGATTAAAAAGTCCTGATATTCTGGCACTCTCGCTTTAGCAATCAGATTCATCACCGTATTGTTTGGTTCAACAAATCTGGCTTTTTCCCACAATTCTTCCCAAGTCTCCATATCAATAACTTGCTTAGTGCCTGGATTATACTTTTCAGTCAGCAACTCTCCAAACCATGAAACCAAACCGGGCTGCCCTTTGGTGGATTCATAAATTTTGTCCACCACAGCGGCTTCAATCGGTTGACCACTTTCTTCTTGGTACTGACGATATAATTCCTTGACTTCTTCAGGCGTTAAATTGGGCACTTTCAACGATCTTTGAATGTTAAAGGGAGGACCCCGTTGACTTTCAATACCCAATACGGCTCGAACTCCAACCAGTGCGAGTCCGTGCAGCCAGTTGGTTTCACGCTCAAGATACAGTTCCCTAAATTGTGCAACCATCAAGTCTATCAAAGACAATGGGATGGTATCCACTTCATCTATCAACAAAATAAGCGGACGATCCCATAACCCCTCAGTTCTTGAGAATAATTGAGAAAAATCATCCCAGTTTTTGACATCAGGGTGTTCTGGCAAACTTCTCTTGATTAATCTGCCAAAGGCTGGGGGAAAATCAGCTTGTTCTTCTGGAAAACTCATCCCTCTCAATCCACCCAGTGAAAAATTCAAAATGGTAAATTTTTCTGGGTATTGCTGTTCTATGGCTTGTTCTAGTTGTCTCATCAGCCAAGTTTTGCCCGTTTGACGTGGTGCCCAAATTGTAAAGTAATGACCACTTTCTTCCTCAGGGCTACCAATGAGCTGCTGAACCCCAGTCGCAATCAGTGCTTTGCGTTGGACACAAAAATGCGCCTTACAATTGACTGGTCCATAAGAGCAAAAATGTCTCATAATTGATTCCTTTTAAGAGAACTACAGGAGTTGAGTATTCTATCATAAAATCAGTCCTCAAAAAATGGCCACCAAAAAAAATCCTATTTCTTGAAGAAATAGGATTTTTAAATTTAATGGCTCTCCCTAATCCAATGCCATTAAGCCTGTCCCGATGCAAGGAGGGAGCAAGGGCAACCATAAAGGATTGCCCCTACATGGACCGTGATTTCTCGTAGGGGCAATCCCTTGTGGTTGCCCTTAATTTAAGGCAAAACACCGCTCAGTCCACACCCACTGAGGTATATTTTCCAAAACGGCTCCATTTTTCGGAGATAGTATCCCATAAAAGCAATATTCACCGGTTGCCAAATTTTCAGGCAAGCTTAATTGCAGTAGGCTCAATGGGCTCCCCTGATTCCTTAACGCTGACCATTTTTCGGGCTGATTGAGCGACGCAAATTCGTTTTCTCCAGTTAGTGCGACAAATTGTCCATCAGGCAACACCACGGCTGCATACAGGTCATAGCCCCAATTAAGATGCTCGATCAGGCTCACCTGAAACGATTCGCCGCGTTGGTAGCGTTCTTTTTCCAATACGATCTCAATAGTTGAGCTATCAGGCGGTGCTAGGCCACCGCTTACGGTGATCATGACTGTCTCTTCGCTGCTGGCGATGTTGCCCTCATTGTCTTCAGCATAGTAGGTGATTTCATAGTTGCCGTTATAAAT
>JSZA02000464.1 GCA_000785145.2 Candidatus Thiomargarita nelsonii
GGCAACCATAAAGGATTGCCTTCCGAGGCAAAAGTTTTCGCTGCGCGAAAACTTTTGCCTCGGAAACATAAAATGTGGTCCTCCGTAGGGGCAACACCCTAGTGGTTGCCCGACACGATATGGCATTGACGCGAGGCAAAGGAATGCCTGCCTGGACGCTCCGCGTCCTGCACCACCAGTTTAGCGTAGCGATCTTCGTTGCGGGAAATCCGCGCAGCGAAATTCCCGAAACAAAACTTTTGGACGAGTGTACGGAGTATTTTTTATGATTCAAGAAGATTTAAGTCTTGCTGATTTAATGTCTGGTTTGATGATGGTATTTTTATTGATCGCTGTTGTCTTTATGTTGGATGTGCAACAACAAAAAAATGCGATGGGAGAAATTGCTTTGTTGGCTGATAAGAGCCGTTCGCAATTACATCAGGATTTGTTGCAAGAATTTTCTGCCGATTTAATGCAGTGGAATGCGGTCATTTTAGAGGATAATACGGTGCGCTTTAAGGCACCTAAAGTCTTGTTTAAATCCGGTCAAAGTGATCTGCGGGAAAAATTTAAGGCCATTTTAGATGATTTTTTTCCGCGTTATGTTAGCATTTTGCAGGGTTATCGTGATGAGATTGAAGCCATCAGGATTGAAGGGCATACGTCAAGTTATTGGGAGAATGTTGATGATGTGGTGATTCGCTATCTGAAAAATGTTGAATTGTCACAGCAACGCGCTTTGTCAACGCTCAAATATTGTTATCAATTAGGCGCCCTTAATGTAGATAAACGGGAGTGGCTACAAAAAATGCTCAGAGCCAATGGTTTGTCCTTTGCTCAACGGATTTTCAATGAGGATGGCTCCGAAAATGCGACAAAATCTCGCCGTGTCGAATTTAAAATCGTCACCAAGGCTGAGCAAAAACTGCATCAGATTTTAGTCAAGCATTTGGAGGAGTGATGACGCCGATTTTATTCGTATTTGGCGGCTTGATGTTATTTGTCGCGGTGATTGATGTTGTAAGCTTTTTTCGTGATCGACATATTAATTGTAAGTCTATTATTATTAATATGGGCGTATTGGGCACATTTGTCGGTATCGTTTTGGGGTTGTTAGATTTTGATACGCACAATATTGCAGAGAGTGTGCCGCCCTTGCTAGAGGGTTTAAAACTGGCTTTTTTATCTTCTATTTTAGGCTTAGGATTGTCTGTGTTTTTGTCTGTGATACAGGCTTTATTTATGCTGCTACGCGGTACTAAAGCAGATAAAAAGGTTGAATCTGAGAGCAAACAGCAATTAGAGATGGTTAATCAAAGCTTAGGGGCGATTTTAGAAACTCTCAAACATCTGAAAAGCGATATTTATCAACGCCGCCATCGCTTTAGCAAACTGAATCCTGATGGACAGGCTCTGCCAGATGAGGCGACACAATGGGCGGTTGTCCAAGATAACGAGACGGGTTTCATTTGGGAAACTAAAACGCAGGATGGCGGGCTGCAAGATGGCAAACATATTTATACTTGGTATGCCGACGGAAAGGGTGAAGAAAATGGCGGCCAATGTCAAGGCAGTCGCTGTGACACTGAGGGCTATGTTGAGGCGATTAATAAAGAACAAATAGGGGGTTATAATAATTGGCATTTGCCCACTATAGAGGAATTTGAAACTTTGTTTAAAGATCAAACCAGTATTGATAAACGCTATTTTCCCAATCTCCAGAGTGGATGGTATTGTTCTTCAACGCCCAGTGATGATGATAAGCTTTGGTGTATGAATTTTGATACGGGTAATCGGGGTGGTGGTCAACATGGACATGTGTTGTTGGCTAGAAAGAAGGAGTGAATCATGTTATGGGATTTTCCAGTTCACCCCAGCAGAAGGCCGTTTCGCCGGACGCGCTAGTACTCTGTTAATGTTAAATTGATGGGTGTTGTAGGGTGCGTCCTGGGCACAAATTAAGAGTCACGGTGCGTAGGACGCACCCTA
>JSZA02000465.1 GCA_000785145.2 Candidatus Thiomargarita nelsonii
TGCTGATTTACCAAGAGAAGGTTTTCGAGAATATGTTTCTGCTGAAAGACTTGCTTGTCAACTCGCATATTATGCATCAGTATTAGAGTTAGTCTTACCGGCAAACGAAGAGACGAGCGATGGGGAGTACTTGTAGGAGTCCATCTTCGGTCTGGACGTCCTTTCGAGCCTGTCCCTTTGTGCGGAGGGCTCTAGGAGAAATATTATCTTGGACTCCTATTTTGTTTTATTCGTTGTCCGACAGGCGTTGTACTCAATTTAACGCTTCGCTAGATGTCAGCAAAGAAAATATGATTTTGAAGCCGTTGATTGATGGGGCGATGGGGGCGCGGTTTACTCAGTATTTGAGTTTTATTTTGTCTGATGTGCGACGGTTGTTGTAGGACGGGTAATCATGTAAAATGTAACTACTTTTGTTGAATTATGGTGAAATAAATGAATGGTGGAAAACGCTGGACTGTTTATGACCGCTATAGTAACAACATTTATCTGACCCACGAGCGATGGCAACATATTACTGAGAACCATCCAGAGATGTCAGACTATGAGGAGTCCCTGAAAAAAACTATTCTTCAGGGGCATCGAAAACAAGATCCACTAAATATGCGGAAATACCGTTATGTTAAGAGCTTTGATAATTTAGCCACAGACAACACCCATATTGTTGCGGTTGTGCTGTTTGGCGTGAGTGTTGGTGACAGTGGAAAACTGGTACCAAATAACTACATTGTCACAGCATATCAAAAAGAAATCGGGTGAAAATATGACAAAACCTATTTTTAATTATGATGAGATGAGCGATACTTTATACGTTTCATTTGAACAGAGCAAAAACGCCACAGGCATCGAATTGAATGAGCACATTTTGTTGCGTATTAACAAAAAAGAACACCGGGCCATCGGTTTGACCTTTTTTGAATATTCTCTGTTAGCCCAAAAAACTGAAATGGGGCATCGAAGTTTTCCGCTCACCGGGCTTGCCTCGCTTTCTAGTGGACTTAAAACACACGTACTGGATATTCTGTTACATCCGCCGGTGAGCGAGATACTTTCAATCTCAGCCTATACACCTTCATTTGTAGAAACGATACCAATAACTTCCCTGCAATGGCAGCATGAAATTTCATATCAACCAATCACAAGGCAGGTTGGCATGGAAACAAGGACACACTAAAATCGTGGTGGTGAGTACTTGTAGGAGTCCAAGATTTATCTTGGACGTCCTTTCGACATCAGGAGATATTTTTTATAGAAACAAGACAATTAGAATTGCTGCAATTTTTGTGATGATATTTGAGTTTGTCTGATGTGCGGCGGTTGTTGTTGTAGGAGCGTCCGGGCATGCGTTCCTTTGCCTCGCGCACTCCTTTAGACATAAGTATATAAGCAGTTGAAATAAAAGTATATTTGTAGGGTGTGTCCTACGCACCCTGACTCTTAATTTGTGCGGAGTACGCACCCTACAAAATATCGTAAATGGACTTATGTATAACGATAAGCGCTTCGCTAAGGGAACGAGACAAAAATTATCTGAAGTTGAGCGGAGAAAAAGTGTTGACTATGAGTATTAAGGAAATCAAAAAATTAGAGTCTGTTAAAGAAAAATTGGCAGAATAATCGGATTAAACGCTTTGCTAAGTCTTATCAATATTATTTGCCCTACCCCATTGAAATTGATAATAATAATGCGATTTCCTCCTTTTAATCAACCTTAACGGCGGTTCAGGCAACGGCGTATCGGCTTTATCTATTAATTGACGAATACGACAATTTTGCCAATGAAGTCATGATGGGGCGTGGCGAAATCAGTCCCAACCGCTATAAAGCATTATTGTCCAACCTTAGCACTTTATTTTCTGAAACATTTTCAGCATAATTGCCAATTTCCGCGCCTGATGTTGGATAACAACATGGCAATGGATCGGGGCAAACTGACTTATATTTCGAGAT